>LUJS01000046.1 GCA_001689495.1 Bacteroidales bacterium M8 | reverse complement strand
CAGAGCACGGCTCAGTGGGCAAAAGCCATTGACGAACTAAGGTCGGAATATCCTCTTGACTTACTTTTAGAGTTGAGACAGATGGCTCGTTCCGTATTCTATTATCATTTGAAACGTCTGAAGATAAAAGACAAATATGCGGGTGAAAAGGAATTGATTAAATCAATTTTTCATGCTCATAAGGGTCGTTACGGTTACCGCCGTGTAACTGCGGAAATGCGCAACAATGACGTTGTCATTAATCACAAGACTGTTCAGCGCCTGATGGTACAGATGGGACTTAAAAGTCAAATCCGCAAAGTGCGCTACCGTTCATATAAAGGAGAAGTCGGACGCATTGCTCCAAACATCATCAACCGAGACTTTGCCGCATCAGCTCCAAATCGCAAATGGGCTACTGATGTGACACAAATAAACATAGGGGCTGAAAAGTTGTATCTGTCGCCCATTCTTGACATGTTCAATGGAGAGATAATCTCATATAACATATCCAGATCGCCAAATCTTGAACAGATATATGATATGCTTGACAAAGCTTTTGCTCGTTTCGATTGTCTTGACGGTCTTATCCTGCATTCAGATCAAGGCTGGCAGTATCAGCATTACGGTTATCGTAGACGACTTGAAGAACATGGTATTATACAAAGCATGTCCCGCAAAGGAAACTGCCTTGACAACGCAATGGCTGAAAACTTCTTCGGTATCATGAAGTCCGAACTTCTGTATGCCGAGAAAATTGAATCGGCCGAAGCCTTCATGAAAGCTTTAGAGGAATATATCGATTACTATAACAATAAACGAATCAAATCCCGGTTAAAAGGAAAGAGTCCGGTGCAATACCGAACTCTTTCTCAAATCGGATAGTTAATAACCCGTCGAACTTTTCGGGGTCACTTCAATCCCATCAGATGGTAGGGAGAAAAAATACAGACCAAACGGCAGGTCCCGGGGTGAGGATTTTGTACCTTAAGTCGACATCCTCAAAATATATTGTTCCCGGTCAGCTCGAACTTTCTCAGCCCGAACCTACATCCTTCCGTTGGTCTTGGTTAGATATATCAATTGTTATTAGTGTTTATTCATTTCATATATAAGGCTTTGAAAGGTTGGTGGAAGTGTGTTTCGCTGAGTCATATACCATTTATTAATGTAATAGTCAGGCTTGATTTTTCTATATTGACTATGATATAATAATGGAAATATAGTATTATTTATTCGGCAAAGAGATATTTATAGTATCTCTAATGAAGAGATACTTTTTGGAGCTGCAAAATTACAAAAAATTCTTCAAATATACACACTATTAGGCAATTAAATTAAATAACTCGACTTAAAAATATAAGGCTTTAATTCTATTGTATCCAAATTGTTTTACAACTCCTGTTCATTGCAATAGCTATAGTGCAAGATATTAGAGCATTATAAGTAATCACAATCTCTTCATTAGAGAGTGTGACCTAAATCATCTTTTTGGGCTCATTCGATGTTGTGTCAAGCCACTGATAACACAGTAGTTACGGCAGTGCCCTCGGGCGTTGGCGACGCCGTAGGCGTGCAAGACCGCAAGTGGTTTGTGGCAATCGTCAACAACAATACTGAGAAAGCCGTACAGGAAAGGCTCGAAAAATCAGGGTATGAAACCTATGTTGCCAAGCAAATAGTTTTAAGGGTTTGGAAAAACGGCAGGAAATCCAAGGTTGACAAAGTCGTGATCCCCTCGATGGTATTCATAAAATGCACCGAGAAAGAACGTAGGGAGATTGTGACACTGCCATATATAAGCAGATTCCTGACCAACAAGGCTAACACATCAACCAACGGACTATCCAAACCCCTCGCCATCATCCCCCAGAAACAGATTGACATGCTGCGTTTCATGCTGGGTCAATCAGATATTCCGGTGACATTTGTTGACAAACCATTCAGAGTTAGAGACAAAGTTGAAGTAATCCGCGGAAATCTCAAAGGCCTTGAAGGGGAGGTGATTCAGATCAAAGATGGTAAAAGCGAGATCGTTGTAAGAATCGATATTCTCGGAGCGGCCAAAATTTTGATTGACACTATTAATCTTCAGCACATCAAATAGAATTATAATTGGATAACATACACATTTATGCGCATAAAGTATCAAATATCAAGCCTTTTAGTATCTATATTGCTGCTGGGCTCATGTTCTACGCCAAAGAATATAACATATTTTCAGGATGTAGCTCAGGGTACTGTGATCGACCCGGTGAAACAACTTGACATTAAAGTAAAGCCTGAAGACAAACTCTCGATAATAGTCACAACGCAAGACCCGGCTCTTTCCAATCTGTTCAATCTTGTCCAGGTTCAGACACGATTGGGAAATACGACAACATCAACGGTCGGAGCGTCGAACGCAAATGACGGTCGAACATCTTTTTATACAGTAAACAAATTTGGGGACATCAATTTTCCGGTGTTAGGGGAGCTTCATATCGGTGGCATGAGTCGATATGAAGTGGCTGAATATATTGAGAAGAAATTGAAGGACGAGAATCTCGTTAAAGACCCGATAGTTACGGTAGAATTTGCCAATACCGGACTGTCAATAATCGGAGAGGTTGCAAAGCCCGGACGATATGAATTTAACAAAGATCGCCTAAATATAATTGATGCTCTTGCTATGGCGGGAGATCTCACAGCTAACGGGCAACGTGAGAATATCATTGTGATGCGCGAAAATGAAGATGGTAAACAGCAGGTTTACAGGATTGACCTGACAGATATGAATTCGGTTGCTCAGTCACCGGTATACTATCTCCAGCAGAATGACATGATCTATGTCGAGCCTAACGATAAAAAGAAACGTGACACTACGGCAAGCGGCAACAGCGCGTTTAATCCCTCGTTTTGGGTGTCAATCGGTTCACTTGGTGTGACAATAGCAACACTCATCGTAACCCTCACACATTAATTGTCATGGCAGAAGTAAAGAACTCAGTCAACAGGGCAAGAAACAACGCCAATCAGTCGGGAACAGTACCCTTGAGCGACATTTTTTTCATGACCCTGCACCATTGGCCATGGATATTGTTGTCAGTAATTATATGTGTAGGTGCGGCATACGTATATCTGCTACGGACGCCGAATGTCTATACCCGTTCTGCCGAAATTCTGATAAAGGACGATTCCAAGGGACAGTCGACCGGAGGTGAGGAGTTTGCCAATCTCGGTCTGTTCCAGTCTAACACAAACATTCAGAATGAGATGACAAACCTTCAGGCAAAGGACCTTATGGAAGAGGTTGTAAAGCGTCTCGGGCTTGATATTGATTACTATCATGGCGGAACATTTCACGATGTCGTGGTGTACGGCTACGATCTTCCTGTAAAACTGACAATCTCAGGATTTCCTGACGAAGGAAGTCTGTCAATGGATCTCACTGTCTCCAAAGATGGAAAAGTCTCAATAAGTGATCTTAAAGAATCGGATGGAGAAGTTTTCAAAAACAATTATAACGGACAACTCAATGACACTATTACCACCCCATTGGGTAAAATGGTTGTCACTCCGTCGCACAGTTATACGAAGGGAGAGGAGATCTCACTAATTGTCAACAAGATGCCGTTAAGCCTCGCACGAGATTCATATAATGCACGTTTGAATGTAACAATGTCAAACGAAAAGGGAACTGTACTGAAACTCACTATGGCAGATCCATCTACCCAACGTGCAGATGAGGTGCTGAGTACACTTATAGGAGTGTATAACGAAAACTGGATAAGGGACAAAAATCAAATTGCCGTCTCAACATCCAATTTCATAAACGACCGTCTTGGCGTTATTGAAAGTGAACTTGGCAATGTTGACTCTGACATCTCCTCCTACAAAAGTGCCAACCTCGTGCCGGACGTGGAAGCAGCCGCTTCAATGTATATGAGCCAGAGCCAGCAGAATCAGGCACAAATACTTGAGGTGAACAATCAGCTGTCGATGGCCCGCTACATACGCTCATATCTTACAGCAGATGGTAATCGCGACCAGCTCCTACCCGCAAATACCGGCCTGCAAAGCAATAATATTCAGACTCTTATTGGCGAATATAACGATAAATTGTTGCAGCGCAATTCGCTTGTTGCAAAATCCTCGGAGAAGAACCCTATTGTAGCCCAACTTGACGAACAGCTTGGAGCGCAAAGACATGCTATTGTCGGGACTATTGACAATGAAATATTAGCTCTTAACACACAACTGAAATCTCTGCAAGGGAGCGAGGCTAAGACCGTTTCAAAGCTCGCTTCAAACCCTACACAGGCAAAGAACCTGCTCTCGACCGAGCGCCAGCAGAAGGTCAAGGAGTCGCTGTACCTGTTCCTTCTGCAGAAGCGTGAGGAAAACGAGTTGTCACAGGCGTTTACAGCATACAACACGCGAATCGTCAACAAGCCGGGAGCATCTGGAGTACCTCCGACACCCAACAGACGTAATATTTTAGCCATAGCTTTTCTCATCGGTCTGGCAATACCTTTTGGCGTTACCTATGTGAAGGAAACCAGCAATACTAAGGTCCGTGGCCGAAAAGATGTTGAGAATCTTGCTATACCTTTCCTTGGCGAAATTCCTCAATATAATAACGAATCGCTTAAAAACAACAAGAACGATAAGCACGAAGTGAACACCCTTGTAGTGAAGGAGGGAAAACGCAATGTCATCAATGAAGCGTTCCGAGTGCTTCGTACCAACGTGGAATTTATGTGCGGTTCAGTTCAAGGTTGTAAAGTAGTTGCGTTAACGTCATTCAATCCCGGATCAGGTAAGTCATTTATTTCAGTAAATCTGGGTATGTCATTAGCCCTCAAAGGCAAAAATGTTCTTATCATAGATGGCGACATGCGTCATGGCTCTACGTCGGCCTACGTCGGCTCTCCGGTAAAGGGCATTTCTAATTACCTCAGCGGCGGGGAGTCTGACATATCGGATGTCATAGTCAAGAGCGAAAAGTGCGCTTCTCTCTTCTTCCTGCCGGTTGGTGCAATACCGCCTAATCCCACGGAGTTGCTCGAGTCACCGAGATTCAGTGAGTTAATGAAACAGCTAAAGGATGAGTTTGACTATATCATCATCGACTGTCCGCCCATCGAGGTCGTGGCCGACGCACAGATAATCGATCAGTATGCTGATCGTACATTCTTCATAGTCCGTGCCGGACTGCTTGAGCGCACCATGCTTCCTGAGCTTGACCGCCTCTACGACGAGAAGAAATACGTCAACATGGCCTTCATCCTAAACGGTACCAGAAACGATCAGGGACGCTACGGATACAGTCATTCTTACCGATACGGGTATGGCTATGGATATGGGTATAACTATGGTTCTGAAAAGGCTAAATAAAGATGTTTACTTTTGTTACTCTGCGATAATCAATTTATTTTATCACGCATTATTAAAGCGAGTTTAATTATACTAAATATTTAAATAAAAGTGCGGATATATCTTAGAGGTATATATAATAGATAAATGAACTATAAAAATGTTACTGTAAGCAGTTTCCTAAAGAAATAACATTCGTTCCATATTTAGTAATTGAGATAAACTTTAAGGGCTCTATCAGTTTTTAGTCTCTTTAAAAATCTAATTCTTGTATACTGAATGATAACTATAGTTGTCATTATAATAGCACTAATAATACCAGGTGTATTTAATCGTAACCTTGAGTTGCGTAAATTTGATAGAGATAATACACTTCCTCTTAGAGGCTTTCTTGCTCTGGGAATTATATTTCATCATCTTGCAGAAAATTATGAGTTCGGTATTCGAATTGGAAATCATACTGTGAGTATAATAAACTTATTCGTTGATATGGGGACACCTATAGTCTCGATTTTTTTCTTTATGACTGGATATGGCCTTGCATTTTCGTTAAGAAATAAAGGGAATGACTATCTCAAAGGATTCATTCCTTCACGCTTAGGCAAGATACTGCCTGAATTCTTAGTATTATCGGTTATATCAATTCTCATATTCCATAATTCATTAAGTGATGTAGCTATTAAGTTGATTCATGGCAATCCACCATTGCATTATTCTTGGTTTATATATGCAATAATCTATGCATATATAGCATTCTATATTTCAGCCTGTATCTGTCATGCAAAGACTAATATTACTCTCGTATTCTTTTCAGCAATTATAGTTTTTTACATTGCTGTTTTGAAGTATATAGAGTTTGGGGGATGGTGGTTTTTGTCAGCACCAGCTCTTGTTATTGGTTATATTGCTGCCGCATACGAACCGGTTATCACCAAGTTAATGTCTAAGAAGACAACAATTGTCGCCATAATTGTTTTCGCTATTATTTCTGTATCTTTTAACTTGTTGACATCTCGTTTAGATACATTGATATCATTTGTGACGGTAATTTAGGTTTATTGTCTTACTCGAGTCTATGGTATGCCCAGATGGGGTTGGCTTCTATTTCTTGGAGATATATCGCTAAATCTATATCTCATTCATGGAATATTTTTAAATATATTCCTGGATTATATCATAGATCCTTATATAGCTCTTCTAACAGTGTTATCTTTGAGTGTATTAGGAGCTCACATGCTTTTAGTCATGCGAAAAAAAGGGGATATCATTCGTATTGCAAAATATCTAAGGATTTGTTAAAAACATTTTTATAAATTAGAGATTTTATAGTTTGTAATTCATAACAGATATAGTTTAATAATTTAGGCTGTTACGAGATTATAATAGAACAATACAGCATTAATTCGTTCGCGACCAATTTCAGTTTATAAAATCACATTAGTTAAGCGAATATGGAGTCGGCTCTATCAATTGAAGTATCGAATACATAGGTTGAGATAATGGCAGATTCAGATAATAAGAGGATAGCAATAAATACATTCTTTATGTATTTTAGAATGCTCTTGGTAATGGGGGTCACGCTTTTTACGAGTCGTGTCGTACTTCAGCAGCTCGGAGTTGATGACTATGGCATATATAGTGTAATAGGAGGTGTAGTAACTCTTTTTACATTCCTTAATCAAGCTATGTCCACAAGTACTCAACGGTTTATCACTTATGAGCTTGGAAAAGTGAACGGCAATGTATGTAGCATATTTACAGCATGTGTTAAACTCCACATATGGATGGCTATGGGAATTGTAATGTTGGCAGAAACCGTTGGCTTGTGGTTTGTCAACAATAAGATGGTTTTTCCGGAAGGTAGCATGACTGCTGTTTATTGGACTTACCAATTGTCAATTTTAAATTGTGTGATTGGAGTCTTTAAAGTGCCATATAATGCTTTGGTGATTTCATACGAAAGGATGGGTTTCTATGCATACAATAGTATAGTAGAGGTTGTATTGAAGTTACTTATCGTATATCTATTGATGCTGACTACCAATGATAAGTTAGTGCTATACGTTGCAATGCTTGCTGTTATTTCGTTATTTATGACTATTTGGTATGTTATTTATTGCTATTACAATTTTCCAAAAGTAAAATTTGTAAAAGTTACTGACAGAAATTATTATCGTAAAATTTTAGCTTTTTCCGGTTGGGCCACATTTGGCAGTATAGCTGGAATCGGATTCAAACAGGGAATTGTTGTTGTTATCAATATGTTTTATGGTGTTGTGGCAAATGCAGCAGTTGGCATTGCCAATCAGGTAAACAGCGCCATTCTCCAATTCGTAGGCGGTTTTCAGCAAGCACTGAATCCCCAATTAATTAAGAGCGAGGCATCTCAAAATACAGAGCGCCAAATGACCTTGATTATGACCTCTTCTAAGATATCATTCTTGATAATGCTTCTTATAGCATACCCGATTATTTGTAATATAGAATATATACTAAAATTGTGGTTAGGAGAATACCCACCATATACACCTATTGTAACTACTTTAGTTATAGTGGAAGCTCTTATCGATACTCTTTCTGGACCACTCTGGGTCTCGATTTTTGCGACAGGAAAGATTCGATCATATCAGATAGTTATTAGTTCGATAACCATTTTAGCTATTCCTATTGCATATATAATTGGAATGAGCGATTTATCATTGGCATGTGTGTTTGTTATGAAAATAGTTGTGGTAATGATATCTATATATATAAGATTAGTGTATTTAAGGAAATTGATTCAGTTTAGTATTTCAGAATTTGTGACAAAAGTGCTGTTTAGACTATTGCCAATATGTATTATCCTGTTAGCAAATTATTGGGTTTTCCATGTCATGTTTACACGGGCCGATGGGTTTATCATGTTATTTGTTCAGTCATCATATTTTCTTCTGATTACACTACTAACTGTGATATTCATAGGTTTGAATAAAAAAGAATTACAAATATTAAAAAATATGACACTATCAAAATTTAAGTGATTGTAACTAATCATGTATTTAAACATTTAAAGTCACATAGAAATAAAAATGGCAATTTATACTATACAAGAAAATGTACGTGTCGTTGTATCGTTGCTAAAACAATACAATATACGACAGATTGTAATCAGCCCCGGTGGAACCAATATACCTTTTGTTCAAGCAGTTCAGGCAGATCCTTTTTTTAAGTGCTATTCAATTGTCGATGAGAGAAGTGCAATGTATTTTGCCATAGGATTGTATCTTCAGACTGGAGAAATAATAGCCACCTCTTGCACAAGCGCACAGGCCACACGTAATTATGTCCCAGGACTTACTGAAGCCTTTTATAAACATGTCCCTATTTTGGCGATTACCACTTCAAAACTGGAGAGATTCGCATATCAGGAGTATATGCAGGCTCCTGACCAATGTTCTTTGCCTAAAGATGCGGTTAAGGCTTCATATGATCTTCCTCCGATAACTGATGATAATACCAGAGAATTAGTCTGCCATAATGCTACAAAGGCTATACTGGGGTGTAAACACAGAAGTCCCGGTCCAATCCAGCTGAATCTTCGTATTACTGATGCTCAGCAAGGTAAATTCGAAAATACAGATTTACCAGTAATCAAGAAAGTTAGAAGATATATGGCTTGGGACCGATGGGATGATTTGAATTTAGACAACCGTAAGATTCTGATAGTAGTGGGGGAACATCGGCCTTTTGATGACAGGCAGACAAGAGCCTTGGAAGCATTTTGTGAAAGTCATGATGCTGTTGTTTACGTGAATCACTTGTCTAATTATTCAGGAAAATATAAAGTAGATGCAAATCTGCTGGTATCAGCTGGTGGATTCAGTCAACTTAAACCGGATCTTTTGATAACAATAGGTGGACAGACTGGAGATTATTCGATTTATGGTAGTCTTCATAGTATAGGTAAGGCTGAACACTGGAGAGTTGCTGAAGACGGTGATTTTATTGATACATATGGTCATCTGACCAGAATTTTTGAATGTCCAGATTTCTACTTCTTTGAACGCATGCCAAATAATGGCACTGTGGATCATTTATATTATAAAGATTGGCTTAGTCTGAATTCTCAGATGAATTATGATGTGGAACTGCCATTGTCTAACTTATACGTTGCCCAGCAATTGTATAAGTTAATACCTCAAAATAGCATTATGAACTTTGCTATCCTGAATAGTTTAAGATGTTGGAGTTACTTCCCGCTTGATCCTTCAATCCAAGGATATGGTAATGTTGCGGCTTTCGGTATTGACGGTTGTAATTCCATGCTTATCGGCGAGAGCATGAATACCTCAGAGTTGTGTTTCATCGTAACTGGAGATCTGGCTTACTTCTATGATATGAATGCTTTAGGTATCAGACATATCAAGAATAATGTAAGGATTTTGCTAATTAATAATTTCGGTGGAGCGGAATTTCAGATTATGACAAAAAAATGGAAGGATAAGTTTGAAATCGGAGAATATATCTCTGCAAATGGTCATAATGGGAATACTCGGGGTTGGGCGGAAAATTGCGGATTTAAGTATCTAAGTGCCTCTGACAAGGAAGAATTTAATAATGTTAAGAATGAATTTGTCGGCTTATCCGATTCTCCGATAGTCTTTGAAATCTTTACAACAGAGAGGGATGAAATTATAGCGCGCGATTTGTTCCTTGAAGCAAATAATGTAACTGCGTCGAAAGATAAACTGAAGTGCCTCATAGCAAGTATAGTTGGAGAAAAAGGAGTAAAAATTCTTAAAAAGTTAAGATGAGTGGTGTCAATAAAGGATTTTATAAAGCGATTAAGGACTAATACAGTAATTAAACCGATAATTGTTGTAAAACAGTCTTCAGAATTATTGGAGGGTCATGTGGCTTTAGTTACTGGGGGTAATTCCGGGATAGGATTTGCCATTGCAAAAAGTCTGAAGGATGCAGGTGCAAGGGTATTTATTGTCGGAAGAGACAAAGCTAAAACAGAAAAAGCGGCTAAGGAAATCAATGCAGAATGTATTACGATAGACCTTAGTAATTTACAAGAAGTTCAAATGACGATTTTGAAGTTGTATTCAGATATTGAGGTCGATATTTTAGTCAATAGTGCAGGTATTCATGGCACCGGAGAATTTCTTTCAATTACCGAGGATACATTCGACCAGGTTATTTCCACTAATGTTAAGGCTTTGTATTTTATCAGTCAGTATGTGGCAAATGAAATGATCAAGAGAAAGATAAAAGGACATATACTTAATTTCAGTTCTGCTTCAAGTCTTAAGCCATCATGGACTCCATACGAGATTAGTAAGCGGGCTGTTAATGGTATTACTCAAGGTATGGCGCATAAATTAATCAAATATGGCATTGTAGTCAATGGCATTGCTCCAGGTCCTACTGCAACACCTATGTTGTCTAAAATGATGGTGGATGGAGTGCAATGGCATGCGAATCCTTCAGGGAGAATGTCTTTGCCGGAAGAAATAGCTTCATTGGCTGTATTTATGGTAAGTGGTCAGGGGGATAGTATTGTTGGCGACACATTCTTCATAACCGGGGGGAGTGGAACTATCTGTATTGATAAATAAGAAATTAGATATGGGAATTTCACATATTATAAGAAATATTATCAGACCTATTTATGGTCCTATAATGAGAATAATCCGTGAAAGAAGGAAAGAGGCTTGTATTAAAAGAGAGGTTCTTCTTTTTAAAGACTTTATAGAGCATGATAAGAGTCGAAAACCTCGTGTGTTCTATTTGGGAATCGCAGCCCATTCCAATTTAGGAGATATGGCACAATACTACTGTATCCACAATTGGATTAATGTCAACTACGAAAATTACAATCTGATTGAAATAGAAGCCGACACGGTTGTAGAGACACGATTTGGTTTTATCGATTTGTTAAAACGACATTTCAAGCCACAGGATATCATCATATTCCAAAGCGGATATACCACTCAGGACCTCGGCGGAGTTCACGATCTTATGCACCGTGAGATTATCAAGGCATTGCCCGATGCCAGAATACTCATGATGCCGCAGACAATCTTTTTCAAGAATCCCGATAACGAACGCCGAAGTTCCATGATATACAACTCTGCATCAAACATGCTATTTCTTGCCCGCGATAAAGTATCTTATGATAAGGCTAAGGAAATGATGCCTGACATCCGTGTAAAACTATATCCCGATATTGTCACCTCTCTGATCGGCAAGTATGACTTCAGTCATAAACGGCATGGGATCTGTCTCTGCCGACGTAATGATGGTGAAAAGTTTTATACCGACCTTGAACTTGACAACCTGACCGATCGACTGAATGAGCTGACCGACGTAAAAGTTGGAGACACCACCCTTAATGTTCCATCCAAAAAATTAAGAAACGAACGTGAATCCTATATTCTGAAACAGATCGAAGAATATTCCAGATATGAAGTGGTTATAACCGACAGATATCACGGAACGATATTTTCATTGGCGGCAGGAACACCCGTTGTCATAATAAAGACCAATGACCATAAAGTGGTAACAGGTGCCGATTGGTTCAAAGGTATCTATGATGATTACATTTATGTTGCAAATGATTTAGATGACGCTTATCAGATTTCCTGTTCTATTCTAAGCAAAGAGCTTAGTCATAAACTCTTACCTATCTTTTATTCAAAGTATTATAAAAATTTAAAAGCCGTCTTTGAATCTAACAGGTAATAGTATGTTAAATAGATAATCGTGTTAAAGCATAAAGCCAAATTAAACGACTATGGTTACAGAAATTGACGATTACAACTTTGGACAATCGAGATTCGAATGTATCGTCATAGGTTTTGTGCTATTTGCATTCGGGGAGATTGCAAAAACAATAATTGGCAACTATTTTCCGCAGATAGTATTCGCTATATTTGGCTGGTACTATATTATTAAGGGATTTTGGGTCATAAAAGGTCCTCTTGCCTTAAATGAATTAGGTTCTTTATACAATGTTTTACTAAAATTCTACCTGTTTCTATGCATCATTATGATTATCCGCGGATATATGATTGAATACAAATATCAATGGATAAGCACAGCAGGTTTTTTCAATTTTCATTTTGTCCAAAAATATTATATTTTACCGTATCTAATGCCATTAGTCTGTTTCATACCATGGCAATATTATAAATTCGACAAAGTTGTCAAATATGCGACATGGGTGGCCATTATATCAATTGTTTCGTTTGTACTTTTATTTCCCTCCATTGTATCATCTTCGATTAAATCAATGTCAGGAAATGAGGTTACAAGACTTGAAACTGGGGTTGATTTTAGATTTTATACACCATTCGCATTTGTATCTTTACTCGTTGCTTATATAACTAATAAAACTTGGCGTATTAATATGTTGGGGTTAATCTCAATAATTTTAATTAATCTGATAGCTGCGCGGAGAGGTTCAAGTTTAATATCTTCTATTTTGTTTGTTACTGCTTTATATTATTGGAGCAAATGCAATGAGAAAAGTTTAGGTTTATCTGCGAAAATCATATTTGTGATTTTGATTGGAGGCTCTATATACTTTGTTTTGAATTCCTCTCTCTTCGAATATATTTTTGAGCGTGGGATGCAAGATAGTAGAACTGGTGTAGATATTGCTCTTCTAAACCAAATGAGTCCATGGGAATTAATTTTTGGTAAAGGACTTAACGGTCGATATTACTATCCCCTTTTAGTAAATGATTATCTTGAAGGCTGGAGGTATGGTTCAGAGACTGGTTTCTATTTTATTGTTCTGAGAGGTGGTTATTTGATGGCATTCACCTACATACTTCTTTTGGCTCTCCCAGCATTTAAAGGAATATTTAAATCAAATAATTACCTATGCAAGGCCGGAGGTTTCTATATCCTCTTAAGTTTGTTAGAATTATATCCTTTTGGATGGCTCGAATTCAGTATTAAATTTCTAATAATTTGGATGTTTGTTCCATTATGCATTAGTTCTCAAGTCAGAAGTATGGATAATGAACAAATCAGAGAACAATTCTTCTAATTAATGAAAACAAAACTATTAAAGTGCATTCGTCGTTGCTATAGGACATTTGTCCGGAAAACATATCCTCGATGGGATTGGCCATCAGCTGGTGATTGGAACGAAACAAACAGAGTGTTATATGACCTATTACAAAAAGATGAACCATGCTACATCGGGCGCATAGGTACTTGTGAAGGACAGATAGTGCATAACAAATTAACAATTCCAACGCCGCCACATAAATTGGGTAAGGTAATAAAGGGCTGTTGTGATTATATAACAGGCAACACAAAACTCCCTTGGTGGGATAAAGGTCGGCCATTTACGGACCTTCAGAATAATGCTGGATTTTTCTCGACCTCAGGCATAACTGAGGAAGCAGTCGAACGTTTTGCCGACCTGTATTTACATTATATCCCCATAATGGATGTCTGTGGCCGTTTTGAATATTATGAGAAATTCCTTCCTTTTAGTTCTGATTGTAAAATGGTTCAATTAGAGTCCTTGTATCCATTCTTTGTTGAACGCCCCTGGATGTTGGCACTGAAAGGCAAAAAGGTTTTGGTTATTCATCCTTTTTCAGAAACCATTAAATCACAATATGAAAAGCGATTGAATATATTCCCTAACCCGGATTATTTGCCTGAGTTTGATTTGAAAGTCTATAAAGCAGTCCAAAGCATTGCCGGTGAAAAAACAGCTTTTAAAGATTGGTTTGAGGCTTTGGATTTTATGAAGAACGAAATTTCCAACATAGACTTTGATGTCGCCATAATTGGATGCGGTGCCTATGGATTACCATTAGCAGGATATATAAAAGAAATGTTACACAAAAAGGCGATACATTTAGGCGGCGGGACACAGCTATTATTTGGGATAAAAGGTAAACGTTGGGAAGTTGATTATAAAAACTCATGTTATCGAGACATGTTCAACGAAAACTGGGTTTATGCAAACGAAAACGAGCGACCACAAAATGCAGGGAAAGTAGAGGGCGGTTGCTATTGGTAAGTATCAAAAAATAATAAAACTATAATGAGAATCCTTTGGATAACTAACAGCTTGTTTGAAGAATATTTTGTGTCGAAAGGCAAGCATGCGGCTTTCACTGGTGGATGGATGCGTTCTTTGGCTCTAAAGTTACGTGAAATGTATCCGGATATAGAATTAGGCATTGCCTCTCGTCTAAAAGAAGTACGGCAACTTGAAGAATTAAAATCTGGAGATTTTACATTTTTTGCTCTTCCGGGTGATTTATACCAAAACAGTTATGACTCGAGCATTGAATCAGATTGGAAAGAAGTAAATAAACGATTTAACCCTGATGTCATTCACATTCATGGCTCGGAGTTTCCCCATGGATTAGCTTATGTAAAAGCCAATGGTTCAAATAATGTCTTAGTATCTCTTCAGGGAATCGTATCACGTTATGCGCGATATAACTCAGGAGGAGTCAGCAATTCCCAGTTTGTTAAAAATCTCACATTTTATGACCTTTTTATTAGCTCTACGCCCTTTGCTGATAAAACGAAATACAAAAAATTAGGCTTGTTAGAGGAAAAACTTCTAAAGAGTGTAAAATACATAGTCGGTCGGACAAGTTGGGACAAAGTTCACGCATGGGCAATCAATCCAGACGCTACATATCACTTTTGTAACGAAACACTGCGTAAAGAGTTTTATACCCCAAACAATTGGGAATTGTCATCCTGTCAGCCTCATAGGATCTTTTTGAGCCAGGCTGCCAAGCCGATAAAAGGAATTCATAAAGTAATTGAAGCCTTACCTCTGATTTTACGGAAACATCCCGATACCGAGGTCTATGTGGCGGGACACGATTTCACCCGAAATGATAATTTACACAGTAAACTTAGATATAGTACATATGCCAAGTATGTTAACAACCTCATGCATGAATTAGGTGTAAAGGATAAAATCCACTTTCTTGGAATGTTGGATGCCGAGCAAATGGCAGAGCAACTCCGTCTTGCAAATGTATTTGTGTGCCCTTCATCTATTGAGAACTCCCCAAATTCACTTGGCGAAGCCCAATTGATCGGATGTCCTGTTGTTGCATCATATGTCGGGGGTATTCCTGATATGGTTGAAGATGGAAAAACAGGATTGCTATATCGTTTCGAAGAGACAGAAATGCTCGCTTACTCAGTATGCAGGATCTTTGACGATAAAGATCTATCCATCAGAATATCAAATAACGGTAAAAATGCTGCTGAACTTAGGCATGAAGGGAATAAAAACGCAACAGATATGATGAATATTTATAAGGAAATATTATCTGGCAAATGAACTATCTTCATCCTCATTATATTCATCTTCTAATCCGGAAACCGATTGATTATTGTTCAACAATAATTAGTCGTTTTAAAGCCCGGATTTGGAACGTCTCATTAGGTGAAAATTGTAAATTTTACGGTGTGCCGATATTTCGAACATTACCAAATTCAAGCATAAAGATCGGAAATTGCTGTTGTTTTAATTCTTCTCATTCATCAAATCTAATAGGTGTTTATTCTCCTTGTATGATTTCAACGATTCAACGTGGAGCGAGTATTATTATCGGTGAGAACTGCGGACTCTCTGGGACAGTTATTGCCGCCGCCAAAAAGATCGTAATTGGGAAAAATGTAAAATGCGGAGCAAATACTTTAATCACTGACTCTGACTGGCATCAAGATGACCCAAGATCCGGATCGGATAAGTCTGTTTTTATTGGTGACAATGTGTGGCTCGGATATGGCGTCAAGATTTTGAAAGGAGTATCCATAGGAGACAATAGCTTGATTGGCGCTTGTAGTGTAGTTACTAAAGATATACCCGAGAATGTTATTGCTGCGGGAAATCCATGTCGGGTAATTAAACAATTGAATAATGTTAAATAACGTAGTTTTTTTAGGTTGTACCAATAATTATGGTAATTCTTTCTCTGCTAATAACACAAAAGTCGAATTCATTGCAAAAGGGCTCTGTCTTCAAAAAGACAAGTGTTATATTCATAATGGAATAAATGGGACCGCGGGAACTAATGAAGCTACTTATCAAGAAGTAGAAAACATAGGTACAATTGTCAACTACCCTATCAAGAAGAACTGGTATATTAGTCCCATATATAATTATTCATTGCTTGTTAGCGATCTCAAAAAATGGTACAGAAAAGATATGATGAATTGGGTGATCATAGAAGCTCCATATCTTCCATATTATTATCTGAGTATTTTAGCCGCTCGCAAAACGGGGTACAAAATAGCTGTCATATCGCATGAGTGGTTAGGAACATTTCGTAATTCAAACATTATTAAACGGAGTATAAACCACCTATACTCTAAAGTATTTGGATATTCTGTTGATGCCATTCTTCCAATAAGCAACTATATTATTGAACGAATAGCCAAGTTTAAAAGACCATATATTAAGGTCCCCATAGAAGCCGACTTTTCAGATACGGTTAAAATAACTGTCAAAGAACCTTATTTTCTCTATTGCGTTTCTGCCGACTATATTAGAGTCATTGGAACAGTATTGGATGGATTTAGAAAATTCCATAATCAAGGATATAATTACGATCTGATATTGGTTCTTTCCGGTAGTCAAGAAGCCATAAACCGAGTATTTGAGATGATCTCAGAGATGAATATGGCGGATAACGTGATAATAAAAAGCAGACTTCCGCATAATGAACTGATGAGCCTTAACAAGAATGCTTCAGGATTAGTTGTCCCTCTTAATCCTGATTTCGATCAAGACAAAGCTCGATTCAGTCAGAAGATTGCTGAATATCTTGCCGCCGGCACAGCAATCATTTCTAATAATGTTGGAGAAATACAATATTATTTCAAAAATAGAATTAATATCGTTCTGGATGATTATACAAGTGATGGCTTTTTCCGCTCCTTTAAATGGATTGCTGACAATAAAAGTGAAGCTATAAAAATCGGAATTGAAGGGAATCAAATAGGAAGAAGACATTTCGATTATAGAGTTTGTGGTAAACAGCTACATGACTTCTTACAAACAATAACCAAATAACAATTCGTACAAAATGGGGATTCTACAATTTTTTATAAAAGTACGTGATTGCTTGTCCTTTGCATATGACAGTTTCTTGTCCTTATGCTATAAAGCCGCTTTTGAATCATGTGGAAAGAATGTTCTATTAAAGCCATCCACATCCATATTCAAAGGCCTTCATAATATAAACATATCCGACGATGTCAGGATTGCTCGCTATGCTACAATATATTCAACAGAGGCAAAAGTCTTTATCGGTTCTAAAATAGGAATTGCGCCTTATTTAAAGATTATAACAGGGAATCACCGAACCGATGTCGTAGGACATTTTATGTTTGATGGTGACTATGAAAAACGCCCTGAAGATGATAAGGATGTAACGATTGTAGGCGACAATTGGATCGGAATAAATGTCACAATTTTATCAGGCGTAACTATAGGTCGGGGAAGTGTTATCGCATCCGGTGCTGTTGTCAATAAATCATGCCCGCCGTATAGCATAATTGGAGGGATGCCAGCAAAAATTCTAAAGTGGCGGTTTTCAATAGATGAAATTTTAATGCACGAACAAGCTCTGTATCCTCCTGAAGAACGGTATTCCCGTAAACAGCTTGAGGATATCAGATTAAAATATGACGGTGATATGAAACAATCCTGAATTCAGATAAAGAATAAAATCTAAGAATTAGATCTAATGGTAAAAGTAATGATGGTCGGTTCTGCCGAAAAGTCTGGTGGTGGAATTTCGTCCGTAATTAAGCTGATAAAAAAAATGCCATTATGGGAGCGTAATTCATTTTATTGGCTCGGCACCCAGATTCAGAGCGGTACTATGACTAAGATGTATTATGCTATGAAAGCAGCAGTGACAGCTCCTTTCTTAATACCTAAATATGATATTGTTCATTTTCACATGGTGCCGGGGACAACACTGCTGATACAATTGCCTGAGCTTATTGCTGCTAAGTTTTTCAGAAAGAAAATTATCATGGAAGTTCATATTGGCAATCAGTTCGTTCCATATTCAAATAACCGATTCTTTAAATGGTGGCTTAAGCGTGCGGATATGATTCTTCTGCTTGCTAATAAGTGGAAGAAACTTTTGGAAGAGTCATACCGCGATGTCAACACTCCTTCCGACGTTCTATATAATGCCTGTGAAATGGTCCCGGCAGTTTCTCCTGATAAGAAAGAGAACCTAATCCTTTTTGCCGGTTCGATGGATGATAATAAGGCACCGGATATATTGCTTAATGCTTGGGCTACCTTACATGAAAGATATCCCGACTGGAAAATATCATTTTTAGGGAGTGGTAATATAGAAAAATTCAGCAGGTTAGCCGAAGATCTTGGTATCTCCCATTGCGTGGAATTCACAGGGTATATAACCGGCCAGCGTAAAGACCGGATATTTAAAGAGGCTTCGATTTACTGCATGTGTTCGTATGTGGAAGGATTCCCTATGGTTGTTCTTGAAGCCTGGACCCATTGTATCGCAGTAATAACGACGCCGGTAGGAGGACTTCCGGATGTCATTGAAGAAGGGAAAAATTGTCTGACATTTCCTTTTGGTGATTA
This sequence comes from Bacteroidales bacterium M8, assembly GCA_001689495.1. Taxonomy (GTDB): domain Bacteria; phylum Bacteroidota; class Bacteroidia; order Bacteroidales; family Muribaculaceae; genus Duncaniella. The sequence goes on along the minus strand of LUJS01000046.1, from coordinate 81,583 downwards.
TAAATCTCTCGCAGCTCAACTTCAAAGGCTGATAGATGATAGTTCGCTTAGAGCGGATATAAGTAAATATGGATATGAATTTGCTCAAAATAATTTCTCACTAAATAGTGTAAGCACGAAATTAGATGAGATATATGCAAATTTATTGAATAAAACAAATTAATGAAAATTGTCAACATTCTCGGGGGGCTGGGGAATCAGATGTTTCAGTATGCTTTGGCCGTGGCATTGAGGGAAAGGCATCCTGATAGCAACGTCAGAATTGACCCAAGCGGCTTTAAAGGTTATCAGCTTCACAATGGATATGAACTACGCCGCATTTTCAACGTCGATATTCCCGAGGCATCAGTCAGAGAGCAGATGAAGGTCTACTATCCTCTCCGTAATTACCGCATGTGGCAGATTGGCAACCGCGTTCTGCCACTTCGTAAGTCGACCGTTAAGGAGAATGCCGACATGCGTTTCACACCTACAGTCCTTTCGGATGCTCGGCCGGCTTATTATCTCGGCTACTGGCAGACTGAAAAGTATTTCCGCCCTATAAGGCCTCAAATACTTGAGACTTTCACGTTTCCGCCGGTCGAACCGGGGTCGAAAAACAATGCGATTCTCGATGAGATCGGGGCAAAAAATGTGGTCAGCGTCCATGTGCGTCGTGGCGATTACGTTAAAATCGGCAACACTCAGGGCATTTGTACACTTGAATATTACCGCAAGGCGCTCGAGCTCATGAAGGAGAAAACCACGCCGGAGATGTTTTTAGTATTTTCGGATGACATCAGTTGGTGTCGTGACAACATCGCCCGATTCTTGGGCGACATTCCGGCCGTATATGTCGACTGGAACAAAAGCGAGGACTCTTTCAGGGATATGCAGCTTATGAGCCACTGCCGACACAACATCATAGCCAATTCCTCTTTCTCATGGTGGGGAGCGTGGCTAAACAATAATCCCGACAAAATTGTCATCACGCCTTCTCGATGGATGAATGGCGGAGGTTGGGTAGACATCGTGCCCGACAGTTGGCACACAATTACGGTATAACTCTGTTTTATGAACTTAATACAGACCGATATTGGGGTTCTATTTATTTAATTCACTGACTTTATTGTTGGTTGTTAAATGACACACAACGAAACAGAATATTTAGGCGACAATGTTTATCGCTGTAAAAAAGTGGCATTAAGGTTGCCATCATAGAGATGCCATGTGGCTCGAACGGTTACGTATGCAAGTCTCAGGAAGATGTCATTTGTCCGAATTCACTACTATTTTGGTAACGAGAATGATAACAAGTATTCTTCGTGTCATTTAAATTAAAGAGTAACAATCGTACTAATTAGCCTAAAGATGCTCAACATATTATTAAACGCCTACGCAGTAAGCCCTAACTGGGGCAGTGAGCCGGGACTTGGCTGGAACTGGGTGGTGAATCTATCCAAGTATTGCAACGTGTTTGTAATCACCGAAGGTGAGTGGAAAGATGAGATAGAAGAAGCTGTCAGCAAGTTGCCGCACCGTGACAATATTCATTTCTATTATAATCCTGTCACTCCGGAAATCAGAAAAATGTGCTGGAATCAGGGCGATTGGCGCTTCTATAAATATTACCGGCAATGGCAGGAAAAGACATTGGAAATAGCAAAGGATATAATCGCCCACAATCATATCGACATACTGCATCAGCTCAACATGATCGGGTTCCGCGAACCGGGATCTCTTTGGAAAATTGAGAGCATACCGTTCGTCTGGGGTCCGGTAGGTGGATATGGATGGACCACAATGAAATACCTAAGCGGACAACCATTTGGAGTAAAGGTCAAATCCGCACTAAAAAATGTAATCAATATTCTGCAAGGCAAGTATTATCCTTTGTCAAACAAAGCAATTAGGCGCGCGTCATGCGTAATGGCAGCAAACTCTAATGTATATAGATACATCCGCGATCATTTTCGAGACGATGTGATTTTGCTTAATGAGACAGGTTGCTATGAGAAAGAAGTCCCATTGTCAGAGCGAAAGAATGATAGGGAATTTAATCTGCTCTGGGTCGGAAAGTTTGATTACAGGAAACAACTGGAATTGGCAATTAGAACTGTTTATCAACTTGCAGAGGCTTACCCATTTATTAAGCTGAATATAGTTGGCGATAGAGACAATTCTACATATTCAAGACTATCTGAATTATGCTCTCAACTTAAAATAGGACAGCATATCGTATGGCATGGTAAGATACCTAATAAAGCAGTACATCAACTGATGCAGGAATCAGATGTATTTCTATTCACAAGTATTGACGAAGGTACGCCTCATGTTATTCTTGAATCGGTTCAGAACAACCTTCCGATAGTATGTTTCGATACATGTGGTCAGGGTGATGTGGTTAATAGTTCGATTGGTATAAAAATTCCATTAAGTAACTCATCTCATAGCCCTTCTGATTTTGCAAGAGCAATTTCAAGTTTGATAAATGATCGAAAAAAATTCTTAATTGCTCCACGAGACAAAAAGAATTGTCGTGGGATGCAAAAATGGAAACTGTTACTAAGATCTATAATTCTATCCTATCAAAACAATGAAACAGCGATTAGAATACATAGACATATTGCGAGGTTTTGCTATTTTTCTTGTTGTTTTCGGCCACGTTTTGGAACACGCCGGTCTCAAAGATGGGTTTCTATTTCATTTAATTTATAGTTTTCACATGCCGTTGTTCATGTGTATCAGTGGCTTTGTCAGCGCATATGTTTATCACAATAGGTTGTGTATTAACGGAATAGACAAAATTGGGGGGGGGTAAATTCATTCTCAAGAAGTTCAATGCGATAATGATTCCTTATCTGTTATGGAGTCTCGTTGTCCGTCCGTTGTTCTTTAATACTTATCATACTAATTTGCAGTATGACAAGATTTTAATGGGTACACTTGTAGATAATACTTCTTATTGGTTTCTTCCTAGTCTTTTCGGGTTGTTGGTATGCTATGCTGTCTACAAGATGGTGCGCGAACGGTTTGCGGTTAATAAGATTGGATGGGAGCTATCCATTGTAATCGGAATATTTGCAGTTGTAGCCTTACTGTTTAAAATCAGTCATATAGATTTGTTCCGGTCAATCATGAGTTATTATATCCCCTTCTGGATCGGCATTTTTATGGGACAATATCATCGACTCAACAGTTTAATGACCAATAATTCCACTTTGTTTGGAATTTGCCTCATTGCATTTTGCTTGATCGAAGGACTCTTTGTGGGCCGAATGGATATTGCTTTAGGGAAGGCTGTCAGACTGACAACCGGTTTACTTGCACTGCCGATATTATTCTACCTGTTTTCCAATATCAGTATGCCCGCCACAATCAACAAAGTATTCTCGACTATTGGCAGAGAAACATTGGGTATCTATGTGATGCACTTCACTCTTTTAAGCAACCTCGCCATAATCAGTTGTAACAGCCTTGCCATTCAGATTCCTGTCTTCGCACTTATCTCAATGGTAATCATAGGCATTTGCCTGATTGCAATCAAAATATTGGGTGTAAACAAAACGATTAAAAAGTGTTTATTTGGAACAATATAAGATAGGTAAATAACTTATGACACCGAAAAGAATACAATGGCCTGACCTGTTAAAGGCATTTGCGATAATATTAGTTGTCATAGGTCACGTGGTCTCCACATACGATTCAAGAGGTTATAATGCACCAATTGCTTTGTGGATATATTCATTTCACATGCCATTATTCATGATGCTAAGCGGCATGTTTTTCAAATATACACTTGACAAGCCTTTTTGGCCAATGCTCATAACAAAATGCAGGACTCTATTACTACCTTTGATCTCATGGTCATTCATTCTTCTTGGTTTTCAACTTGTTGTAACAGTCCCATTTAACGAATGGACTGAAAATGCAATAAATTGGCTATCAAGCGGTGGTCCATTACATGGATACTGGTATCTAAAATGCCTGTTTATGTATCTCATAACCGGATACTTGGCAGTTAAATTATTCAAAAACCAACTGTTAGCAGCCACAATCACAAGTGCGTTGTTTATCATGCTTCCTAATATCAATTTTTCGAGAATGATGATATTGTTTTTTTGGATTGGATATGGATACTCTGTCATGAATCAAAAGATTACGAATCGGGGAGGATACGTAATCCTGTTTGCCATCAGTATGATTATATTTTATATAGTTAGATGGTATGATTATACTTATCTCGGCACTAATGGTTTTATTGAATATTGCAAATTTATAGCAATGGGTACAAGCGCCGCCCTTTTCTGGATACTACTATTCAATGTGATTTTCAACAAACCATCTGAAAACAAATTAATCTGCCTGTTTTCATGGATAGGTACTGTTTCTCTTGGCATTTATTGTCTACATGCCCTATTCTATGACCCTATCATATTTGATCCATTACTAGGAAAGGTAGACAGCTATGCAACTATATCTTATTTGCTTTGGTCCTTTGCTACAGTGATTGTCTGCTTGTTATTAATAACCCTTATTCTTAAATCACGCTTTTTATCTTTATTATTCTTGGGAAAGAAAAATCCGACTTCTTCAAAATAAGAACGACAACTATATTATCCAATATGAATAAGTATTTTAATATAAACTATGAATTAGACCGGGGAATGGTACATGAGGCTATCGAGAGTAGGCTCGGGGAACCGGGTGCGGATTATATTTGTGTAGCTGATGGCGTCATTCTCAACACAGCAAACAGGTCTAAAGAATATCTTGACGTAGTGAATGGTGGTATGTTTGCCATTTGTGACAGTAGTTATGTGCCTTTATATATCAGATGGATTTACGGATTGAAATATGACCAGTATTGTGGTAGCGAGATATTCTTTGATATTATATCTAGTCGTAAATACCGGATGATATTTCTTGGCACCCAACAGCATATACTCGATGGTCTAAGGCAGAACCTAATGCAGCATAATCCTGATGTGGCGGATATGAAATTCATAGAGCTCCCATTCAAACAAGTCAAAGATTTTGATTATCCCGGCATAGCCCGTATGATAGAGGAGGATGGTGCGGAAATTGTCTGGGTGGCACTTGGAGCTCCGAAGCAGGAGTTCTTTATGTCGCGGCTCAAACCCCATCTAAGCCATGGCGTCATGATAGCCGTCGGGGCCGCTTTCAAGTTTTTCAGCGGAGTTGACTCAAGTCGTGCCCCTCAGTGGATGGTCAGAAATCATCTTGAATTTGTACATCGTCTCACTCAGGAACCGAAGAAACAATTCAAACGCTGTTTCCATATTGTGAGAACTTTACCCGGACTTCTGTACCACGAGTGGCGTACATCTAAACAAAATCAAAAATAAATTAAGAGTTACCCAATAGTACATTTTTTTAATTATGAAAACCGCATTAATCACAGGCATTACAGGTCAGGATGGTTCGTTTCTGGCCGAGCTTTTGCTCGAGAAGGGCTATGATGTGCATGGCACTATCCGCCGTTCGTCGGTGGATTTCCGTGAGCGTATTGCTCATCTAGAGGGTCATCCTAATTTCCATCTGCATTACGCAGACCTCGGTGACTCGATGTCAATCATTCAGGTACTCAACTAGGTAAAGCCTGATGAAGTGTATAACCTCGCAGCGCAGAGCCATGTTCAGGTGTCGTTTGACTCGCCTGAGTTCACAGCCGATGTCGATGCCACCGGTGTACTTCGACTACTCGAAGGAATCCGTCAATGTGGACTTGCCGAAACTTGCCGATTCTATCAGGCCTCGACCTCGGAGCTTTACGGCAAGGTGGAGGAAGTCCCTCAGAACGAAAAGACACCGTTCCATCCCTACAGTCCTTATGCCGTGGCAAAACTTTACGGTTTCTGGATCGTTAAGGAATATCGCGAGGCATACAATATGTTCGCTTGCTCCGGTATTCTCTTCAATCATGAATCTGAGCGCCGTGGCGAGACATTCGTGACACGCAAGATTACACTTGCCGCAGCTCGCATCGCTCAGGGTAAGCAGGAGAAACTTTATCTCGGCAACCTTTCGTCTCTTCGTGACTGGGGCTATGCTAAGGACTATGTCGAGTGCATGTGGCTCATCCTCCAGCAGGATAAACCCGAGGATTTTGTTATCGCCACCGGCGAGCAGCATTCGGTACGCGAGTTCTGTCTCCATGCGTTCCGTCGTGCCGGAATTGAGCTCGAGTTCGTTGGCGAAGGCGAAAATGAGAAGGGTATAGACAAGGCTACGGGAAAAGTGGTCATTGAGGTTTCGCCTGATTTCTATCGTCCTACCGACGTAGTCAATCTCTGGGGTGATCCGTCAAAGGCTAAGGCCAAACTCGGCTGGGATCCTACAAAGAAAACATCCTTCGAGCAACTTGTCAACCTTATGGTAGATGCTGACATGGCAAAGGTTGCCGTGGAACGTGCCGGTGAGCATGTCAGAATGAATCTTGAAGAGTATCTTGAAAAGGGTATCGTAAAATGATGCAGAAGGACTCCAAGATCTATGTGGCCGGCCATCGTGGGATGGTCGGCTCTGCCATTGTCCGCGAGCTACAGCGTCAAGGATATACCAATATCATAACCCGTACCCATAAGGAACTCGACCTGATCAATCAGCGGGCCGTAAACGATTTTTTTGCTTCCGAGAAACCGGAGTATGTCTTTCTGGCGGCAGCTAAAGTCGGTGGCATCATAGCTAATTCGTCTGCGCTTGCAGACTTCATGTATGACAACATGATGCTTGAGATGAATGTCATCCATGCAGCTTGGAAGAATGGTTGCAAGAAACTTGAATTCCTTGGTTCATCCTGCATATATCCTCGCATGGCTCCTCAGCCTATGCCGGAAAGTTGCCTGCTGACCTCCGAGCTTGAGAAGACAAACGAGGCTTATGCACTCGCCAAGATCAGTGGTCTGAAATACTGTGAATATCTGAATAAGCAGTACGGGACAGACTATATCTCGGTGATGCCGACCAACCTCTACGGCCCGAACGATAATTATCATCCCGAACATAGTCATGTACTTCCCGCACTTATTCGTCGATTCCACGAGGCAAAGGAATCGGGAGCCGAAACCGTGACATGCTGGGGTGATGGCAGTCCGTTACGCGAGTTCCTCTATGTCGATGATCTGGCAAACCTGTGTGTATTCCTGATGAACAACTACAGCGGCAACGAGACCGTCAATGCAGGAACCGGTAAGGAGTTGACCATAAAGGAACTGACAGAGTTGGTAGCCTCGATTGTCGGCTATGAAGGCAAAATCCTTTGGGATACCACCCGCCCCAACGGTACACCGCGTAAGCTTCTTGATGTAAGTAAGGCAACCGGACTTGGCTGGACATACAGGACAGAACTTCCCGACGGCATCCGTCTTGCCTACGAAGACTTCCTAAATAACCCGATGAGAGCAGAGAGATAAGTCTGAATGTTTTCCTTATCTGCAAGATTCCGAAAATCACGCACCGCCGGGGCAGCAGGGTCGGTATACTATAGCATTCGCAAGGATAAGACTGAGCGGATTGTCTCCGGTAGCGTGCGCGGATCTGACGAGTCCGTGTTGTCTGAGGCCAAGGAGCAGATTGCATTTGATCTGATGACTATCTACTGTGTGATAGAGGATTTGCAGAAAAGAAATTCTGACATCTCGCTTGATGATATTGTAGATTCGGCGACAAAAGCTCTCTTGCACAACAATCCGTACAAAGATAGGATAAGTCATTTTGGCGGGAAATATCCGGTATGTGATGATGTCGCCAAAATTTCAAAATTATACTCTGAATACTTTGAGCGGACCAAGAAGAGTATTGCAAACTTTGACATCTCGACCTTGCAGGGATTTCTGTCCGCATTGATTCAGGAGTATGCCCGTGAGGGAAAGCCTTACGCAAAATCGCTCCGTAGTACGCAAATAAGTCTCGACAGATACTTGGACGGCAGGGATATGCCGTTTAAGGATTTGACAGGGAGTGTCGTAGATGGTTATAAAGATTATCTTTACGACAAAGTGACTCCAAGCACAGCGTCTTTTTACCTCCGCAACCTTCGTACTGCATTGATCAGAGCTGAGCGCGAGTTTCTTTTGCCGACAGACTTCACATGGCCTGATAATATAAAGACTAACATTCCCCGTCCAGATCACAGTCCCAAGAATGATGGACTTGACTTAAAGTCCATACGTATGATTGAACATCTGGATCTATCCACCGACAGGTCACTGGATTTAGCACGCGACATGTTTATGTTCGGATTCTATACCAAAGGCATGGAACTCGTAGACATAGCCATGCTGAAGAGAGAGAATCTGGATGGTAATACGCTGATATATAAACGTCGCCAGAAAGGGAAAGAACACAAGGTCGAACTCGGAGAGAAGGCTATGTCTATAATCGAGAAGTATCATAGCGATAACAACGAGTATCTATTTCCCATTATTCAACGCAAGTGGACATATTCATATTCTTCAGCACGAAACGAATTTGCAGACTCCCTTAAGAAAATCGGCATGATGCTACACCTGCCGGTTAAACTGACGTTCAGTATGAACATCCACTCATGGCAAACAATAATAAAGTCATCCAATATAGCGGAAATGCTTGTATCATGACAAGCTCCGGATTCTCGATAATGATATTATGACGGCGGTGAAGGTTTAAAACTTTGCCGCTGTTGTTTTAGATATGTAGTTGTCCGGTTTTTTTTTGAGGCTGTGATAGAGTAGGGCGTGTCAAAGAAACAGAGATATTGTATATGAAGCGTATAATCACTCTGGGTGAATTTCAAAAGACTTATTTTGGCTGGAAGTATCGTAGATATTCCTTATAAAAAGAATAAATAGGCATGAAATCATACAAAATGGCGCTAATTTCGCTCTATAACCTTATTGGTGAAATAAATAATATTATGATAATTTCTTTATACAAAAATCGTTGGGTGATGAAAGAGATTCGTTTCCCGGCAGTCAGGAATGTGTTGCCCCTGATGTCATAGCAAAAGACAACAGAAAAATAATTGTTCCGGAAAAATTCAGGGAGGATATCGAAGCCTTAGAGAAGTATATGAAAATCTGTTTTAAAAGCGGACTCTGTATCAAAATTTCGTTGGCTGAGATATATTCCATTGTACCCCGAAGGCGCAGGCGTATAGATTCATATAAAGGGCTCGTTCGGTATATTGAAGAAGAGCTCAATGTGAAATTAGTAATTAATTCAAATAAAACCAAGAGTTTATGAATGCTTACAAAGAACAACCCCAAAATATTAACGGGAAAGAACATAGACCTTTTTTCGCTATCCCGGGTATGTTGGTGAGTGAAGATGGGAAATCTATATATCGACGAAATAAGAGTGATGTCGGATCTATATTGCCATCAAGACCTCCCTATAAATTGACTATCAATGAAGATAAGAATGGCAACGCTATAATCAAGACAAAGGATCATGGCGTAAAGCGTGTCGATGATCTTGTCATCAGGTGCTTTAAGGGTAACCCGGGATGTGTTGCCAGGGTATTTCATAAAGACGGTAACAAAAGCAACTGTCATAAGGATAACCTTGAATGGATATCGATGCGAAAGTATAATGACTTGTTCTACAAAAACGAGGACTGGAAAGAACTGTTTGGAGAGAAAGACGATATTCAAATTAATGTGAAGACCGGCGAAGTAAAACAATTTGGAAAGACGGTACCACAACAAGATCTCATATATGACAGTGATATGGATCAAATAGTTAAAGTCAATGAATTTGTAGAAATAATGATAGAGACACGTTATGGTCCAAAGAAAATGAAGTATGGAGTCTCAGAACTCATACAATCTGTAATCTAATAAGACAAGAATAGCAAAAATATGAATCATTGAATAATAGTCAGTTGGAACTTCGGTTTTTTCTGATACTATTAAGTTGATAATTATGAATTTATGAGACAGGTTCTTGCATTGCGAGACCTGTCTTTTTTGTTACGTTTTTGCAGCCATAAAATGATATTTTGCGCTATTTATGGCACCTTAATTTCCTTAATAACGTAATGAAAATACCCAGAAATAATGAAGAATACAACTATAACACTTGCTCAGAGAATAGAATGGACAAAATTCAGTCTGCGAGCCGTAACTATCGATGAAGTGCTTGATTTTATCAGAATAGGAATGTATTCACTTTCAGACCAGAGACTTGGAAATTATACACTTAAGGATATTACAGAGGCAATTAGACTTCAAGCTGACGAAACAATACAGAATGAATGGAAAAGGCTGTACGTTCCGGTCGTGACTTTCAATGGTGAGTGGGACGGACACAGAATCTCCACCTACTCCAATGTCACCGCTTTTGATTTCGACCATATCAGCAGTGAATGTGAAATGCAGGCGACTATGGCTAAGCTTAAATCATTGCCGTATGTACTTGCGATATTCAGGACATTCAAGAAATTCCGTTTCAAGGCTCTTATCCTACATGATAACTCCGATGCCACAAAACATAGAGAGATGTACGAGCAAGTCATGGGATTGTTCGATCTATCACAGCTTGATATAAGTTGTAAGGACCTCAGTCGTAAAACATACCTGGCATGGGACGAAGAAATATGGATCACCCCATCTCCGCAACCTTATCATTTCATCCCTGTTGTTGGTAATAGCCCGGTAGTTAACCCTAATATAAACATACAATTTGGGAAGAAACCAAAATCGCCTCAAAGTATTGTCAATATCCTTATGAGCTCATGGAAAAAGAATCATCAGGAATATTGGCAGAGAGGTCATAGGGCGAATTCAGTATTCAAATGTGCTTGTCAATTATGTGAATATGGAGTACCGAAGGATATGGCGTTGGAATTATTTATGACAGGTGGATGGATGGATAGATAATGATTTCACTGAGCAGGAGATTCTCAAACAAGTCAACGGAGCATATACTTATAAGAAAAATGAATATGGAAGAAAGTTTTTTTATTAAAGAGACTGTGAATATAGGGTACTGCAACTATCCTCTTCACTTTCACACTTTAATTTTGATTACCACCTCATGCGGCGGTGGCCTAAATGAACGCATGAAATATGAAAAATACATCTATTCTTTAAAGGAAATTTGGATATATATCAAAAAAGTGTGCACGATCTCTGTATCGCTACCGGAAAAACAATATGAAAAAGAATATAATAAGAATGCCTGAGAATGTAAGATATATGTCTCAGGTAAATGAATTGTTAAAGATGAGACTTCCTTTTAATGGGAAATACATATTAGACAAATCACTGACAGGTTGTGGAGGCACGGAGTTCTTTATCAACTCCGTCCGACCCCTTGTTATGATTTCACCAAGAACGGGGGTATTGTTGAATAAATCACAACAACATCCTGAATATCATTTATTCAGAGAATCAGCAAAAGTTCCGGTCCCACAATTAAAAGATAGGCTACGGTCATATCTCGATACATGCACTCTGGTATTCGGAAATACCAATATTCCTGTTATATTAGTGACTCTTGATTCAGCAAAATATGTTATAGAAGAGCTTAAATACAGGAGAATAATTGATATTTTTCTTTTTCTGACTGATGAGTTCCAATGTCTGATAAGTGATGCCACATTCAAAGGCAAGGTTGATTTGGAGTTTTTGAAGATACTGGATACCGAAGCCAAGAATATCTGCTATATGTCTGCGACTCCAATTTGTGATACTTATCTTGTGGCATTACCAGAATTTCAGTATGTTGATTATTATAAACTCGAATGGGATCCAAATGTAATAGTGGAACCGACCATAAAAGAGGTAATGATGAAAAAGGGAGAATCAGCAAAAAAATAATAGGCGGGATTATATCAGACTACAGGCTTAATGGTTACTTTGCCCGTAATATTGTAAATGGTGCTGTATACGAGTCAAAAGAGGCTGTGTTCTTTATCAATGGGGTCAAGACAATCTTCCAACTCATCAGTGAAAATAACTTGATGCCTGGAGAAGTCACGATCCTAATATCGTCAACCAACAAGTATGCCGATAAACTTGCTAATATGGGATTTAAGATCGATAATCAATCCACTGACAGCGTGAATCCGAAAAATACGACCTTCACATTTTGTAGCAAAGCAAGTTTTGAAGGAAGAGATTTCTACAGCCACTCAGCTTTTACATATATCTTCCTTGACGGTTCGAAGGATTGGGAAGTGCATGATACGACCATTGATTTACCCCAGATGTTAGGTAGACAAAGGTTGGATACGAATCCTTTCAAATATAGTGCTGTAATATACTATCGCACCAAGCCTTCCGTACCTAACGAGGCAGAATAAATGCTAGCCATTGAGAAGAAACTCATGGAATCACAGATTATCGTTGAGAACTACAATAATGGCGATGAGCACTTGAAAAAATCACTTATAAACATTGTAAAGAATAGAGACCCGAACAATCAGTACTCGACCAATTATCTTGATGTGATTGATGATGTTAAAAGTCATTATACATTACAAACTAATCTCTTGGTAGCAGTAGCAGAACATAATCTATTTTGTAATAAAGCGCAGTTCTATAACAATCCTCTCTTTCTCAAATCAGCCATTCGTAATCAGATGGCATCGTATAATGCTAAATCAATAGAGTTGCGCAACTTCGAGCGATCGTTCAATCATGCGGATACCTTTGAGGCTAAAATGAAACTTTACAGTACGTTTATTACAGCATATCCTGCTTATGTGCCGTTTTTATTAAGCAATCCCTTCATCGAGTTAAAATACCATGAATATTACAATCTAATCGGACCGGATGAGTTAGCCAGAATTAACTATTGAGACAACTATAAAGAATCAATTATACCGAAAGAAGATAATTAACCGGTGCCGGTCATATTTTCAGCAAGGTCACAGATATACTGCTGCCAAAGTAAAAACAACCCTTCAATCAATATACGATAGTATAGGGTATGAAAAAAAAGCAAAAGCAAAACAACTCTCAGATTATCTCGATATAGAGATAGTTCAACGCAAGATGCATGACGGCACACGCATTCGTTTTTTCGTGGTTAAGTAGAATTATGGGGAACGAGGCAAGGATTACCGGACCTTCAATCATATCCGGGTAGACAACTCTGTCGCGGGCTTTCAGACCATGCGCTAATGGCTGAGTTCTTTCAAAATCAGTATTAAGGACTCGGTCATCGCGATGGAATACACCGGATCTTATTCCACGGCGTTGGCCGAATGGTGTCACAGCAAGCAAATCACATTTGTATATCTACATCCTCAGGACGTCAAAAACGCCGGTGCCAGAGGTCGCAACAAGACTGACAAGGAGGACGAACAGTTCATTGCCGACTATGTATACACCATGCGTGAGAAACTCACGCCATCGGCTCCGGAGTCTCCGACCATCAAGCGTCTGCGCCAGCAACGTAATGTACGGCAGACGGCAGTCCGGACCAGGACCAAGTATCAGAATCTGGTCAAGACGGTGATGACAATCGCCTCCGACGAGTCCATAGCGACCAATTACAAACTTCTGACCTCACTTCCGGGTATAGGAATGGTAAACGCGCTGATGACAATAATAGCCACAGGCAACTTCACGCGTTTTCAGACGGCCAGACAATATGCCAAGTTCAGTTGCGTGTGACCGCTGTCAAATCAATCCGGTACATCCGTAAGAAACGGTGACCACGTCAGCAAAGCCGGACACAACGAGATAAAGGCCGTACTAACCGAAGGTGCCCGCGGCGCAGTAAGACACGACGCGCAGTTCAGGGCATATTACGAACGCAAACGGGCAGAGGGCAAGTCTCACGGCTGCGTCATGAACGCCGTCAAATTCAAGCTTATCTACCGCATGTTTGCGGTCATCCGCCGCCAAAGCGAATATGTGGATACCGAGGCCTTTCGTAATCTGACAACAAAAAACTCTTCGGTCGGGGAGCGCCGAGTGGCAAGGACCCGGGCCACCGGTCCAGACGAGCGCATTACCAGCCAATGTAACTTTAAATGTTGAAAAGTAAAGTCCTCGAAATAATATATTTCCCCACGTATATAGCCATCAGACTCATCGTTGTGATGAGGGAATAGTCGAGAGAATATGTTATTTTAGCATATAAAAATGTTGCTACCCCCATTCAGGGGTAGCAGTCATGATTGACATCGGGGTGTCATAGTATAAGTGCCGATGTATAAGGTGGTTGACACTATGTCAAATGGGTGGAGAATTAGTCCCTTTTTGGGGTGACACTCTAATAAATATGGAATATGACATGGTGTCAACAAAGCACGAGGGAGGACCTCAAATAGGCCCTCCCTCGATATGAAAATATACAGTGTACAGTGGTTTACTTCGACTTAAGGTATTTATTAACCGTATTGCGATTCACTCTAAATCGTTTGGAAAGGAAGTATACGCTTTCACCTTGGTCTCTAAGGAGCTTGAGCTCTTCAATCTCTGCATCGGACAACTTGCGGCCTCCCAAGGCAGGCGTTGGGGTAGGTGACACCTCGACAGGTTTAGTCTGAGCAGTCCCGACAGCCTCAGCCTCGGATATCTCGCCCTGATTCTCGAAATGGAAGAAAGGCTCGGTTAGGAGATCGAGGAGATAAACATTACCGGGCTTGGGCGACCGCCGCGCCTTGAGGACCTTGAGGTATCTCTTGCCGGTGCCGATGGAAGAGTGACCAAGAGCAAAGACCGAGGCCGCGAAGTTACCGATATTCCGGATCCCTGTATGGATTTGAGAGTGAGTTTTGTGGCACTCTTGGCTTCATGGCAGATGATGATAAGTGTGAGTTTGAACCCACGTGCCTTGGCAGACGCTTGAGTGCTCCGCAGCTTTGCGTAGAAAGTACGAACCTTCTCGGGGCTTTGAATACTGAACAGTGAGGCGATATTGTCTATTATCACAGTGCCGTTTTCGTGCCACCCAGAGATCACCTCGTCTATTGCCGCACAAGCCTCTTCAGGAGAGCAGAAATGGCAGTTGGTCATACGCCTGATATTACCGGGTACTTTCCCGATCATTTTGCCATAGCGCTGGAATAGATCTTCTTCCTCCTGTTCTGCATCAATCAGGAGGACCTGCTGCGGACCGGAGTCATTTTCACCAGGGAAGAGACCGCAAGGCTGTCCGGAGCCGAGACTGATGGCAAGCTGTCCTGCTGCGATGGATTTGCCGACACCGGGTCCGCTTACAAATACGGCACGGTCACCCTCGTAGAGATGCTCGCCACACACCTTAACAGGTGCTCCATTTTTGACTGCTTCAGCAATGTCATTGCCAAAGTCACTTGTTGTCGGGGCAGGGCTTATGTCTGTGGGAAGGGAAGGAGTATTGGTCGATTCCACCGGACTCGAAGCTGGTTCGTTGGAAGATTTGCCCCATCCCATCTCTCTTTTAATTTTCTCTTTTGCGAACCAGATTCCCAGAACGATAGTTGATGCTCCAAGTCCTTTTATGAGTTCAAGGACAACAAGTTTCGCGTAGTTAGAAACAGGATTGGGGCCGACATATTCAGTGTGGCACCCGCAGAAGCCTCCTTTGATACGAGGCATCGAATTTCGCACAGTGATTTTGGTAACGCTATTAGTGCCACCAGAGAGTGCGGACGGTGGTATAGGAATATTAGTTATCATTTATTGATAGGTTGGGGGCTGTCTGTCACCCAGCCCCGGTTGTTATTTGATTAGTTTGCCATAAGGGATTCCAGAATGGGGTCGTAGATGCCATTGAGGTCAACGTCCTCAACGATATTGATGTAGTGAGAGATTACATCGTGAGTACCGTTGTCGAGATCTTCTGTCTCCAGAGCTGCTTCTGCCTCTTCGACTCACATAGACATGGGGACGAAGTGTGCTACCTCAATACCGTTGTTGGGATTGACCATAGGCTTTTCCAGAAGGCCCAGAAGAGTTCCGGGATCAAATGAGGCCAAATAGTCTTTGGTAATCTTCTTGGTGAACACGCGCGTGATGGTTGGGGTCTTGCTCTTCTTGGCCGACTCGTGAAGAACGGCATACTCGTCATCAGGGAGAACGGCGAATATGTGCTGGACAGTCTTGAGGATGCGCTCCTTGTCTGCCTTGTTGATGTCAGCTTCGACTTTGTCAGTCATGCCGCTTTCCGATACGATATGGAGGTGATGGTGCGGATCGATGACAGGATATCCGTTGCTGGGATTCTGTGCGCAGAAAGTGAGCACGTCGGGGTTGAGCATCTGCTTGATGCTTTTGAGACGCTCCGGCACTTTGACGAAGCTGGGGGTCAGGTTGAGTTTCTTGTGGTTCATCTTTGTGTTTATTAGTTGTTGAAGTATTTTGCTGTTGCGGTTGCTGCTGCCAGAGCTATGCCTACTCCGACAGCAAGCCATCCCCAGAGAGAGGACTTGTGGCTTTTCGTGCCATTGGTGTCAGCGCTTGCTACCGGTGTTGACACTCCGGGGAGTACCGGCTCGCTGATATCGGGGTTGATTTTGCCGAGGATAGGGTGTCCTTCCTCGATCTGATCTCTGAGTGTGAAGGGACGGCAATCCTGGGGCGTGTGGTGATATACCGTGCAATACGTATAGGTATTCTTAGGTGAAGTGCTGTTGTTCTGACGCGCGTCAACATTCACAGTGCCGTGATTATAGAAGTTGACAACCTGAGGTCCGACCTGAGTGTTGTTGCGACGGGCGCGTGTCTGAGATTTCTTTGCCATAACTTTATTTGTTAAAGATGTAGAGACGGGTGGATTCGTGCTGGTAGCGTTTCACTGCACAGCTCTGGATTGCTGCTATGACCTCATCTTCATTGTAGAGGACACGGCGACCAATCTTATGTGCGACCAACAGGCCACGATTGGTGTAGTTGATCACAGTCTGAATGGAGACCTTCAGATATTCGGCCACCTTATCACGAGTGATCATCTTCGTGATGTCGAGCGAGGGAGTTGCCTCCTGCTCCTGAGAAGATGCTTTCGCTGTCATCATCATGGCTGAATCTTCGATTTTTCTTTTCTGTTTCATATCTTGTTTTATTGAGTTTTGTTTGTTTTGATGATGCAAATTTAGGTCGCAAGATTTAACGCCACAAAACCTAACACGCATATATTCAGTATGTTGTACTACATAATACAGCGTTATACTTCATTATACTATTTAGTTATACCTTATTATACTCAAGTATAGAAAAAGCCCCTGACTACGTTGTAATCCGTAATCAGGGGCCACTGATAATTGATCCGGGAGAATCCTACATGAATAAGGCTGCGTTAGACTTTCCTGCATTGATTTCCATGATACGCTTGGCAATAATGATGCCTGAGCATACGATATAAGACTTGAAGGTCTTTTCATCCTTATGCCCGGAGATGCTCATTATCTGCTCGTTTGTGAAACGACCTTGCAGGTAGAGATTGGTGATACAGCTCCTTCGTGCGGTATGGCTGGTTATAAGATCATACTTGGGACGCAGTGGGGTTCCGTCTTCTCGTCGTTCAAACAGGAGCTTTCCGTTATGCTCTTTTTTGTATGTCTCTTCGTTCTGTCGCTCTTTCATAGTCAACACTGTCGGGTATCTCTCGGCTAAGGAAGGTACCGTTTCTGACAGTTGTTTCAGTATGTTCTTTATATATCTGTTAAGGACCTGTTCAACTACGCGAGGAAATCTGAAATGGTATTTGCGAGCAATAGCCAGTAGGTTGTTGTTGAGAACTGGTATTACCACAGTCGCATTTGTCTTCTCCTGCGTCAGCACTACAATGTCATAGCCCTTTGGAGTCTTTTTGAAATTCTCCGGGCTTAGGTTATTATAGTCAGATATGCGCTGGCCGGTATAGGCGCCACAGAGGAAAATATCTCGAACTTTGCATTTTTCGGATCCCTCCGGCAAAGGCATTTCATATAAGGCCTGTAGTTCTTCCTCCGTCAGATATACCTTTATTGGCTGCTCTTCGCGTCTGAGCGTTTTCGTGGGACAATGCTTTCGGATAACAAGACCTCCAAGTATGCCTTCTTCACTGGCTGCGGTGACTGTAGCATTAAGGTCTTTCACATATTTGTTGATGCTTGATGGCAAGTATTCCCGCCCTTCCATATAGGTCAGAAATTGCAGGAAACCGTCGCGGTTGAAATCCTCCCATTGGAAATCTCTGAAATACATAGTCTTGAAATCATCACAGAACTCACGTATGAGCTTTGCAAAGCTGTTCCAAGACTTGATTGTCCCTGGGGTATATGACTCCCCACCAATTCGTTTCATGCCACTCTTCATGCGTTTGACCAAAGAATCAACATAATCAGGCAAAGAGGGGGTTTCTTCTCCAACGAGGATTATACCCTCAGATTTAGGCGTAATGCTTGCCACATAAGCATCCAATACGTTCTTTGCGTCCTCTTTCGTTATAGAATCCTTGCGGAACAATTCCTCGATAAGTTTTTTCTTTAGTGCGCTCAGTCGGGAGTCAAGTAGAATGAGACGCTCGAATACAGCGCGGTCTGAGGTTTGTGCGCCATGCTTTATGCCACCTTCCTTTGTATCCCAGAATCGATATGGAATAGTAAAGGGTGTGGCAATTGTAATATCAAGTCGGTTGCTCTCGGTAATACGAAAGCAGATACCGACCTCTTCCTCTGACTTGGGAGGAAGTTTCTTTCGAACCTTGAATGCTATTTTCAGTGCCATATTGTTCTCTATGTGAAGAGATAATTAACAAGAACATTGACAAGGCTGGAGTTTTTCGACTCATTTATCGGATAGAGTTATTGAAACGCTGGTGGAGCAATCGGTGGAGCAAACGACACCGATGAACCATCTCCACCAGAATGGCGTTTAGGTGTTATGTTTCAACTGTTTATCCACTGAAGTATATGTCCGAATTGCTCCACCGCATCATTAACCTCAAAACAGAAGATTTTGGCTATGAGAAGTAAAACCAATTTCCGAGTATCCTTTTTTCTTAAGAAGGCAAAGCTGCATAAAATGGCGAAGCATCGGTCGCCATGCGTATCACCGTTGACGGACAGCGTGTGGGAAACAATATCCGTAAAAGCATTCTACCATCACTGTGGGACCAGTCGAAGGAGCGCGCAAAAGGCACAAGTGCTTCAGCCACTGACCTTAACCGTTTTATCGAGGATGCTCGTATCCGAATCCACCAGATTGTCACCGAACTCCAGCAGGCCGGTGCAGAAATCAACCCGCTGATTGTTCAGCAGCGCTTTTATGGCTTAGGTCAGGTGCGAAAACAGGAGCGCACAATCCTGCAAGTGATACAGGAACACAGCGACGGGGCGAAGAAATTCATTGGCAAGGACTTTGTGTAGATAACGTGGTGAAGGTATGAAACGATGAAGCGTTACCTCGGCGAACTCATCAAGCAGAAGTATGGCGTGGACGACCTCCCGCTCTAGGATTTCACAAGCGAAGTAATCCGCGATATGTTCCCTATGTCAGCGTTCACCGGACTTGCTTTCACTGATGTGTCTCAACTCACCGAAGACCATATCGTGACTGACAACGATGGCAACAAGTGGATACGAAAACCTCGCCAAAAGACAAAGCAGATGAGCAACATTCCTCTGCTGGACATTCCCCTCGCCATCATTGAGAAATATCAGGGCGACAAGAAGGCCGCCAAGAAAGGCGTTCTGCTCCCTATCCCCTGCAATCAGGTAATGAACCGTTATCTGAAAGAGATAGCCACCATCTGCAAAATAAACAAGCACCTGACGATGCACACTGCCCGCCACCCTCTGCCTATCACAAGGAGTCAGCCTGAAGAACGTCTTGAGTATGCTCGGCCACGCCAGCGTCAAAATGACCGAGCGCTACGCCCACGTCCTCGACTCCTCCATCCTCCGCGACATGAACGCCATCCGCGACACCCTCAACCTCGAAAGGAAATCGTAATGATCTAAGAGCGGGCAGACTTGTTTATTTGTGCATTATCCTTGCATATAGATTCTACTATATAAGAAAATAGAGGATTTATTTGTCTCCTCTGCTTTCAATAAATCAGTTGAGTTGCAGTCTGTATTCTCTTGGTGTATTTCCGGTTTGTTTCTTGAAGAAACGTATGAAATGTTGGGGGTGCTGAAAGCCCAATAATTCCGCGATTTGCTTTGTGCTTAGCTTTGGGTCGAGGAGCGAGCTTTTGGCATGATTTATCATTTTGAGCTGAATATACTCCTGTGCCGTCTTTCCGGTTTCGGATTTAACTAAATCTCCAAAATAATTGGGCGACAGGCATACTTTATCGGCAAAATACTTTACGGTGGGTGTGCCTTACGTCAATCCCATGCCTGAATCAAGGTATTCGTCCAGTAGGATTTCAAAGCGGCTCATAGTGCTGTTATTCAGCTCTTCGCGTGTTATGAATTGCCTTTCGTAGAACCTCATGCAGTAATTGAGCATCACCTCAATATTTGACACAATAAGTGATTTTGAAAACCTGTCGATAGGATGTCGTAATTCCCGCTCAATCTTGTCCATATAATCCTGCAATATGATTCTTTCTTCGGACGATAGATGTAGAGCCTCATTCGAGGCATAAGAGAAGAACGAATATTGCTTTATTTTCTGTCCGAGCGGAGTTCGATGCAGAAAATCAGGGTGGAACAACAATCCTGTAGCTATTGGTGCCGGACCATCTTCCAAGCGATGAACACCAACAGTCTGACCGGGAGCAAAACTTACGACCGTTTCGCTGTCGAAATCATAAGTGGTTTTACCATAGTTAATTCTACAGCCGGTGGTGTTTTTCAGAAACAGGGCATAGAACCCGAAGTGCATGCAATGTGTGGGCTGATGCACCGTGTCATCAAAATGCACTATGCTCACCAGCGGATGCCGTGTTTCAAAACCAAAATAGCGGTTATATCTTTTTATGGTGTCGGCCTCGTATATTTCCATATCAAAGTATCTTTTTGCAAAGGTAACAAGAATCAATGAAAATGCAAGCCGCACTTGGGCACAATACGTAATCCGGGTACTAATTGCCGTAATTTCGGTATAACCTGCCAATCAAATGATTATGCTGATGATTTACTTCCGTAATCTGGGTATGTACGTGCGTAAAATTGGTTGCGTTGTTTGGTGTTTTCAATAGTAATTTTGCATGGAGAAAATTCTACCTCTTGATAACTAACTAAATTAGTTTGCATGAAATGAAACTCCAGATTTTATCAATGATGGTGGCAATGGTGTCACTAACGGCTTGTGCCTCCTGCACTACGGAGAATGACGAGCCAATTAAGGAAGAACCGGGAAATGAAAATCCAAAACCTAATCCAGAGCCCTCTACCGGAGGAGAAAGAAAAGTATTGGTCGCATACTTTTCCTGCACCAATACCACAAAAGGCGTGGCTGAATCAGTTGCTGACATAACCGGTGGAGATTTGTTCCGGATTGAGCCTACAATACCATACACCTCGGCAGACCTTGAATATAACAGCGATTGCCGTGCCAACCGTGAGCAGAATAATCCTGCCGCTCGTCCGGCCATAAAAAACAAGGTTGAAAATCTGAATGATTACGAATTTGTTTTCCTCGGCTATCCTATCTGGTGGGGCGAGGCTCCCCGCATCATCAGCACATTCCTTGAAAGCGGTGATTTCAAAGGGAAAACCATCATACCTTTCTGCACCTCACATTCAAGTGGAATAGGAAACAGTGACCGTAACCTACATTCTCTTGCCCCCGAAGCCGAATGGAAGACAGGGCGCAGATTCGGCGGCAATGCCACAAAAAACGATATTGAGAACTGGATTGCCGGACTTGGCATAACATTCAATAAAGACAACAATATGGATTACGCGAATTTCCCACTTTCAGAAGGCAAGAACGGACAGGCTCCGACAATACGCCTTAGCAGCGGTTATGATATGCCGATTGTAGGTCTTGGCACTTATAGTCTGACAGGTGACGTATGTGTCAATTCCGTAAAATCAGCCATCTCCCTCGGTTTCAGGAAAATCGACACAGCCCACATATATGGAAACGAGGTAGAGGTTGGCAAGGGAGTAAGGGAATCTGGCGTGCCGCGCGAGGAAATCTTTGTAGCCACCAAGATTTACCCCAACCAATACTCCAATCCTGATGCCGCGATAGAGGAATGTCTGCGCAAACTCGACATCGGATACGTTGATCTGATGCTCCTGCATCATCCCGGCACGGATGATGTGAAGGCATACAAGGCTATGGAGAAGTATGTTGCACAAGGCAAAATCCGTTCTATAGGCGTGTCGTGCTATTATATCGACGAGATAGATGAATTCATAAGACAGGTCAATATAAAGCCTGTGTTGGTACAGAACGAGGTGCATCCCTATTATCAGGATACTGAGGTTGTGCCTTACATCCAAAACCTTGGGATAGCTGTCGAGGCATGGTATCCTCTCGGTGGAAGGGGGCACCAGAAGGAATTGCTCAACGACCCGGTTTTGAAAGAAATAGCCGCCGCCCACAACAAGTCTGTCGCACAGGTTATCTTAAGATGGGACTTGCTGCGCGGCGTCGTGGTCATACCCGGCTCAAGCAATCCGGAGCACATGAAAGAAAATATCTCGATATTCGACTTTGAACTGAGTGATGAGGAAATGAGTCGCATAGCAGCTCTTAATAGAAACGAAAAACATGATTGGTACTGATGAAAAAAGTCAAGATTACAGTACTTCGTTGTACATTCAACGAAGATATGGCAAAACAGTATGCTGAGCCGGGACTGAAACCGTGTTCTGTTCTCAAGGAAGGTCAGGTGTTTTATGCCGGCCTTGGCAAACCCGACGGATTTTGCGACGGGGCATGGCGTACAATTCACCCGTATGTATTTGCCCTTGCAAACGGAGCAAAGCGATTCTATTTCAATGACTGGGTGCGTCACGATGGCATGGCAATAACCTGTTGTAACGATGGCTTGCGCCCAGTTTTTTTCGAATTGGAGGCAACGGATGAAGAAATACCGTCACCATTTATCTGAAATGAGTTATGGTATCAATAGCTAAGATAACAGTCAATCCATACCGGATAGAAGAATACAAGAGAATTCTTAAAGAAGAAATTATGGCGTCCCTTCTGAAAGAAGAAGATGTATATGTCCTATATCCAGTCTGGGACAAAGAACACCCCAACATTTTCACCATCGTGGAGGTCTATAAAGATAAGGAAGCTTACGACAGGCATTGTCAGTCACCACATCTTCTTAAATATTTAGAGGACACCAAAGATCTTGTCATCAATCTTGAAATCCACGAAGCCATACCGATGTTTGACAATCTGTTTATGAAATAAAACAATATAAACGATGAATACATCACTTCAATACAACCAGTACATCCCTACCCATATTCTTTTCGGCGCAGGGCAACTGAACAAACTCCACGAACTGAGTTTTCCGGGCAAGAGGGCGTTGATTATTATTTCAAACGGCAAATCTACGCACGCAAACGGTTATCTCTCCCGCACAGAAGAACAGTTGCGAAAAGCCGGTATTACGACCTCCGTATTTGATGGCGTCGCTCCCAATCCGACAGTTGAGAACGCAGTGGCGGGTGCTGATGCCGCCAGAAACTACAACGCCGATTTTCTGGTGGCACTCGGTGGAGGCAGTGTCATGGACTGCGCGAAAGCTATCGCTTTGCTTGCCACTAACGATGGTCCTCTTTGAGACTATGTGGCAATCGGCACCGGTAAAGGAAATTCTGTATCTGAAAATCCGTTGCCAATAATTGCAATAACAACAACTGCCGGCACGGGCTCTGAAACAGACCCTTGCGGAGTCATAACCAAAGAGGACACCAACGAGAAGGCGTTTATAATGCACCCCGGACTTTTTCCCGTTCTCGCCATTGTTGACCCGGAGCTGATGCTTTCGGTTCCTCCCAAATACACTGCTTTTCAAGGATTCGATGCTTTGTTTCACAGCGTTGAAGGCTTTATAGCCAACACCGCAAATCTCGCAAGTGATATGAACGCACGGGAGGCGATACGCAATATCGCGGAATACTTGCCACGCGCTGTGTCAGACGGCAACGACCTCGAAGCCCGCACAAGGGTGGCATTTGCCAATACATTGTCCGGGGCCGTAATGTGTCTTACACTTCTGACAAGTGAGCATGGACTTGAACACGCACTGTCGGCATATCACCCCAATCTGCCTCACGGAGCCGGTCTTATAATGATAAGCAAGGCATATTTCAGTTATTTCATACGAAATCATGGATGCGACGACCGTTTTATAGAACTTGCCCGTCTGCTTGGCAAATCCGAAGCCGACAAGCCGGAGGATTTCATAACAGCACTCGTGGAATTGCAGGAGGCGTGCGGAGTTGCTGACCTAAAAATGTCGGACTACGGTATTAAGCCTTCTGAATTTGAAACGCTTATGCGTAATACGCGCGAAGTGATGGGCATAATGTTTACCAGCGACCGTGTGCAGATGTCCGATCAAGAAATCATAAATATATTCGCAGAGTCATACAAATAAGTTGTAATGAACAGACGCGATGCAATAAAGAGAATCAGTCTTATTGCTGCGGGAACAGCACTTTCGGTTTCCGGAATTGCAGACGCCGCAAACATAATAGACCCGAATACAAAACGACGGATGAAAATACTTGCAATAAACGGAAGCGCGCGTAAGGAAAGCAACACCGGAGACATGATAGACCTTGTTCTTGCGGAACTTGCAAAGTCAGGACATGATATTGAAAAAATAAATCTCGCCGGAGAAACAATAAATTCCTGTAAAGCCTGTTTCGCTTGTGCCGGTAAGAGAAACTGCGTGTGGCGCAATGACATATTTTGCAACCTGTATGACAAAATGGTCGTGGCTGATGTACTTGTCATAGGTTCACCGACTTATTCTGCGGATGTATCAACATCGCTGAAAGCCGTATTTGAAAGGGCAAGCGTTGTAAGTGACACTAATCCGGGAATGTTCTCTCATAAAATTGGTGCCGGTCTTGTTGTCGGTCGCCGAGCGGGAACCATGAACGCTCTCGATTCAATAAACCATTTTTTCCTTAATAAAGAAATGTTTGTTGTCGGCTCTACCTATTGGAATGTAGCCTATGGGAAACTGCCGGGAGAGGCATTAAAAGACAGTGAAGGAGTGGAAACAATGAAAAATCTCGGAAAAAACATCTCTTGGCTTTTGGAAAAAATGAGCTAATACCATTCCGTCAGATAAAATCCGATTGACAATAAAAGGCTGGGAAGCCTGACTTTCGCCATGAATAGTATAAGCTGTTAAATACTGAATTTCGGCACAATAAACAATGAACAAAATCCTCATTGTTGATGCCTCCGACTCCGATTGTCGGCTCATGTCGGGATTGCTTGTCAAGTTCGGCTACGAGCCGATTGCAGTTGAAAGTATGGAGGCTGCAAAGGATGAGGTGGCAAAGCTGCCACCCGGCGCAGTTATCGTCGCGGACTACAAACTCCCCGACGGCTCCGCCAAAGAGTTAGTTAACTGGCTTAAATCGAGAAAGCACTATATCCCGGTCATAGCCATAGTGAATAATCGGACTTGCCCCGAAGCGACAGATGTCATGGAAGATCACGGAGCTGTTGCCGTCATACAGCGTACGGCCATCGACAAGCAACTTGTTGAAACGAGGCTGTGTCAAAAAAAATGACACAGCCTCTTTCTTTTTAATGCATCTTAATCTGCCTATCCGGATATGTCCGATGTCTATTCCGGTCTCGAATTTGTCTAACCGAAGTGGTTTTACCTTGTGTACGCTTGTTTGTCGGGATAATTTTGCACCTCAAATATATTCATCAAATACCAAGGTACATGAAAAGGTTTCTTTTATTCTTTCTGCTAATTGCCATGGTCATGGTGGCGAAAGCACAGAATCGTCATGTGTTCGGCGTTGTGATTGACTCATCGAATGATGAGCCGTTGATTGGTGCAACGGTCATGCCTGTCGGCAAGGGATATGGTACGGTAACGGACGTTGATGGTAAATTCTCGCTGAACCTTGATTCTTCGGTAAGACAGATTAAGGTTTCGTATGTAGGCATGGAATCGCAGACTGCCGATGCTGTATTCGGTCAAGGCATGACAATCAGACTCAGAAGCACGGAGAATGTTCTCGACGAGGTGATTGTCGTAGCCTATGGCACCTCCACTAAGGGTGCGTTCACCGGGTCTGCATCGGTAGTCGATGCCTCTCAGCTTGAGGACCGCCTCGTCACCCGGCGTGCAGTTGCAGAGTGCAAGCTGACAGCCCGGCACCGAGCCTGTGGTCAGGATTCGCGGCGTAGGGTCAATCAACGCAGGCATGGACCCGCTTTATGTCGTTGATGGAATACCCTACGACGGTGGCATCCGCTCCATAAATCCTCAGGATGTCGAGTCCATCACGGTCTTGAAGGATGCTGCATCGGCTGCTCTTTACGGTGCGCGCGGTGCCAACGGCGTGATTCTCGTGACTACCAAGAAAGGTCGTGATGGCCACCGGTAGGTCATTTTGGATGCCCGCTGGGGCGTGAATTCACGTCAAGTTCCGAGATATGACGTGATCACATCGCCTGAGGAATATGTGACTACTGTCTATAACGCACGTCGCAACTATTATCTTTATCGCGGTCAGAGCGAGGAAGCAGCGTATAATTTTGCTGTAAATGGCAATTCGCAGGATCCCGGCTTGAACGGAGGTCCCGGAAAGAATACTCTCGGGTATCAGATGTGGACAATTCCGACCGGTGAGAATCTGATTCTGCCCGATGGCACATTCAATCCCAATGCCAGACTTGGGTATAGCGACGGAGAGCATTACTTTATTCCCGATGACTGGCAGAAGGAGTCCTATCGCAACGGTTTCCGTCAGGAATACAATCTTGCGATTCAAGGCGGCAATGACCGGGGCACTTATATGCTCTCGGGGTCATATCTCGATGACGCGGGCTCTATCGTGGAGTCAAGCTTCAAGAGGCTCACTGCTCGTGCCACCGGAGAATACGACGTCTATAAGTGGCTGAAGGTAGGAGCCAACATGCAGTACACATACGAGGCATCCAATAAGCCGGGTGGCCAGACAGAAACGGGTTATTCAGACAACGTAACGTATATGGCGGATTATATCGCTCCGATATACCCGATGTATATCCGCGACGCGGCAGGCAGCATCCTGCATGACGAGACTACCGGACGTCCGCTATATGATTATGGAATGAAAGGTCTCGGACTCCCTTACTCGCGATTGTTAGTCGCCGGTGGCAATCCGACAGGTTCTCTTGTGTATGACAAGAGCGAATATCTCTACGACATCCTGAACACCAAATGGTATGCACAAATCAAGCCTGTTGACGGACTGACGCTGACCGGCACGCTGGGATATTACCTCAACAACCGCCGTTACAATAATTTCGCCAACGACAAGTATGGCCAGAGTTCAAATTATGGTGGCTCGATAGCGCAGGAGGCCTCGCGCACCCGCTCGATCAATCTTCAGGGACTGGCCAATTATCGCATCTCATTTGCCGAGCGGCATAATTTTGATTTCCTTCTCGGATACGAGCAGTATTCGCTCAACGAAACCGGAATATGGGGTAAAGGTCAGAACATCTACAGCAATTACAACTATACCTTGTCCAACATTATTGACAACAAAGATTTGGGAGGCAGTGACGACTCGTATGCGACACGAGGCATATTCGGCCGTGTCAACTACAATTATGACAATCGCTATTTCGGCAGTGTCTCGTATCGCCGCGATGCGTCATCACGATTTGCAAGGGACAAGCGTTGGGGCAATTTCTGGAGCGTCAGTGCGGCTTGGGACATCTCTAACGAGAAGTTCATGCAGCAGTTCGTCTCTACGGTCGATATGCTGAAATACAAAATATCGTTCGGACAGCAAGGCAACGACCAGATGGCACAGGCAGGCATAATCAATAACTATCCCTATATCGACCAATACAATCAGGGCGGAGCAAATGGCGTTTGGTCTGTCGGCACGCTCTATTTCAAGGGCAATCCCAACCTTACGTGGGAAACATCAAATTCGTTCAACACCGGATTTGACTTCAGCCTGTGGCAACGTACATTGTCGGGAAGCATCGAATACTTCTTGCGCCAGACCGACGACATGTTATTCTTCAAGCCGACAGGTCTGTCGTCAGGCTATTCCTCCATTCCCATGAACATCGGCTCGATGCGAAACAGTGGTATTGAACTTGAACTCAATTACCGACCTATATCCACCGGCAAAATCACTTGGGATGTGAATTTCAACCTGACTTACATCAACAACAAGATCCTGAAACTCGCTCCCGAGCTCAAGGGACGCTGGCAATCCGGCTCACAGATTTTTGAGGAAGGCAAGAGCCGCTATCAGCTCTATCTGGTGAAATATGCCGGAGTCGATCCCGAAAACGGTTCATCGCTTTGGTGGGGTCGTCATGCGGATGGCACGGAATTCAAGACCAATGATTTCGACCTTGCCTATAACGGAAACAAGGCAACCGGAGACGTGTCAAACCGACAGGCTACCCGGAATATGCTGCCGCCGGTTTACGGAGGCTTCGGAACGACGCTTCAGGCTTACGGTTTTGACTTCTCGGTGACATTCGGGTATCAGCTTGGCGGAAAGATACTCGATTCCGGCTATCAAGGTCTCATGAGCGGCGGCTATCAGGAAGACAAGGGCACCGCGTTCCACAAGGACATGCTTGAGGCATGGACTCCCGAGTCACCATCAGCTTCGATTCCCCGTCTCGATTGGGGTGCGAGATACACCGGTGCCACAAACGACCGATGGCTGACAAGTTCCAATTACCTGTCGCTGAATAATATCTCGCTCGGATATACGCTCCCGTCATCCCTCACGTCCAAGGCCGGCATTGAATCCGTCCGCATATATGGTGCCGCCGACAACGTGGCGCTGTGGAGCCGTCGCAAGGGCATGGATCCCCGACAGAGCTACATTCAATGTTATGCCGGATATTACGCTGCACTGCGGACTATCTCCGGAGGCTTGAAAGTCACATTCTAACTCTTATCCATCAAAGAAATGAAAAGAACATATTATCTGATTCCAATACTTTGCACGGTGGCTCTCGCCTCGTGCAACGACCTTGACACCGAGCCCATCGGGCCGACACTTACCGAAGACCAGCGTGAGGACGTCATCAAGGATCAGGCTTCCAAACTGCAGGCAACCGTGTCCGGAGTCTATGGCAACTTCTATGCGTGGGGCAATGTATATGACGACGAGCAGGACTTTGGCGTGCCGTCCATCATGACAATGCTCAACCAGCGCTCCGAAGGGCAAGTGGCGGCATCATACGACTACGGATGGTTTGCCCCATGCGGCCAGTTTGCAGACAATACCCCCGGCAGTCTTTACCCCCGCATCATCTGGGGCACATACTACAACTCCATCTACTCTGCAAATCAGGTGATGCAGATCGTGGACAAGGACACCGCAGACCCCACGCTCCGCTACTATATGGCGCAGGCTCTTGGTGCCCGTGCATACAGCTACTGGATGCTGGCTCAGTTGTGGCAGTTCAACTATGCCGTCGATCCCGATGCTCCATGTGTTCCCATTGTAACGGAGAACAATTCACAGGACGCCGCCCTTAACGGTGTGCCCAGAGCATCCGTCAAGGATGTATATGCTCAAATATTGGCTGACCTCTCCACAGCAATAGAATATCTGGATGGCAACGCCGTCACGCGAGAGGACAAGCGCTATGTAGATTCATCAGTCCTCTATGGCCTCAGGGCCCGTGCCAATCTGTGCATGCGGCACTACGATGACGCATTCGACGATGCGATGGCGGCTATACAGCTCACGTCTGCAAGCCCTCTTTCCGCGGCCAAAGTTTCAGTCCCCGGATTCAATAGCGTGAGCGATCAGAACTGGATGTGGGGCATCGTGATCGAAGAGCCTGATGCCCACGGTCTTTACACCTATGCCGGATTCATGGGCTCGTTCACCTACGGCTACGCCTTTGCCGGACAATGGCAACTAATAAACAGTCGTCTATATGACGAAATTCCTGATGGCGATGTCCGGAAAGGCTGGTGGCTGGCACCCCATGCCCGCACGTCTATCGCCGACAATTATGGCGCGACGATAGATGGCCTCACCGCCTCGCAATATCTCGATGCAGTCGAGGCTCCGGACTATGCCGTCGTCAAGTTCGCCCCTTACGGCGACGTCCTGCAGCAGTCTACCAACTGCTCGGACGTGCCGCTGATGCGAGTGGAAGAAATGTATCTTATCGCCGCAGAAGCCAAGACCATGACGGATGTGTCGACAGGCAAAGCCCTTGTCGAACAATTCGTAAACACTCTGCGTTGGACTGACCCCGATTCACCATATGTATGTCAGGCATCGACCGCCGAAGGCGTCAGGGACGAGATATTCTTCCAGCGTCAGATCGAACTCTGGGGAGAGGGATTTGAATACCTCGACTGCCTGAGGCTCAACAAGGGTGTCGATCGCCGTAATGCCAATTTCAACCCCGACTGGGCGTTCAACATTCCGGCTCAGTCTGCGGTGCTTCTCTATCAGATTCCGCAGGCAGAGATAGAGGGCAATCCCGGAATATCTCCCGCCGACCAGAATCCGTCAGGATCGGCATCGTTATAGGAATTAGAAACAGTTTTTCATATTCTGTCGGGGAGCGACGTGATGTCGCTTCCCGACTTTTCTGCACGAAAGAAACTAAAAAATCATTATCTTTGCAGAATATGTCTGATAAATAACATCAACAATAAAATGACACGGGAACGAGCGAAAGAAGTATTTCATGAGTGGCTGGTGCTATTGCTATCGGTTTTTGTGCTGTATCAGGTGCTGTGGTCATTGATCTACAATCTGCCCGACAGGTTCTACGAGTACCACGACTATCTTACTACGAATCTTAAGTTCTTTGGCTTCAATGCCATCTATTGTGCCGGAGCACTATTCATCGCATATGGATGCGTATGGTTTGCCCGACGAAAAAATAGTCTGACGGCAAAAATCATAACGCTCTCCTCCTGCCTGCTGATGTTCAATTTCATGTGCTCCGTGGCGTTTGCCATAATCGTGACGCCGCTCTATCTTTCCAGCGGGCCTTTAATTAATTATGCAATAGATACGTATGCATTGGCAGTGACTTCCACTATGATATTATCGTTGCTGTTCGCTTCAAAATACATCAAGGCATATATAAGGGAAGCGGAGTTGAGAAACAAGGAAAAGGATGCTGCAAAAGATGCCGCCATCAAAAATCTGCAGCTCCAGATAAGCCCCCATTTCCTGTTCAATAATCTCAGCACGCTTTCATCGCTTATTGATGAGGACAAACACAAGGCCGAGGACTTTTTGATGCATCTTTCACAGTTTTACCGTCACACATTGCAGAATATTCCGAACACGCTTATTCCTATTTCGGACGAGTTGACACAACTTGAAGATTATCTGGCTTTGTTGCGGGCAAGGTTTGGCTCGGCGGTATGTATCTGCGTACAGGTTGGAGAAGGTGCCGGTAAAAACGGTCTGTTGCCTCCCGGCACGATTCAACTTCTTGTGGAAAATTGCATCAAGCACAATAGGTTTTCACGTAAGGAACCATTGTCCATCGTGATAAAATCCGATGAAACGACATTGACGGTCATTAATGATTTCCGGCCACTAAAGAATCGTCTGGACTCAAGCAAGATCGGACAGGAAAACATCAAGGCCCGCTACCGGCTTCTTGACCATCATGATGTCATGATCGAACAGGATTCCGGCCATTATAGCGTCACGATATCATTGATAACGCAGAAATGAAAATACTGATATTAGAAGACGAGGAACCCAACTACAAGCGCCTGCGCAAAATGTTGGCCGGTCTACGCCCGGATGCCGAGGCGTTAGGGCCGATAGACAATGTCGCCGAGGCAAGGGATTTTCTGACCGGCAACACCGTAGACCTCATACTTGCCGACATTCGGCTTAGCGACGGACTGGCGTTCGAGGCATTTGATGAGACAGACCTCAGATGCCCTGTGATATTTACGACCGCATACGACGAATATGCAATCAAGGCATTCAAATACAACGGCATTGACTACCTGCTGAAACCCATCGTCAGGGAGGAGCTCGCCTCGGCATTAGACAAGTCTGATGTCTTGAGAGGGAAAGAAGAAACACCCGGACTGAACGAACTGTTTCGTCTTCTGGACAAGGAAAACACAAGATACCGCCGCCGTTTCTTAGTCCCAGACAGGGATGGAATGATAGCCGTTCCCACGGAACAGATCAGGTATATATCTTCTGAAAACGGAATGGCGAGGCTACACCTCACGAAGAATCGTGTCTTCTCGATCGACTCCTCTCTTGACGAAATCGAAAGGCAACTCGACCCCGAACAATTTCTAAGAGTCACGCGCTATCACATCGTGAGCATATCTGCTATCGAAAGACTTACAACATGGTTTGGCCGAAAAACCAAGATTCAGATAATAGACTGGCCCGACGCAGAAATCTACGTCATCAAGGAAAAATCCCCGCTCCTCAAACACTGGCTCGACCGGTGACAACGATTCGCTGATTTGTAGTTTTTTTAGACCGAGTCTTCGGGCTCGATGGTGTCATATTGCTTGAATCGCTCGTAGGTTTCAGGGTCGTCGCGGGTCAGGCGGGCGGTCATGCGTTTAACGGCACTTTCCACACGCTTGTTCATGCGTTGGAATGCCTTGGTGTTGACGAATGTCAGTTGAATCTCGACCGCGTCGACGTCCTTGAACATCGACTCATACATCTTGTAGCCCATCTGGGTGTCGCGGCAGAACCAAGTTGCGAGATCCATCGACAGCTGACGCAGCTCATCCTTGGACGTCGTCGGGTCGGCGAGTGCCTTCTCTGCCTTGCCGAGATATTCTTCCGTGACATCAAAGTATTTGCCGGCGCCTTTCTCGATCAAGCTCTTGTAGGTGGGTATTTCCTGTTGGGCTGGCCTCTCCGGCAAACAGGTAGCCGGGCAGAGACCTGTGCCGCAGTTCGAGGCCTATTTCAAGCTCCTTGGCAAATGCCTCCCTGATGACCGCGTTGCCGCGATGCTCGGGCTTGAGACGTTTCACGAACACGCGCGTCTTGCCATAACGTGCCTCATATCCGTCGCACGTCATGCCGTTAGTGCACTTCAATCTCGCCTGCGCGAAGTCAATCCCGGCGTAATTGGAAACATCCACCGACGGGATATGTTTTGAGCCTAAAGAGCTGTCCAGATTCATGCCACAAAGATAAGTAAATAATTTCGAACAGCCATAGCCGGCCGTTCGGACCGTAGCCTTCTCAATTTGCCTTCATAAAGGCACTGAAATCCTTAATCTTGAGAGAAAATACAATCTGACAAGGAGCTTATATCAAATTTTTTTTATACCTTTGCAATAGAAATACGGAATCTTTATAGATAAAGTGTTTCGCTAGAAAGGCAAAATTGCTGAATCCGACCAATCGAAAACGCCAAAACAGAAGAAGAGGATGATGCAATCTAAGGCTCCTTGTCTTTTTTCGGGAAGATAAGGACGAGCGCTGTACATTATGGTATAGCACTTTGTCCCATTATTTTTTCGTCAAGAGGTGAGAGCGCACGTTCCGGAATCTGATTAAACCCAGATACGTTACGGCGCAGGTTGTATTTTATCTTGCTACGCCCCTTCTAGGGCGATTGGCGTTGCCTGATTGGTGGGTGTAAGTGATGAAGTCGCTTGCGCCTTTCTTGTTTTTATAGTTCAATCCAATCAAACAAAATGCTAAGTTAGGCGACTTGTAAGCGGTGAAAGAAAGTCATGAGCACTTCAGATAATGACATTTTAGTATCTGAAAGATATAATACCAACGTGAGTTCGATATAAGCAATCAAAACAGAGTCAGCTGGTTGTCTGTCACAAAATCCAAAGAAATAGACGGCTTCTTCGGAAAGAAGCAATAAGCAGCTATCGCACTCAGGGCATTGGTTACGAAATTTGCGAACGACCTATGCCTTGAGTGCTCTATTTGAGCGATATTCTTCAGCTCATCGTTGACTGATTCGACAAGGGCTCTTTTGCGAAGCATAATCTTGTCGGACACTGACATCAGTGAGTTTTTCATTTTGTTTTTGACCTTGGTCACAAGTTGAATCCCGTTCATGAACAGGAATTCAAACAGTTGCTTCCCGATATAACCCTTGTCTCCACAGAGTTTGCCTTTGACGTTTTCTATAAACGACTCGGAGTATAGCGGTTGACGGTCATCGACGTTGCCGGGAGTAAACATAAAGTTCAGAATCTCTCCCCTGTCGTTAATGATCAGATGCAGTTTGAATCCGAAGAACCATCTCATAGAGCACTTCCCTCTTTCGGCTATACCTTTGAAAGTCTTGTGAATAAGTATCCTCTGGTGCTTATATACTCTCAATGGAGTTGAGTCTACATACGCTATTCCGGTGCATGAGCCAAGCAGTACCTCCTTGATAAATACTGTCAGCGACAGCAGCACGGATTTCTGTAGTTCCACAAATCTATTGTACGATACTGTTTTGGGGAACAGATGGGTAAGATGCTTGCAGACATACTGTGTGTAAAAATGTTTCAGACACCTGAATCCCTTGCTGTGAAAGAGAATCAGAATCGTTATGACTTCGGCTTCTGACAGGCGTCCCGGTTTGTTGCGATGGACTTTGCCATCGCTTACCTGGTGTTTTTTGAGTTCTGATGAGAAAAACTTGCAGAAATCATCGGCAAGACAGAAAATTTCAGTAATTTTGTTCTCGGTAATCATAACGATAAACACTTGTAAATGTTATAATTGGACACTATAAATTTACGAATTTTCCGTGGAATTACCAAGAAAATCAGCCACTTAGTTTCGTGCTAAATGGCTGATTGTTTTATAGTTTATGGTCTAAACTCTTATATCGAACTCACGTTAATACCAAAAACTTTTCACTGAAAGTTGAAGATGTTTTTCAACTTACCGGGCATGGCTGTGTAGTAGCTACCGGTAGAGTCCTAACAGGGAGTTTGAACCTCGACTCTGACGATACTGTGATTCTTTGTAATCATGGCAAGCAGATTGAAAGTCATGTCAGAGGTGTAGAGATGTTCAGGAAACTATTGGATTACTGTGACTGGGGCGATAATGTAGGGCTTGTCTTTCCTCAGAATGTTGAACCTTATCTTCATCACGGTACGTTAATCTGTTCCAAAGACTTCCCGTATTCCGTGCGTGGCAAATATGAATGTCCCGCCGTCATGGAGGATAAAAAAGATTTTGCCAACATTCCCTATTACGACAGACAATTCATCTTGATGGTGAAAGATGAGCAAAACGTAGCGAACGCTTACGATCAAACAGGTAATATCAACTTCATCTTCTCATGCGATGATTATCCCAAGGATATTACTTTCCCATTTGGCCATCCTCAGCCAAACACGTTATATTTCGCACATCCTCTAAGATCGTATTATATACCTCTTGAAGATGCAAGCGTATCATTGTTTTACGAACGGATACAAGAAATGAGTCGTCTGATGCAGTGTCTTGGAGCCGAGACAATCACGCTGCGTTGCGTTAAAGGCGATAGTATCAGTGAAGGTATGAGAAACGCCACTGAAGCCGGAGTCGGCGGGCACTACCACATATATCATTTAGAGGGTGGTTATAGATCTTCAACAGACCATCAGTCCTATCAGACCAGAGAGAATGAAATGTCTGAGGTAAGACACTTCAACCCGACTGCGAAACCATATTGCCCTGATGATTTAATCTGGGCGGCTGTTGACCCTGACCTGAATTCGTTGGTAAAGCAGCGTCTGGAGGGTGGATTATTAAAATTTTCCAAACGTGTGTCAACAAAGGAAACCATGGCTGTTTCCAACTCACGACTCAAGGAAATAAAAGCAGCCTTTGATGTTATGATAGCGAGCATCTCAGCCAATTATAACAAAAACACCGATGCTTCATTCGCCGAATCAAATGAGACTCTTTGGGAAATAAGTGTCGAATTCAAGCCTCTACATGAAATAGGCGTTTCTACTAAGACGGATAAGGCTATCAATGATGATGCAAAACAAGTTGGTGACGGCACGGTGGCGGCGTCGTCGCAAAGCCCTTCTCCGGCATTGCAAAAAAGCATCGCCAATTCCTCGAATGAGGAAAACTATATTGAGGAATATCTTCAATGTATGGCCGAGGGCGAGATTACCTCTGCTAAGATTCGCCTTCTGAAGAGACTTGCAATAAGTCTTGGTATTTCTGAAGAAAGAGCCAAGGAGTTGGAATCGTTATGTAACACGGTGCAATTAACAGACGCAGAGAAGCAATATCTTGAGGAATTTAAGGCTTGTCTTGAAGATGAGCCGGAAATATCTGCCTCGACTCGTAGGTTGTTGAATCGGTTGTCCGCATCCCTTGACTTGACTCAGGATCAAGTCTCTCGTCTGGAGAAAATGTGATAACCTTAATAATCCTGCCTTTTTAGAAACTAATCTTTAGTTCATGGGTTCGGGTTATTCCGAGATGAAAAAGGCGCGACTGTTTTTGCAAACAGCCACGCCTTCCCTACCTTATCTAAAAAAACTGTCTCGTCTGACTACTCTTGGTTAGGGTTGATGTCACTCGGGTGTTCCGCCGCCGTCGATGGTGAGGATGTTGCCCTCGTCGTCGTAGGTCAGTTCGCAGACCTTGAGCGAGCGGAGCCATGACCTGCCTCCCGAGGGGACGCTGTCGTGATGGAACAAATACCAGCGTCCCTCATATTCGATGATGGAGTGGTGGGTGGTCCAGCCTACGACGGGCGTGAGTATGACGCCCTTGAACGTGAAGGGCCCGTAGGGGTTGTCGCCAACGGCATAGCATAGCATGTGGCTGTCTCCGGTCGAGTATGAGAAATAATACTTGCCGTTGTATTTGTGTACCCACGAGGCTTCGAAGAAGCGGTGCGGGTTGTCGGCCTTGAGGGGGTTACCATCTTCGTCGAGTATGACGATGGGGCGGGGCTCTTCGGCAAACTGCGTCATGTCGGCGCTCAGGCGCACGCAGCGGCTGGGCAGGGCATCCTCGTTGCCCTCGGGAAGCCGCGGGAACTCCAGTGCCTTGTTGTCGGCATAGCGCTGCAGCTGTCCGCCCCAGAGGCCGCCGAAGTAGAGGTAGTACTCGCCTCCGTCCTCGAGGACGCATATGTCTATCGAGTAGCTGCCGCGGATGGGGTCGGGCATTGCTTTGAACGGGCCTTCGGGACGGTCGGCCACTGCAACGCCGATTCTGAAGATGTCGTTGCGGTCCTTGAGGGGGAAGTACAGGTAATACTTGCCGTCCTTTTCGGCGCAGTCGCAGTCCCACAGCTGGCGTCCGGCCCACGGAATGTCGGCTATGTCGAGGGCCTTGCCGTGGTCGGTCACCTTGCCGGTCATCGGGTCGCCGTCGAGCGAGAGGACGTGCATGTCCTTCATCACGTATTGGTCGCCGTTGTCGTTCTCCACGTTGGCACACTCACGGTCGTGCGAGGGGTAGACGTAGATGCGTCCGTCGAATACATGGACGCTCGGGTCGGCCATGTAGTCACGGGGGAAGAGGTATCTTTTTTCTGGATTGAGGGTTTTCATGTCGCGGGGTTATTTGTTTGATGTGATTTCGCTCTTGAATGCGTCCTTGAGGTTATAGTCGCGGTCGAAGGGCAGGGGATAGTCCGTACGGCCGAACATCGGGAAGTCGTTGCGCCACGACATGCCGTCGTGCACGCCCCAGACCGTGACGCGGGATATGACGTCGGAGTGGCGCTTGAACATGGCCAAGCAGTCGGCCATGCGCTTGTTCCACTGTTCGCTCACGTCGGCGGGGAGGCTATCGGGATAGGGGTTGAACTGTTCCTTGGTCTCGGTGGTCATTGCTATGTCAGCACCCTCGTGTACGGTGGGCAGGGCGCTCATGTCCCACTCGGTTATCATCACTTGCAGGCCGGTCTTGCCGAACTCTTCGATTGATTTCTCGAACTGGTCCATTGGGGGATAGTCCATGCCCATGTGCCCCTGCATGCCTATGCCGTCTATGCGTATGCCCTGCTCGCGGAGGTCGTTCACTATCTTGATGTATCGTTCGCGCTTGGCCGGGCTGGCCATCGAGAAGTCGTTGATGTAGAGCTCTGCGTCGGGGTCGGCCTCGTGCGCATAGCGGAAGGCAAGGGGGATGTATTCCTCGCCCAGTATGTCATAGAAGGGGGTCGACCTGTACGAGCCGTCGTCGAGGATGGCCTCGTTGACCACGTCCCAGCCGTGTATCTTGCCCTTGTATCGGCCCACGGTGGTGGCTATGTGGTTTTTCATGCGCTCCTTGAGTACCTCGGGCGTCACATAGGCTCCGGTAGAGTCTACCGGAAACCACGGGGCGAGCTGCGAGTGCCACACAAGGGCGTGACCTATTATGGTCTGGTTGTTGCGCAGGCCGTACTCTACGAACGCATCTGCGTCGTCCCAGAAATATACGCCTTCGGCGGGATTGATCTTCTCGCTTTTCATGCAGTTTTCGGCGACGATACAGTTGAAGTGCAGGGCTACTAATGAGTCAGACTTGGCGTCCGAGCCCTTGAGCTGGCTCGTGGGGATTGCCGCACCGATCAGGAAGTCGTCCTTGAAATGGTCTTTCATCGAGACGGTGGTCTGCTCGCTGTGACATGCCGTGGCCATGAGGGCCAGCGGGAGAATGTTCAGGATGGATTTTCGCATGGTGTTGCTTATGGGGTTATGTCTGTTGGATGGGAATTATTTTCCGGTCGAGTGGCGGCGTTCGATCTCGCGGTTAATATCGTCTATCACGTCGTCTTCGAGCTCGTAACGCGATATGATGAACATGGCCAGAATGAGCAGGGCTGCGGGTATCACGGCCACGAGCCATAGTATGCCCTGTTGAGCCATGGGCGTCTGCTCGGGAAGCGCCTTGTCGAATCCGACGAAGGCGAGGACAAGGCCGGGCACCACGCCGCCAAGCGCCATTCCCGCCTTATAGAATATGCCTGTCAGGGCGTTGACTATGCCCGAGATGCGGCGTCCGTGGGTGTACTCGCCGTATGAGATCACCTCGGGTACAAGGGCCCACATATAGCCGGTGGCGACTATGATGCCGGTCGACTTGATGAACTGGGCGGCATAGACCATCCACATGTGTTGTCTTAGCGAGTCTATCATGGATATGGCATACAGGAGCCCCATGCCGACGACGGCGGTGACGAGAAAGATGTAGAACATCCCTTTCTTTCCCACGAGTTTCTTGATTGGGGGTATCAGCGGCACGAATATGAAGGCCGGGAGCGAGCCGAGGCCCATGAATATGGACAGGTCTCCGGCCGTGCCGTGCAGGTTGTAGTTCATGTAGTACGCACCTGCCGAGTTGCTGATGGCCATCAGGCCGAACGCGGTGATGAAGAAGAATGCGATGATGCGGAGAGGGCGGTTGTGGGCAAACTCGAGCC
Organism: Bacteroidales bacterium M8; assembly: GCA_001689495.1. Classification (GTDB taxonomy): domain Bacteria; phylum Bacteroidota; class Bacteroidia; order Bacteroidales; family Muribaculaceae; genus Duncaniella. Next base: position 42,194 of record LUJS01000046.1, on the reverse strand, counting down.
AGAGGTCCGAGACCTTCACGTTGTCGGTCTCCTTGCTGTCCATCACCACGCGCTCGCGGCTCTGGGTGTAGCAGAATACGAGCAGTCCCAGACCTGCCAGTCCGTATATGGTCATGGTGATGAACCAAGCGCTGTCGCTCATCGACAGGTCGGTCGACTCGGCGGGGTCGAACAGCTTGAGGATGATGGGGATACCCATGCCCACGGCGAGGCCGCCCACGTTGGCCATGAACATTCTCACGGCGGTCAGTTTGGTTATCTCTGACGTGTCTCGAGTCAGCGATGCGTTCAGGGCGCCATAGGGGACGTTGACCAGAGTGTAGCACATCGAGAGTCCTATATAGGTGACGTATGCATAGAGCAGCGAGCCCGAGAACCCGTTCCAGAAACACAGTATGGCAAATCCGGTCATGGGGATGCCTCCGAGTATCAGGTAAGCGCGATACTTGCCCATGCGGGGATTGTGCTTGTCGACGAACGTGCCGACGATGGGATCCCATATCACATCGACTATCCTGACGATGAGGAACATCACCGCGGCCACGGCGGGGTCGAGACCGTAGACGTTGGTATAGAAGAACAGCAGGTACATGCTCACTGTCTGGTAGATCAGATTCTGGGCGAGGTCGCCCGATCCGAATCCCAGACACTGAAGTGCCGACAGTTTGTAAAATCCGTTGTTTGAGTTTTGCATCATGTTGGATTATAGGTTTAGGGTAAGGTTGGTTCTCAGGGTTTGGCGGTGGTGATTACGAAGGCGCCGTTTTGGGGGATGGTCACGGAGAGATTTCCTTTCCTGTCCGGCTTGACGGTCTTTACCGAGCCTTTCAGGTCAGGGCTGTCAGAGTATAGGGTCACCTCATGTCCGTGTGTCGAGGCGGGCATCGGCACGGTCGCCTGCACGGCCTCGGCCTCGGCATTCACTCCGGCTATGTACCACCTGTCACCGCTTCGGCGGGCCATTATGATGTAGCGTCCCGGGTAGCCGTCGATGAATCGTGTCTCGTCCCATGTGACCGGGACTTCCTTCATGAATCCGATGGCCCACTCCGGAGCATCCGTGAGGTTGTTGGGCGCGAGCGCAAAGTGCTGTACTGAATTCTGAAAGAGTACGGCGGTGGCGAGGGCGAAGTTGTCCGAGGTCACGCGGCGCGAGCCGCCGGGTGTGTTCCCGGCATTGTAATATCTGTTGAGTGCGCTTCCGCCAAAGTCCATGCCGCCCACGGTGTTGCGCACGATGGGGTGGATGGTGGCGTTGAACGCCTCGGCGTCACAGGCCCCCTGCGAGAAGTTGAGGTTTTCGCTTGCAAGCACGGCCTCGGCTCCCGCGAAGTTGGGATACATCCTGTCCCATCCGCGGGGCAGGGTGCAACCGTGGAATATCACCTGCAGGCCGTGGTCGTTGGCATCGGCGAGGATGTCGTGGTACAGGCGTATGGTCTCCTGCTTGTCGCCGCCGAAGAAGTCCACCTTGATGCCCCGGATGCCGTTGCGCTCCATCCACTTCATTTCCTTGCGGCGGGCCACGATGTCGTTCATTATTCCGCGGGGACCCTGCGGCGCGTCGTTCCACGCGCCGTTCGAGTTGTACCAGAGGAACAGGTCTACGCCTTTATTCCTGCCGTATGCGGCGAGCTCTTCTATCTTGTCGCGTCCTATCTGGGTGTCCCACAAGGCATCGACAAGTACGCTCGTATAGCCCATGTCGGCGGCAAAGTCGATATAGCGTTTCTGCTCGTCATAATTGCAGCTCGGGTCCATCTTGATGATCCAGCTCCATGTACCCTTACCATGCTTGTAGGGCTTGGATGCCTCGTAGAGGGGACGGACCACATCAAAGGGGATCGTGGTCTCGGCTATCGGTGCGAGCGTCTTGCCCACTGTTATTGTGCGCCATGGCGTGAGGCCGGGCAGGGCAATGGCGGCCGAGGTCGAGCCGAATCCGTTCTGTTCGCCAGCCTGAGGATAGGCTATTGTGTAGAGGTTTCCCGCGCCCCCCTTGAGGTGCGAGGCGCAATAGTCGCCCGCTATGCCGGTCTCCGATATGAGTGTCCACCCCTCGTCGCCGTTGCGGAACAGGCAGGGGAACGTATAGCCGTTGCCCCAGCCGTTCTCGCCGGTCTTGCCGTCTGCCGTATATGGGGTCTCATAGCTCGGCGAGGTGCGGGCAAAGCCCTGCATCGGAGCGCTCTGCGGGCAGAGGAATGTCGTGGTGCCTTCAGGCATGACGAAGCCCGTGGCTTCGCCATCTATCACTGCGCAGAGGGTCTCGCCGCGCGGGTGGATGCGATAGCGGAATGCCACGTTGTTGTCGCTCACTTCCGCTATCAGGTCGAACACGACACCGGCAGAGTCGGCAAAGCTAAGCTCGCGGCGGTTGGCCCTGTATTCGACGTGGCTCTTCTTGATGTTCGGGAGCGAGTATGTGTCCTCGACAGGAGTCTCGGCCGAGACCGAGCTGATCGAGAGTCCCTTGGTATGGTCGCCAGTGTTGGCGATGAAGCCGAGAGGGGAGGGCGCGATGAACGTCACTCCGTCATGGGTGACGCCATACGTGGGGCGGCCCCCCTCGCAACCTACCGTCATGGCTGTCTTGCCGTCGGGGCTCTTGATCTCGTATGTCTCGCCGCCGGTTGCCGAGATGCAGGTCAGTATCAGCGATGACAGAAAGATGGCCTTTGTGTTGTCCATGATTTTCAGTTGATGAGTATTTTCCGGCCGTTGACTATGTAGAATCCGGGGCAGAGTGTGTCGCAGGGATATGTGTCGGCCACCTTGCAGCCCATGAGGTTGTAGACTCCGTCGGCCCTGTCGCCATCATTTGCAATCACGTCGGCGATACCCGAGGAGTAGGGGTCGTTGTTAGTGGCGAACACGTGCTTGATGCGTATGGGCTTGCCGCCGTATGCCCAGAAGCCGACGCGATAGACTTTGCTGACATCGAGAGGAGTGATGCCCCCGGGGAGATTCTTCATCATGCCGTTGAGTTCGGCCACGATCAGCTTGCCGCCGTTGAAGTTCCCCTCATACGATTTATCCCAATAGCTTGGCGTATCGAATACGCGGAACGAGACGCCGTTGTCGTCGTTCTCCTCGAGCTCGGCCACGAGATAGCGGTATCCGCCGAGGTCGATCGGCGTCGTGTATTCCCAGCCGCCAAACCCATACTGTCCGGCCACGAAGGTGTTTGTCTCGGCGTCAAAGGTGCCTTTCTCCCAAATCGAGGGGTTGAAGCTCTTGAGGTCGAAGACGAAATCGCCCTCCGAGGGATTTGGTTGGGGTACGAAGGGTATCTCTTCCGAGTACTCGACCTTCGGATTCTCTATGCCCATGGTCCTGAGCATCTCGACGGCATAACGGCACCCCAGCACGCGATAGCCGTGGGCCGTGAAGTGGAGGCCGTCACCTTTCTGGGGCAGGTTGGCTGCCGAGACTACATGGGCGGTCGGGATTGTCGCGGGCAACTGATTGATTATGGCGTTCATGCCTCCGCACACGCCCCCCTGTTCGGTCGTGACTACCTCTCCGGCCAGCAGGGGCACGTCTGATGCCTGCAGCGAGAGGTCATTGAGCAGGTCTTCGTATATGGCCTTGACCTTCGAGGGCCATGTCGGGTCGCCGTTGTTGGTCTCGCCCTGATGCAGAAGGATGCCCTTTATGACTCCGTCCTTCTGGGCCAGTCGGGCACACTCGACAAGCCGTGCGTATGGCGCGTTGTCATAGCACGCCATGAACGATTTGTACCAGTCGGCCTCGCCGGCGATGGTCGCGGGGTCGAAGTCCTTGGCGAGGTGCGATATGTTGGCACCGCCGATGGCGACCGGAACCACGCCGACACGTACGCCGGACGGCAGATTGTCGAGCATCGTGCGTCCGAACCAGTCCATCGGGGTCAGGCCCGTGTTCTCGCGCACCAGTGGCGGAATGGCCTGACACCATTCGCCCTTGGTACGCCGCGGATTGTTGAAGTCGACGGTGGGCATGAGACGGAAGTTATCGGGCACGTTCTGCCGGTCGACAGGCTCGATGGCGGCATTGCCCTCCATGTTGGACTGTCCGAAACAGATGTATATGTGATAGTTGGGATCGGGCTGTCCGGCCGAGGCCATGAGGCCGGTGCCGGCGACGACGGCAGACAGCAGTATGTGTGACAGTTTCATGATGTATGCAGTTCTATTATCAGTGTCTTACATAAATCTTCTTGCCCTCCGAGATGTAGATGCCGGGGGCGAGGCCGTCGTATGCCTCGGCGGGCGATACTCCGCTCCTTACCCTGCGTCCCTGAAGGTCATATACGTCGATGAGTCGGGATGTCTCGCTGTCGCAGACGGTCGTCTCGAGCCCTGACTCGTCAGGGCTCATGGCGGCGATGACATTCTTGATGCGGAACGGCTTGCTGCCGGTGCTCCAGAAGCCGACGATATATAGATGCGACTTGTCCATGGTGCGTCCCTCGGTGCTCTTCATGCCGTTCAGGTCCATGACCACGCGGCGATTCTGGCCGAAGTCGGCCTGTGCGGGGTCAGACCAGTAGTTGTTCAGGTCGAAGACCCTGAACGACACCCCACACTCGTTGGGGCCGTCGAGTTCGGCTATCAGATAGTTGTATGCCGAGAGGTCGAGACCTGCGGGATACCTCCATCCGGCAAATCCCCACTGACCGGTCTTGACGGTTTTGGTGTTGTCGTCAAAACTGCCGGTCTCCCATATCGAGGGGTCGAACATGCCGCTGACAAGTGGGAACAGCGTGGCGTTGAACGTGAGGTCGCAGCTGCCGCTGGCTACCGCCGAGATATAGTTCACGGTGGCCTTGGCGCGGCCCTGACCCGTGGCGGTGAAGCGTCCGTCGGCCCATGTGAGTATGTCTGGATTATGTATCTCGACGTCGAATTCGGCATCGAGGTTGGTCTCGTAACCGTCGTATGTGGCTATGAGGGCAGGGGTCTTTGAGCTGCCGGTGAGCATGACGTGCTCGTTCCCGATCCCCTCCTTGCGGGGCGACATGCAGAGCTCGGTCCTGACGGGCTCGGGCATCTTGTCGCCGGCATACTCCTTGTACCAGTGATATGTCGGCCACAGACAGGCGTCGGGGTCGTTGTAGAGGGTATAGTTGCCGGGCGTGCCGGGCTTGCCGTCGAATCGGGCAAGATGCTCGGCGCCGGTGAATATCATCCAGCTCACGTTGCCCGTGCGGTCGGCGAGATACTTGAAGTTGGCGCCGAAGCCCTCGGCCAGCATGCGGCCCGTGATGCTCTTGCCCCACGAGGCATTGTATTTTGACGGGGCCCAGTCCATCTCGGTGACGAGTATCGGGGCGAAGTCGGCGGCGGGTTCTACCTGTGCCTGCCATCCTGCCGCGAATGCCTCGAATCCGCCGCCATAGCTGCCTCCGAGCTCGTGGCTCGGCTCGATGGCGTCGCTGCCATACCAGCCGGGATATACATGCACGGCATAGCCGATGTTGTCACCGGTTATGGGGTATTTGGCAAATCCTGCATACTGCGACTGATAGCCCGTGCCGGGAATCCAGAGTATGTTGCGGCAGCCGTTGTTGCGCATCAGGTCTACGATCTCTTGGAAGAACTGTGTCAGGTTCTTGTTGCACCCGTCGGTGTTCGAGCGATACTGGCCGTCGGTGTCCTTGATCCTGACAGGCTCGTTGGCAAGCTCGAACATGACGTGCGGATTGCCGGTGAGCTTCTGCTGTGTCGATACATATCCCCACACCCGCTTCAGGTAGTTGTGATAGTCATCGCCCACGGCTATGTTCTCGGGGCATACGCCCGGCGGGCGCATCACCACGTACAGGCCCTTGGATATGGCATATTCGGCCATGGGTATGAAGACCGAATGGAGATAGGTGCGGAAACGGTTGAAGTCGAACGCCGAGATGTCATTCTCGCCGGTGGTGGGACGACCGGGCGTGTTCGACCAGTACGGATCCATGTGCAGGCGCAGCCACGACATCTTCCACCCGGCGGCCAACAGCTGGTCAATCTTCTCTTTGTTGTATTTGAGGCATGCGTCGACATCATAGTTGCCCCACTTTGAGTTCTGTTCGTTGAACCACGGGCTGTAGGTCTGGCCGAATCCGTGGAGGTTGACCACTGTCCCGTCTTCGGTCTTGAGATAGCGACCGTCCACATGCAGTTCGGGCATGGGCATGCCCGGCCATGCGAGGGCGTCGTTGCCGCACGCCATGCAGACGAGCAGCATCAGCATCAGTTTGTTCAATGTTTTCATCTTGCGGTATTATCTGATTGTCCAGTAATCGAAATTGAATAGTTCGGGACCCTTGCGGCCGGTAAAGACAAGGTAGAGGTCATGCACGCCGCTCACGGGATTCTGCACGGGTGTCTCGATGTATCGCCATTTCTCCCAGCCACCCGTGCCCGGGACTTCGAGGCGGGCCATGACGGGGCCCGTGATGCTGTCTGTCCTCACCTCGATGGCGCCGCCCCTGAGACCCGAGGCGACCGAGGCGCCGAACGTCGCGGGGCGCTTGCCGTCAAGGCTGACATTCTCGAGCATCAGATAGTCGCCGTTGTGGATGTCAGACACATACACGCCGGTCTCTTCGCTCTGGCGTGTCGATATGCCCTCTGACCACGCCATGGTCTCTGCCTCGCGGCGGCCGAAGGGGTCAAACGTGGCGATGGCCCTGACGCCCTGCTCGGTGGGCTTTATCTCGGGTATCGAGCCGTCGGGATTATAGTTGAAAGGCTCCACGGCCACGCTGCGGGCAAAACCTCCGCCCTTGGGGAGACGTCCGGTGTGATAGAAGAAGTAGGGCTGACCCTTGAATTCGGTTATACCGGCGTGATTCGTGAACGAGTTGGTCCAGTCTGTCTGCTTCATTATCACGCCCTGATATTTCCACGGGCCTGTGGGCGAGGTGCTTGTCGAATAGGCTATGCTCTCGGGTATGCCGCCGGCTGCATAGACCATATAGTATATGTCGCCGCGCCTGTAGAACCACGGGCCCTCGGTATATGTGGACAGGTAATGCTTGTCGGCCTCCATGGGCACGAATTTGGGCTCGCCGAAGCCCTCGGGCGTGATTTCGGTCTTGCATATCTCGCCGTCAAAGCTGACCATGTCCTTGTTCAGCTTGACATAATAGATCTGCGGATTTCCCCAATAGAGATATGCCTGCCCGTCGTTGTCAATGTAGACCGTCGGGTCTATGTAGTCCCAGCTGCCGTCGGCGAGCGGCTTGCCGAGAGCGTCCCTGAAGGGGCCCGTGGGCGAGTCGCCTACGGCAACGCCGATGGCCATGGCGCCCGACAGCTTGGAGTGCAGGGGGACGTAGAAGTAGAACTTGCCGTCGCGCTCGATGCACTGCGGAGCCCATGCGCGGTCGTCGGCCCACTCGAAGTCCTCGATGGCCAGAGGCGAGCCGTGGTCGGTCCAGTTGGCCATGTCGGTGGTCGAGTAGACACGCCACTCCTGCATCCAGAAGAAGTCGGCGTCGTTCTCGTCATGTCCGGTATAGACATATAGCGTATCGTTGTGCACCATCGGCGCGGGGTCGGTGGTAAAGCAGGTCTGTATTATGGGGTTGCGGGCTTGGGCGGAGAGTGCCGCGAGCGCGACGAGGGGAAGCAGTCCGTATGTCTTTTTCATCGTTGGGCGATTTTATGATCTGAAGAGTAGGGGCAGGAACTGGTTGAGGCAGCGGCGCCATGTCAGCCACTCGTGGTGGGTGCCGGGCGACATGTAGTATGTATGGTTGATGCCGACGCGCCTGAGCTCCGAGCTGATGCGGTCGCTGCCGAAGTTCTCCTCGCTGCCCATGCCGAGGAAGAATGTGTGTACCTTGCCGTTGAAGGCGTCGGCGTCATTGAAGATGCCGCCATAGGCATTCTCGATGCCCTCCGAAAGGAAGAAGAGCGCGCCGCTGAAAGAGCCTATGTGGGCGAAACGGTCAAGGTTGTTCAGTGTTATCTCGAATGTCTCGTGTCCGCCCCACGACAGCCCGGCCATGGCACGGTTGTCGCGGTCGGTGTGGACACGGAATGTCTTTTCTACGAAAGGAATGAGCTCGTCGAGCATGATGGGCGTGAACGAGGCTCCGAACTCATCGCGTGTTTCGCCGGGACGGGCGCCGTGGATGTATCCGCAGTTGCCGTAATCCATCACCACGATCATGGGGACGCACTTACCGGCGGCAATCTGGTTGTCGAGTATGTTGGCCATCTTGCCCTGCTGGTGCCAGCCGCGTTCGTCCTCGCCCATGCCGTGCTGCAGGTACAGCACCGGGAACTTGCGCTCGGGGTCCGAGTCATATTCAGACGGCGTGTAGACGAAACAGCGTCTCTGTGCCTTCTCGAGTTCCGAGTAATAGCGGCACTCCCTCACCTGTCCGTGAGGTATCTCTTTGTTGTATGTGTAGTATGCCGACTCCTCGCGGCTCTCGGGTATCTCGATGCCCGATGCCTTGCGTCCGCATCCATAGAATGTCTCGCTGGCAGGGTCGTTGACCGCAACCCCGTCCACGAGCATGAAGTAGTAGTGAAATCCGCAGACGAGAGGGTCGGTCGTCACGCTCCAGTTGCCGTCCCCGGTCTTGGTCATGTCATACTTGCGACCGCAGATGTCCACCTTGACATCGTGTGCCGTCGGGGCCGAAATGCGGAATGTGGCTCTGGATAGGCTGTCTACGCAAGGATATATGGCTTCGGGGATATTGGTCGTGGCGGGGATGCCTTCGGCGGGCACTGCCGCAACGGCTGCGGTTGCGGATATGGCCGCTATTACAGAGAGCGCTGTCTTTATCATCTCGTCTTTAGGGGTTTAGAGGTTTTGGAAATACCGATGGCCGCGGAAGTAGCCGGGTCGCGGCCATCGGTAGAATTGCATGGATTAATTGTGTAAGACTGTCTTTTTGCCGTTTACGATGTAGAGGCCGGGACGGAGTGTCTCGAGCATTGACTTGTCGTCGGTGTCGAGCACGCGGATACCCTGAAGATTGTAGACGGTCCAGCGTGAGGGTGTGTCGATCACGTTGTCGGTCAGACCTGACGACGAGGCGGTGTAGAGGGTCACGTTGGTCATGAACATCGTGCCTGCGTACTTGCCGAGGTTGAAGACGATGCGGTTGGCGGGATATGACTTGTCGTCGCCCTCGACAGGGGTGCCGTAAATGATGACGTGATTCCACTCTTCGGTGACGTTGAACTTGGTCATGTTGCCCTTGGCGGAGTAGTTGTCGCTGTTCTGTATGCCAACCGAGATGCCGTTGAAGGGAGTGCCCTTGACATCGAAGCCGAGATAATAGGTCTCGCCGAACTCGAGCGGGGTGTCTATTGCCATTTGCACCTTCCAGTCGTCGGTCGCGGTGGCGTTGGTGAACTTGAGGCAGGGCTTGCCGTCCTCGTCGACGTTCTCGAAGGTCGCGCCGTCACCCCAGCCACCCATGGTGGCGCCGTTGCCGGTATAGAACGACTTGATGATGTTGCCCGTGGTGGGGAGCTGGACGGGCTCGGCATCGTGCGTCACCTTGACATACTCGATCTCGTAGGTGCCCACCATGCGGCCCGACTGGAATATGACGAAAGACTTGTCCGTGGTGATGCCCGAGAGCTTGGTCGATACCTCGTGCCACTCGTTGTCGCCTGTCACGGCCATCGAGGTGTCCAAGGTGGCGCCCCAGTTGCCCAGCACGACGGTGATGTTGCCGGTCACGTCGCTCTTGATCTTGGCGGTGACGGTATATTCGTAGTTCTCCTTGGGGTTTACGTCAAAGTCCGGGCAGACGAAATACTGCACCAGATAGTTGTCGACTGCCTCGGCGTTGGTCACGACGAGATTGCCGTTGGCTATGGCGGGCTTGAATCCCATGTCATAGTAGGGGAATTCGTCCATGCCGGTGTAGCGCTGGTCTACGTCGATGACGGTCTCGGCCGATGCACTGAAGGCGGCGAGGATCGCGGCCAAGGAAAGTAAAGTTTTTTTCATTTCGTATATGGTATTGATGATTATGAGTCGGTTAGGGCGGAGAGGGAGGTTGTCTCCCTCTCCGCGTTATTGTTCAGATTGGCTTTGCGTCAGTCGAGGTCGGAGAGTCCCTCGGCCATGCCGGCGTATGCGGGCTTGCGGTTGAAGTTGAGATTCCAGAGGCCGGTAGGCTGGTTGGGTCTCCAGCCCGAACCCTCGGGGCTGTCTGTCTGGCACCAGTGGGTGATGCCGAACTGCTGCTCGACGGGAACGATCTCGAAGTACTTGCGGATAATCCACTTGTAGTAGTCGCCCATGAGCTTGTGCTGCTCGAGGGTCACGCGGTCGGTGGAGATGTCGTTGCCGTTCTCGTCGACAAGACCCATGTCGAGCTCGGTGATGCGCACCAGCTTGCCGGTGGAGGCCATCAGGCGGAGCATCTTCTCGATGTGCTCGGACTTGCTCTTCTGTGTCTCGGGGTTGAGATAGTACGAGATGTGCATCTGCGAGCCGATGCCGTCGATTTTGGTCACTCCGTCGCTCTCCCATTGCTCTATCCACGAGATGAGGCTCTTGAGTTTCTGGTTGTCGTCCCAGTCGCTCTCGAGGTTATAGTCGTTGATGAACAGCTTGAGGTCAGCGGGGTTGCCGCCGTTCTCCTCGAAGTACTGACGGGCATACTTGACGGGGATGCGTACGAAGTCGTCGCCCAGATAGTCCTGCCAGTAGAACTTCTTGTCGGCCTCGGGATCGTTGACCGCGTGCTGCAGGTCGTAGCGCTGACCCCACGGGCCGCCCGAGATGGGCTCGTTGACTACGTCCCATGCCTTGACATAGCCGCCGGTGGCCTCCATCATGCCCGCAATCCAGCGAGACATCTCGGCCTCGAGTATCTCGGCCTTCTCTTCGGGCGTGAGGGGTATCTTGTTCATGCTTTCGATCGAGCAGATGGTGACCGAGCGCACGTCGAGGGTGGCGTCGCAGGTCTGGGGCTTGAGGATGACGTCATAGTCACCGCCGTTGAGGCCGTTGAATTTCAGTCTCACGACATTGTGTCCTGCGGTGAGGGCCACCGAGCCGGTAAACTGGTCCGAGCCCTCGCCCCAGCCGTTCTGCATGGTCAGCTGGATGCCGCTGGGGGCATCCTTGGACGACGTGATGTCCAGATAGACCACATAGTCGCCCGCGGGGAGCTTGTTCTCGCCGCCGGGGAGGATGAAGAACTGCGACCAGGCGCCCGTGGGCTCGAAGTGGATGCAGCCGTCGATTACCGGAGGCTCGCAGCCCATGGCATAGAAGGGGAAGGGACCGTCGGTATAGGTCTTTTTGTTCACCTCGGTCTCCACCTCGACTGCAGCGGCCTCGGCGTGTGTCACCTTGACCCATTCGATCTCCAGCTTGCCGTCGTATGTTCCGGGCTGGAACACGCAGAATCCCTTGCTCACCTGACTGGGCTGCATCTTGACCGAAGCCTCTGACCACTCGTCGGTGAACTCGAGGCTCCCCTCGTTGAGCTTGCCCCAGTCGCCAAGCTGCACGTTGAGCTTGCCGGCCTTGCTGCCGCGTATCTTGGCCGTGACGGTGTATTCGCGTCCCTCCTCGAACGTGATTCCGTCCATGATGAAGAACTGATACCACGAGCCCGGATACTCGGCCGTGAGGATGCCGTCGATGATCGAGGGCTCGTAGCCCATGACATAGAAGGGGTATTTGGTCATGCCCTCGAACTTCTGTATCGCGTCCTCTACGATCATGCCGTCGGGGCCCGCGTCGATGTCGCGGTCCTTGATGAGGCCGTTGAGATACTTGGGGTTCTGCTGCTCGTGCCAGCAGAGGGTGTGGCCATAGACCTGTATGCCGGCGCTGCGGGCGTTGTCGACGAACGTGGTGACGGTCGAGAAGTCCATCGAGCCGTCATCCTTGACAACAGAGGCATACTTCATCGCGTTGCCCGCGGTGATGATGTCGAAGTTGTGGTTGGTGAGGCGATAGACGGTGCCTTTCTTGTTGTAGTCGCTTGCCAGCACGCCCGTACCCAACAGGAAATTGGGGTGGGCCGAGCGGTCGATGTAACTCTTTAGGTCAGCGTAGCTGTCGAGATACTCGTAGTCTATGATTGACTGGGGCTTGTCGACGGTATAGGGCAATATGTCAGTGTCGGCACATGAGGCGAGCAGCCCGGCTCCGACCGTTATTGCGGCGATTATCTTGTACTTTGACATTGTAGTTGCTGTTTATTGTACGGTGTAGGTAAACTCCTCGAAGCGGTTCTGACGGTCGCGCATCACCATACGCTCTTCGGTCGTCACCTTGTAGGTGGCGTGGCGTCCGGTGGTCTCGTCGCAGACATAGTCTATGGAGTAGGTGTATGAGAGCGTCAGCAGGTCGCGGTCCTTGTCGCCCCAAGCCTTGGGCTCTCCCTTGCGTGTCCACTTGCCTTGGCCCGAGGCGGTGCAGCCTGCGCTCTGGGTCGAGACGGTGCAGGTGCCGTTGCCGTCGATGTCGAGAATCAGGTCGCATGCCAGATTCTTCTCTGCCTTGTTGCCTGCGGCATCAATGTAGGGGACGGTGTGGCTGAACTTGTAGACGGACTGGGTGAGGCTCTTGGTGACGAGATAGCGCAGCGATGCCTTCTCCCAGTAGTCGGGCATGCGCTTGTCCGTCTTGGTCTGGCCGTCGTGCTCGGTGACGTCGGTGCCCTTGCTGAGCCAGCATCCGTGATAGGGGTTCTTGTACTTCACGGCATAGAGCACGTAGTCCTTGGGCTTTACGGCCCAGTCGTCGGCAACGAGGCGGTTGGGCGAGGCCACGCCATATTTGGGCTTGCCCTGCAGGATGGAGTCTGCCGAGCTTGTCAGCACCACGGGCACCACGTATGTCGTCTCTACCGACAGGGGATCTTCGAAGAAGGCATCCTTGAGTTGTATGGTGACGCCGCCCAGCACGTTGCCGGGGGTGATCACCATCTGGTCGCCCGAGACGGTATAGTATTCGGCCGGCATGGGCAGCACGGGCTTGCCGTTCGAGAACTTGATGCCGTCACAGAGCGAGTTGTCTATCACGAAGGCGGCCGAGTGGGTGCCGTTGTTGACGTTGACGCCGCCGAGCACTGCCTTGATGTAGAAGCGGTGGGCATTGTCGTCGTCCTGATTGAGCTCGCCGTCGTCGCCGAGGGTGATGGTGCGGACGGGGGTCTGTGTTCCGAAAGATATGGTCTGGTATTCGAAGTTGTCAAATTCGATGTCGCTGTTGTGGCAGCCTGTCAGCACGAGGCCGGCAACGGCGAGAGTGAATAATGATTTTTTCATGATTGTTATCTTTAAGAGTGATTCTTTGAGTCCTCTTACCATCCGGCGTTCTGTGTGAGGGCGCTGAACTTGAGGATTTCAGAGTAGGGGATGGGACCGTAGTACATGTAGTCGCGATAGTTGCGGGTCTCGACGTCGATCACCTTGTATGTGTTGGCGGTGATGCTCATGCCGCGCGCGGTCTCGTTGAGGTCTGCCTTCCAGCGACGGAGGTCGAAGAACCTGAAGCCCTCGAAGCAGAGCTCGAGGCGACGCTCGTTGCGGATGAGCTGACGCATCTTCTCGGGATCGCCCTTGGCCTCTTCGAGATAGGGGTCGCCGTTCTCGAGGCCGATTCCGGCACGCTGGCGTATCTGCTTGATGACGTCATAGGCCGAGAATGCGTTGTTGCCTCTGCCGGTGGGGCCCCATGCCTCGTTGGCAGCCTCGGCATAGTTGAGGAAGAACTCGGTATATCGCAGCAGGGCGCGATAGTGGGTCTTGCCGCTGGTGGCGCTGGGATCGCAGTTGACGTCCTGACGCAGGTGCTTCTTGAGATAGTAGCCCGTGCGGGTCGAGGTCGAGATCTTGCCGATGGCATCGTTGTCGGTGCCGTCGGCGGCGGTGGTGATGGTCTTGTTGTTGTTGCCTGCCTTGCCGCCGTTATAGAGGACGTACTGTGCCAGACGGGGATCGCGGCCCGCATAGGGGTCTGATGCCTTGTAGCCCGACTTGTCGTCAGAGATGGGATAGCCGTTGGCCATCGGGAAGGCGTCGACCAGATTCTGGGTGGGGTTGATGCGTCCGTTGCCATAGAGGGTGGGAGGGAAGTTCTCCTTCTCCAGATCGGTGTTTGCGCCTGACTTGGCCGAGCGCCAGAGCACCTCTGCGGGCGAGTCGGTGTCCGAGTAGTTGTCCATCGCGGGGTCCGAATACCAAGTGGCTCCGGTGGGGTCGAGGGCCGTGATGCCGCCGGCATACTCCACGATCTTGGCGTTGAGGTTGGCGGCCTGCTGCCATGTGGCGCCGCAGGCGGCGTATGCGGGGCTTGCCGACATCAGGGCGACGCGGGCAAGGAAGGCCTCGAGTATCTCGCCGTCGATGCGGCCTGCGACACGGTCGCCGAACACGCGCGACAGCTGTCCGTCGGTGATGCCCGGATAGCGCTGGCGCAGTGTCTCATAGCAGCTTTCGCCATAGTTGTGGGGCAGCACCTCAAGGGCGGCCTTGATGTCGCGCTGGATGGCCTGCAGGCACTCTACATAGGTATTGCGCGGTGCGTTGAAGTTGAAGGCGTCTCCGGCGCTCTCCACCACGGGCACGCCCAGCAGGTTGCCCGAGGCATCGAAGCCGGCATGGGCCTGAAGCAGGAAGTACATGTGGATGGCGCGCAGGCCGAGGGCCTCGGCCTCGAATCGCTTGCCGAAGAGCTCGTTGGCCATGGGGTCGGCGGCCCACTGAATCTTGTCTATCTCGGAGAGCAGCAGGTTGCAGTAGTGTATGCCGTGGCGGCAGTTGTCCCAGCGGCTGACGGGATTGTTCTGCGATGTCCAGCGGCCCGACGCGATGACGCGGAAGTTGTTGGATGGGTCGTTCGAGACGGCATCGTCGGTGGCCATATCGTTGAACGAGAGGCCCGTGTAGTTGGGCAGGTTGAGATATGCCACGCCGAGCATACCCTCTGCATATGAGGAGTTCTCCTCTACGTATTCGGGCGGGAGTATGTTCTCGGGACCCGGAGAGAAGACGTCGTCACATCCTGTAAGCACCAACATTGCCGCAAGTGATGCCACGCAGGGGATGAAAAACTTTTTCATGAGATTGGTTTGTTGGTTTGGGATTAGAAATTGACTTTGACGCCGAGGTTGTACGAGCGGGTCTGGGGTGCTCCGCCCACTGTTGTCTCGCGATACTTGCGGTGGCTGCATGCGGTGAGCAGGTCATTGCCGTTGACATAGATGTCGAGGCCCTTGACGAACTTGTTGGCAAACCACTTGGAGGGGAAGTTGTAGGTGAGCTGAACCTGATTCAGGAAGAAGGCGTCTGTCGAGTATGTCCAGAAGTCGGAGCTGACGAAGTTGAGGTCGCCGCTCTGCGTGGTGAGTCGGGGATAAGTGGCCGTGGCGGCTGTCTCGGGAGTCCAGCGTCCGCGAACGACATCCGAGTACTTGCTGTCGCCATATACCCATGCATACGAGTTATTCATGATGCCCGTGCCACCCGCGTTGCCCGAACCGGCCACGAAGAGGGTGAAGCGCTTCCACTTGGCGGTGAAGTTGAAGCCGTATGACCACGGAGCCGTCCAGCGGCCGATGACCACTTGGTCGTTGGCGTCGATGATGCCGTCGTTGTTCATGTCCTGATACTTGAGGTCGCCGGGCTTGGTGTTGTTGTTGACCACGGCCGAGCTGGCGATCTCGTCCTCGTTCTGGAAGAAGCCGAGGCAGCGGTATCCGCGCATGGCATCGGTGTGGGCACCCTCGGAGCGGAGCCAGTCATACTCGACGTTCTCGCTCACGCGGATGTTCTTGGCCGAAGTGTACATCACGTTGGCGCCGAGCGAGAGTGATACCTCGCCGAACTTGCGCGATGCCTCGAGGCCCAGAGTGGCACCCGTGCGACGCTGCTTGTTGAAGTTGATCCACGGTATGAACGACGAGTTGGGCCAGTAGCTCTTGAAGTAGCTGGGATAGACGTTAGACGCCTCGACGGGCAGGCCGTCGATGTCGGTGGTGAAGAACTCGGCGTTGAACTTGAGCGAGCCTTGCCAGAGCGAGCCCTCGAGGCCGACGTTAAACTCCTTGCGCTTGACGAATGTCAGGTCGGGGTTGGCGCCCTGACGCGACTCGAACGTCTGTATCTGGTGCGAGTCGTTCCATGCCCAGTAGTCGCCGTCGGCGGTAAACTTGTTGGAATAGAGATAGTAGTTCTCTATGTCGACATCCTGCAGTATCATGCCGTATGTGGCGTTGAGGCGGAGTTCGTCGACGACGTTCGAGCCCTTGAGGAATTCCTCCTGACTGATGCGCCAGCCCAGCGAGCCCACGGGCGAGAAACCGTTGCGTTTGCCGGGGGCGAACTTGGCCGAATGGTTCATGGCGCCGTTGAACTCGGCATAGTATCTCTGGTCATAGTTGTATGCTGCGCGCAGTGCCAGCGATACGTTGGTGTTGCGGTGATACTTGCCGGTTATGGTTCGCTTGTAGCCGTGGGCCACGAGGTTGGCCTCGAATCCGTGCAGGTCGCCGAAGAGGCCGTTGTAGTCGAACTGGCCCGAGAACATCAGCGTCTGGTTTTCGGCCGAGTTGCTCATGTTCTGGATGCCCGTGCTGAGGTCGTTGCCAAACTTGGTGATGTCCGCGATCACGTCCTTGCCGCCATAGTTGGTCCATGAGGCCTGATAGGTGGCATAGGTATTGTTGATCGAGGTGGTGTACGACGTGTTGTAGTCGACGGCGCCGCGGGCCACGAAGCGGAGTCCGGGCAGGATCTTGTCAAGTCTCAGGCGTATGCCGGCGTCGAACTGCAGCTGACGGCTGGTCCACTTGGAGTATCCGCCCGCATACATGGCCGCGAAGGGGTTGGTCTGATACTGCTGCGTGCCGCCGAGCAGATACTTGCCGTCGACGAGGAAGCGCGAGTTCTTGACCAGCACCCACGAATTCTCGTCGTCGGCCTCGATGGCGTCGATGGGAATCAGGGGCACGAGGGGCGAGGCGCCGGGGATGGTGGGGCGCATCTTGGCTGACTCTGTCCAATAGCCCGAGAGGTCCGAGCGGTTGTCATAGAACGTGGCGCTCGTGTTGACCCAGCCGGTCACCCAGTCGTTGAGGCGCAGGTCGATGTTGCCGCGCACGTTGAGTCGGGTGGTGCCGTTGTTCTTGCCTTCGCCGAAGTTGATGAGGTCGTTGCTGTGATACAGGCCGACGAGGGCATAGAACGTGGCATACTTGCCGCCGCCAGTAAATTCGGCCTGTCCCTCGTACTTCCACGCATTCTTGCGCAGATAGTCGTCCGAGAAGAAGTTGATGTCGGGATAGCGCCACGGATTCTTGCCCGATGCATAGTTGTAGATGTCGGCGTCGGAGAATGCCGCGTCGAGGCCGTCGTTGCGGCGTGCCTCGTTATAGAGGGTCATGTACTCTGCCGCACCAAGATACTTGGGATACGACTTGGGCACCATGAGCGTGGCATCGCCGCGCACCGACACCTGAAGGCCCGTCGTGCGGCCGCGCTTGGTGGTGATGAGTATGGCGCCCTTCGAGGCGGTGCTGCCATAGAGCACCACGGCCTGCGCGCCCTTCAGGAAGGTTATGGTCTCGATCTCGGCCGGTATCACGTTGTTGGCGTCGCGGGGAACGCCGTCGACCAGCACGAGCGCTTCGCCCATGTTCCAGAGCTGTCCGTTGTAGCCCGAGACGAGGCTCTGCATGTTGGCGAGGCTGTAGGTGGTGTAGCTCTTCTTCTCGAGGTCCACGACATTGACCTGAGACACGCCGCCGAATATGTTTTCGGGGTCTGCCGTGCGGAACGGGAGCTGTATCTCGTTGCCCAGCGTGTCGAGCACTGCGACGTTGTCGTCTTGGGCCGACGACACTGCCGGAGCCGCAAGGATGGCGGCCGCGAGGGCGGGATATATCAGTTTATGTATTTTGTCCATTGATGTGGTACGTTATAAGGTTTATGATCACCAGCCGGGGTTCTGGCCGAATTCGACATACATCTTGGAGTCGCTGACCTTGAGGGGGAGCCACCAGTGCTTCTCTGAGAATTCGCGGGTCAGGATCACCTCCTCGCGGAATCCAATCACCTCTGTCTCCTTGGGGTCCTTGGTGTTGACGCCCTTAGACGAGTCCTTGTTCACGCCCGTCAGGTCGCCCGTGCGCATGAACTCCTGCGAGGTCTTGATGTTATAGGGATACTTGTCCAGCAGGAGCCAGCGGCGCAGGTCGTTGAAGCGATGGGCCTCGAACGACAACTCGACGGCGCGCTCGCGTCTCACCTCGCTCATGAATGCGTCGAGCGAGCCCGTGAACTTGGCGTTGACCGGATCGACGCCGGCGCGGTTGCGGATGACGTTGATGGCGTCTACGGCCGACAGAGAGCAGTTGCCCGTCTTGCCCGAGGGGATGCCGTATGCCTCGGCTGCAGACTCGGCATACATCAGGTAGATGTCTGCAAGACGCATGTAGGGCACGAGCATGTGGTTGCTGGCCATCCAGTTCATGCCGCCCTGCTTGTCCCACTGGTTGAAGTCGTCGCGGATGAACTTGAAGTTGAGGTAGCCCGTGCGGCTGCCCTTGATGACGTCGCGCATCAGGCCGCCTGTATAGAGGGGCGCATAGCGGATGTGGTCAGCCTTGGCGTCGCCGCCCTGCTCGACCTTGCAGCCGTCAAAGCGGATGTCGTGGTAGAAGCGGGGATCGCGACCCTTCCACGGATGTGACTTGTCAAAGCCCGAGTCGGGATCGTCGAGGGGAAGACCGTTGGCCATGCCGTAGAAGTTGACATAGTTGGCGGTGGGCTGGAAGATCACGCCACCCTCGTCGTCGAGGAACTGTGTGCCGTAGCAGCGGCTCTGGCCCCAGTTCGAGCGGTTCCACTCGATGACGGGGTTGCGGAAGATGGCCTCGGTCGAGCCGGGCATCAGGCCGCTCTTGGCGTGGGTTAGGAAGTTGTCCTTATAGTTGGCGAAGTCCACGAGCGCATACTGTGTCTGGCCGCTCTCGACCAGCGAGATGATCTCGCCGAATGCCTCGGCGGCGCGGCGGCAGAAGTCCGAGTTATAGGTCTTGCTGTCGGTCGACTCCCAGTTCATCAGCGGGCTGCCGGCCCAGAGGAGGTTCTTGCCCAGATAGCCGAGGGCCATGATCCTGTTGATGCGCAGGTCGTTGTTGCCGCGGGTCAGGGCACCGGCCTGAGTCTTGTCCCAGTCGATGGGGAGCAGGCTTGCGGCCTCGCTGAGGTCTTGGGCGGCCAGTTCGGCGCACTCGTGATATGACAGGCGGGGCAGGGTGAGCTTGCCGCCCGAGAGCACGGTGTTGATGTAGGGCAGGCCGCCGAAATACTGCATCAGCTGGAAGTGGAAGAATCCGCGGAAGAAGAGGAGCTGACCCTTGATGATGTCATACTCTTCCTTGGATGCCTCGGTGAGGCGCTCGAGGTTGGCCAGACCGAGGTTGGCCTTGCGGATGCCATACCATGCGCCCTGCCAGAGGGTGGGGCGGTTTGACACTTGGTCGGGGGCATAGTCGGTGGTGAAGTTGTTGATGTCCATGAAGCCGCACTGCCAGCCGTCATGCTCGGCCTGCCAGCCCCAGAAGTCGCCTTGGTCGACCTTGTAGCCCATGAAGTAGTTTTTGCCGACATTGATGATTTCGTCGTCGCCCCAGTTGAACGAGTTGTTCCAGTAGCCTGTGGTGAAGTTGGGGACGCAGAAATAGATTTCTTCGACGAATCCCTGAAAGTTCCTGAAGTTCTTGAACGCCTCTTCGGCCGAGATTTCACTTTCGGGAGCCTTGTCGAGATAGTCGGTACATCCGGTGAGGGCGGGTACCGTCATCCCTGCAAGAAGGAGATATGCGATAAATGATTTGAATTTGCTCATTGTTTTCCGATGGTTTAGATGTCGAATTTGAAACCAATGTTGAAACGTCTTACGGTGGGATAGGCGCCCTGACTGGCGTTGCCCGTGCCGGCGAAGTTGGACTCGCGGTCGTCGGGCATCTTGGACCATACCCAGAGGTTGTTGCCGTTGAGATAGAGCTTGAGCGACGAGAGGCCGAGGTGCTTGATCCAGCTTGAGCCGGTCCATGTATAGGCTATCTCGACGTTCTTGAGACGCACGTACGAGCCGTCATAGTGGTTGAATCTGTTGTCCCAGCCGTTATAGTATGAAGGTGTCGAGTTCCAGACGGGGAGGGGACGCTCGATGTCCGTCGCGGTGGGCGACCAGAAGTTGACGCCTGCAAAGAGGGTGTTGAGCTTGTTGCGATATGACTCGAACACCACGGTGCGGTTGACGTTGGTCACGCCATAGAACTGCAGGTAGACGCTCCAGCCCTTCCAGTCCCAGCCGAGTGTGGCGTTATAGGTGTTCTGGGGAGTGCCGCTGTAGCCGTAGGGGGCGCTGTCGGCCGAGTCGATGATGCCGTCGCCGTTATAGTCCACCATGATGGGCTGGCCGGGCAGCTTCTGGTTGTTGTTCGAGTTGTGGGGTGTCATGGCAATGACGTCGTCCCATGAGTTTGCGTATCCGGCATCATAGATGATGTGGTCCTGTCCGATGGTGAAGCCCTCGGTCTTGCGATAGGTCTCGAGGAGTTCGGGATCGTCGAATTCAAGCACCTTGTTGCGGGCGTGCGTCATGCTGAAGTTACCCCAAGCGTGCATGCCGTTGGCAAAGGTCTTGTTGATGCGCAGCTCGAGCTCGTAGCCCTTGCTCGACACGCGGCCGAGGTTGGCTGTCGGGGCCTTGCCGCCGAAGTAGGAGGGGATGGCGCGTTTGTCACCGTTGATGAGGATGTCGTTGCGACGCTCGTTGAAGATCTCGACCGTACCGGCCACGAGAGACTTCAGGAACGAGAAGTCGATGCCGAAGTTCTGCTTGAGCGACTTCTCCCAGTGTATGTCGGGGTTGCCGATCTGCGACTCCTTGTACCATGTATAGGGCGATTTCTGACCCGAGACTGTCGAGAGGACGAGGGGATCGTGCGTGGCCCACTGCGTGGCATAGATCCAGCGCTGCCAGATGTTGTCGTCGCCGACTTGGCCGATCGAGTAGCGGAACTTGAGGTTGTCGAGCCAGTTGCGGCTGAAGGCCATGAACTTCTCTTGGCTGATGCGCCAGCCTACGGCACCCGAGTTGAAGAACTCGAAGCGGTGGCGGCGGTCGAACTTCTCCGAGCCGTTGTATGCGCCGTTATACTCGATGAAGTACTTGTCGGCATAGTTGTATGTGGCACGGAACGCCCAGTCCTCGCGATAGTTGGTGAACTCGCTGCCGGTGGCGCGCTCGTCGCGGTTGAACACGCCCATCGCGGTGACGTCGTGATCGCCGAACTGGCGGCCCCAGTTGATCTGGGCCTGATAGAACATGTTGCGCTGCGTGGCCCAGTTGCGGCTCTCGCCCTCGCGGATGCTCCACTTGAGGTCTTCGGCAAAGTCGAGACCGCTGGGCTGCATCTCCTGTCCCCAGTGCACCTCGCCTGTTTCGGGGTCGATCCACTTGGTCTGGGGCTTGTAATAGTTCTCGCAGATGCCTCGGTTGGCCTCTACGAACACGTTGTCCCACGAGATGGTGGCGCTGGCGCGGAGACCCTTGGTGATGAACGAGAGGTCCTGCTCGAGAGTGAAGTCGGTGTTGATGCGGGTAGTGGTGGTGTATTCCGTACCGCCGGTGGCCAGCATCTGCATCGAGTTGGGTGCGCCTTGGGTGTTGGAGGGATAGTAGCCCCATGTGCCGTCCGAGTATTTGGGGATGAATGCGTCGGCCGGAGCGCCGTATGCGGCCTGCCACATCTGGGCGGCGCCGAACGAGTCGTCCGATACGTTGAAGGGTGACTTCTTCTCGCCGTGCGAGCCCGAGATGTTCACCTTGAACACCGTAGAGCGGGTGATGGAGAAGTCGAGGTTCGAGCGGACGTTGACGCGGTTGAAGCCGTAGCCGCCGGTATAGCCGCGGCCGGTCTCATACTCGCGGAACAGGTCGCCCTCGTGCAGGAAGTCGATCGAGGCAAAATACTTGACGTTCTTGGTACCGCCGCTGATGTTGATGTTGGGGTTGTATGCAAACGCGCATTTCTTGAAGAGTGCGTCCTGCCAGTCGGTGTTGGGATAGCGCTCGCGTTCCTCGAGGCTGGCGGGGTTGCGATACTTGTCGATGATGTCGAGCGGGGTGATGCTGAGCCAAGAGTCGGGGGTGAGGCCGAGCTCGCGCTCGATGATGTGGTTGCGCATGTAGAGTGCTTCGGGCGATCCCTCGGTGCCGGGGAGCTGGGAGGCTACCTTGGCGGTGAGGTTCATGCCCACCGAAATCTTGGCACGACCCTCGTTGCCGCGCTTGGTGGTGATGAGGATGACGCCGTTGGCACCCTTCACGCCATAGACTGCGGTGGCCGACGCATCCTTGAGCACGGATACCGACTGTACCGAGCCGATGTCGACAGAGGACATGGGGCGCTCGATGCCGTCGACGAGTACGAGGGGGTCGCTGCTGTTCCACGATGTCTGGCCGCGGATTACGATCTTGGGGTCCTCGTCGCCGGGCATGCCCGACGACTGCATGGTCACGACGCCGGGAAGGTTACCCGTGAGGGCGGCACCGATGCTGGATACGCCGCCGGTCTTGGCGAGGGTCTCGCCCGAGGCTTGGGTGATGGCGCCCACCACCGAGACCTTCTTCTGCTGGCCGTAGCCTACGACCACGACCTCGTCGAGTACCTCGGAGTCCGACTCGAGCTTCACTTCGACATGCTTGCGGCCCTTGAGGGCTAATTCCACAGGCTTCATGCCCACATAGGACACGAGCAGGGTTGCATTGGGCGACTTGACGTTCAGCCTGAAGTCGCCGTCTAATCCCGTGGCCACGCCGTTGTTGGTGTTTCCTTTCTCTTGGACTGTCACACCGATGAGCGGCTCGCCGGTGTCATCGACGACAGTACCCGTCACTATGTCTGCCATAGCTGACGTCACACCTGTGATGTACATCATCAGCAACAGGAGAATGCAACGGAATTTTTCTGTTCCATTTTTCATTGCGTTGGATTTAATTGATGATAAGAATTGGTCATTATATTAGATATGTGGGTTAGGGTATGTTCAGCCTTCGTTGTCAGAGGCGTATAGTCCGATGGTGGTGCCGGTGAATCCGCCTGAGCGGGCCGTCGACATGAAGCCTGCGTCCTGATCGGCGGCAAGGGTCTCCCATGTCTTGCCGCCGTCGGTCGAGTACTCGAAGTCGAGATTCATGCCCTTCGATTCGATGCGGAGGTCTATGGATCCGTTGTCGTCGGCGAGTGTCTTGGCGGCGACCTCCGAGGTCTTGGTGTCCGATACGCGGCGCAGCACCACGCGCTGCGAGCCCTCGCGGAGGTCCTTGCCGAAGAAGTAGTGGTTGCCCTCGTCCTTGAACATGAGCATTCCGGCACACTGTTTCTCATGTCCGGGCTTGAAGGTCAGTGTCGTCCCGGCGGTGTACTTGTGATGATGGATGCGGCGGCCTACATAGGGGAGGATGGTCTTCTCGGTCGACTTGACGGGAGCGCACTTGATGGTGAGGTGCCCGGGATTGGATGTCAGCGAATAGTATTCGCGGGCGGGACCGCGGAGAGTGAACCAGTCATGGCCGAGGATGGTGTCGGTGAAGTTGTCGTTGCGGGCGAAGTTGCCGAAGGTGTTCTCCGTCTCGCGTGTCACGCCGTTCATGGCAAGCTGCAGGGGTATCGTCTCCCCCTCGCGTGTCATGTAGGGCCATCCGTCCTCGGTCCAGCGCACGGGCATCATGAATGTCTCGCGGCCCAGATTCTCGTTGTCCTTCTCGATGGGGCGGCATGCCAGAAAGACGCTCCACCACTGTCCGTCGGGGCCTTGGACGAGGTCGGCATGGCCGGCGCAGGTGACGGGGTTGGTGCGGTCGGCGGCAAGCGTGCGCTGGGTCAGGATGGGATTCCCCTCCCACGGGGTGAAGGGGCCCATGGGCGAGTCGCCGCGATAGATGACCTCGCTGTGCCATGTCGACGTACCGCCCTCGGCGGTCATGAGGTAATATTTACCGCCTATCTTATAGATGTGGGGGCCTTCGCACCAGATGGGTTTCTCGGCGGGACGGCATCCCTTGTTGACAACGATCTTGCGCTCGCCGATGCAGCGGTCGGTGGCGGTGTCGAACTCGACCACGCGCACGGTGCGGTGGCCGGGATATTCGGGCTTGCCGTTGGGGGCGTCGTCGTTGTTGATTATATAGGCACGGCCATCCTCGTCAAAGAAGAATGCCGGGTCTATGCCCTGTATCTCGGGCAGCGCTATGGGGTCGCTCCATTCGCCCGTGGGGTCTTGGGTCTTGACGAAGAAGTTGCCGGCGCCCACGTTGGTGGTGATCATGTAGTATGTCTCGTTGGCCGGATTGTAGGCGATGTCGGGGGCGAAGATGCCGCCGCTGACATGCTGCTTGGCGAGATTCTGCAACTGTGACTCGCGGGTCAGGACGTGGCCTGTCTGCTTCCAGTTGACAAGGTCGCGGCTGTGGAAGATGGGCACGCCGGGAAAGTAGCTGAAGGTTGAGGTCACGAGATAGTAATCGCCCTTGCCGTTAGAGCAGACAGAGGGGTCTGAATACCATCCGGGGAGGATGGGATTGTAGAACGCACTGTCTGAGGCAAGCGGATTGTCGGCATAGAAGTCGTCATGGCCCTCGTAGTTGAACGAGCTGAAGATGGCATGAGACTCCTGCGGGCTGATTCCGGCACTGGCGGAGTCACAGCCCGTCGCGGTTGCCAGAATTCCGGCAGACATCGCGAGCAGAAGGTAAGGCTTGGTCTTCATGGGTTTTTGTTTACTTTTGCAAAATTATTTAAAAGGGATTTTTAACTTATTTTTATATATTTATATTTGATACGTTTATGTTCGGCAGGCCCGAAACGGCGTATCATTTGCGTTCGTTTTTGTTAAGCGATTTTTGTGATGAGATTGTAAACCAAGTGATTAAGGGTAGGAGCGGGGATGATCCCCGACTCCAACCCTAATCACGAGTTCTAAACAACCTTTTTCTTGCATGAGGGCTCAAAACATTTCTCCTTAAATTTTCCCGGTACGGTTTGTCACAAGCGGTACCGCCTGACCTTATGCCCTCGATCTTATTTATTATACCTGAAATAGTCTATGTCTACATACCCGCCCTTGTCTTGGGTTGAGTAGTTGAAAATTGCGAATCGCGTGCCCATGAAGAAGCGTCTGTAGTCGAACGTCATCTTGAATGGTGAGCCAATCGGATGCCACCGGCTGCCGTCGGTGCTGTAGGCGAATGTCGCCATGTCCTGTCCGGGCCTGAAGTCGGCGTTGATGCGCAGCCATATCGTGCCCGAGTCTATCGAGACGGTCTCCATCTCTTCGGAGGTCACGCCCGTGACGGCGTGGTCGGGGCCGCCGATCTCGACAGACTCCGTGCTTGCCGTAAGCAGGAACGAGTCTCCCTCGCGGGTCACCGTGAGGAGTCCCGAGTCGCCGTTGAGGGCCGCGAATCCGGCGCAGTCGCCCGGACGCATGTGCGATATGTCCATCTTGATGGTGCCCTCGCACGTCGGTCCCTCCATGCGTTGCGATATGGTGTTGCGCGCAACGAATATATTGTCGGTATTGCCGATTGCCTTCAGCCTGAGCCATCCGGGACGCTCGGTCAGTGACCACATGCTGTCCACGGGGTTGTGGTTCCACTCCCAGAGCATGTCCTTGGTGCCGTCGGCGAACTCGTCCGAATGGACCACGCCGCCATTCTCGAGCGGATGCAGTTTCTTCTCGATCACGTCGGGCACCTTGCCGTCGGCGTCGCCGAGCATGGGCCATCCGTCACGCCACTCGGCGGGATTCAGCGTGAGGATGCGCCCTACGCCGCCGCGGTCCTGAAAGATGACACCCCACCAGTTCCCGTCGGGGTCGTCGACAAGGCATCCCTGACCGACGTATGGGAATCCGCCGAACTCCGACTCGAGCACCACGGCCTTCTCGTAGGGGCCCGTAATGCTGTCGGCACGATAGCAGAGCTGTCGTCTGGGCTCTCCTGCCGGCCACGAGATGACGAATGCGTAATACTTGCCGTCGTGCTTTATGACGCGGCTCCCTTCGTGCAGTCCCGTCTCGGTGGAATCGGGGTGTATCACTATCTGATTGATGCCGTCGGGCTTGACGCCGCTCATGTCGGGCTTGAGCTCGCGCAGCCTGATGTCGCCGCCGCCATAGAAGACATAGGCGCGGCCATCGTCGTCAAACAGCAGCGAGGCGTCGTGAAAGTGGTCCGAGCGTGTCACCAGCGTCCAGTCGCCGGCGGGGTCGGTGGTGGTGTATATGTATGATTTGTAAGGTTGGTCGTTGGGCGAGAACAGCAGGTAGAATCTGCCGTCCCTGTATCGGAGCGAGGTGGCCCACTGACCCTTGCCGTAGACGGTGCCACCCTCGAGGTCATAGCGGGGCGTGTCCTTCAGCTTGTCGAACACATATCCTATGGTCTCCCAGTTGACGAGGTCCTTGGAGTGCATCACCGGACATCCGGGCATCAGGTGCATTGTCGTGCTGACCATGTAGAAGTCATCGCCCACACGTATTACGTCGGGGTCGGGGACGTCTGCCCATATCACGGGGTTCTCGACGGTGCCCGTCTGCGGATGCTTTGTTGCCGTGCATCCTGCCGTGAGGAGCATTGATGACGCGAGCAGGCAAATCAGGCCGAAGTGATTCTTTTTCATGGCTGTGATGACTTGTTTTGGTTACGGTGCAAAATTACTCACTGCTCCGCGGCCGAGGGTTTCGTGAGGTTGCATACAGCCATATAAAAAAGAACACAACCGTACGGAAGCGTATCAGTTGTGTTCTTTTTTGTTGCGGCGTGTGTCCTGACGTCATTCAGAGGCCCTCAGAATGGCATCTGCGGTGCGTTTCCCGGGTGTTTTCTTGTCGCGCGGATGTATGTCGTTCCACTCTCCGATGTCGCCGTTCTTTATCCACCAAGCGTTGTCTGTCTCGTCGGCGGCGCGCTTCTGGGCGTCGCGCATCTCCTGCCAAGCGGCCCGTCCGCCCGTGTCCGATGGATGGAGGAAGTCGGCAAGCTCGACGATATAGAAGGGGAGATCCTTGTTGGCGAACAGGGTGCGCCAGTCGGCGATAAGTGTCTTCATCAGCTCGCAGTAACGGCCTCGTATGTCCACGTCTGATTCGCCCTGATACCAGACGACGCCACTGAAGGGTAGGTTGGCCATCGGAGCTATGAGGCCGTTGTATAGCGTGGTGGGGTTCTGGAAGAAGTCGGTGCGGACGGGGGCCTTGGGCATCAGGGCGCCGGGTGCGTGCCTCCACTTGCCCTCGAGCGATACCTCCGTGCCGTCCGCGAATATGAACTTGTGGGGCTTTTCGGGCACGAAGTGGGGTGTCCCGCTGTTGCTGACTATCCTCACCGTGACATTGTTGACACCCTCCTTGAGCAATCCCTCGGGCACCTGATAGATGCGGGGAGGATATTGATATGACGTAAAGCCCACGAACTTGCCGTTGACCCACACCGAGTCGGCGTCAACGATGCAGCCGAGTCGCAGTTCGGCGGGCTTGCCCGCCTTGTCGGGCGCGATCTCGAACGAGCGGCGCATCCAGTGCGAGCCGTTGGCGGGCTTGCCGTCGATGTTGCCCCAGTCACGGCCGAGCAGTTCCACCTCGGCCCATCCGCTGTCGTCGAGGGCGGGCGATGCCCAATGCCGGCCATTGTGATAGCCCGGATCGGAGCCAATCATTGTCTTGTACCAGAGATACGAGGCCCTGTCCTCGGCCTGTCCGGTGAGTGCCCTGAACGTGTCGTCCTCGACGAGCCTGAGACGGTTGGCCATCTCGGGATAACGGCTCACGGCCTCGTCGCTGAGCCATGTCTCTATCTTTGAGCCTCCCCAGCTCGAGTTGACAATGCCGACGGGGACATTGCCGTTGCGCTGATAGAGCTCCTTAGCCATGAAGTAGACGAGGGCGCCGAACTTGTTGACCTCCGACTTCTGCACCTTTTTCCAGCGTGAGGGACTGACATCCGTCCGCGGGCCGTGAAAGGCATGCTCCTTGGGAGTCTTGAACTCGCGGATGCGGTCGTTGGCGTAGGTGTCTATCTCGTCGGCATAGAAGTCCCTGACGCGGCTCACCATCAGCTCCATGTTGCTCTGGCCCGAGCACAGGTACAGGTCGCCCATAAGGACATCGTTGACCTTGAGGTCGTTGACTTCGAGCGTATAAGGGCCTCCGGCCTCGAGTGGCTTGAGGGTGACGCTCCACGTGCTGTCTGCCGCGGCTACGGCCGATCCTTTTCTCTTGGCGAGCCTTACATCGACCTTCTCGCCCGGGTCGGCCTTGCCCCAGATGACGATGGGACGGTCTCTTTGCAGTATTACGCCCTCGGACAATACGGAGGGTAGACGGACCTCGGCGGCAGACGACGCCGGTGTCATCGCCGCCGCGACGGCAACGATGACAGGTAACAATCTTTTCATGTCGGTTCTATATGTTTGTATCGGGTTGTGTCTTGTCGTCGGGCGACGGCGGTATGTCGCCACGCATGCACCGCTGCTTGTATTCTGTGGGCGAGAAGCCCGTATAGCGCTTGAAGGCCGTGGAGAAGTGGGGCTGCGAGGAGAATCCAACGGCATAGGCCACCTGCGTGACGTCGAGGTCGGGCTTCTGCAGCAACAGGCAGGCTCGTTTCAGCCTGATGTTTCGTATGAAGTCGCTCGGCGTCATGCCTATCATCTCCTTGAGCTTGCGGTAAAGCTGGACACGGCTTATGCCTATGCTCTGGCCGAGCATCTCGACATTCAGCTCGGGATTGTCGATGTGCTCGTTGATGGTCTTGATTATCTTCTCCATGAGGGCCTCGTCATATCCCTTTATCTCTGGCGGGTCTATCTTGGCGTCGGTGTCCTGCGCCCCAGAGAATTTGCCCTTGAGCTTGAGACGGGTCTCTATGATGTTGTCTATCATGGTGTCGAGCTCGTTGATGTTGAACGGCTTGCCGAGATACCCGTCGGCTCCGCGGTCCCATCCCTCGATGCGGTCGGCTATGTCGTTCTTCGAGCTGAGTATTATGACCGGGATGTGGTGCGTGCCGACATTCGAGCGCATGTGCCTGATGAAGGTGAGTCCGTCCATGACCGGCATCTTGACATCGCTGACGACAAGGTCTATGTTGCCTTCGCCAACTATCTTCAGGGCTTCCTGTCCGTTGTCGGCGGTGAGGGTCTTGTATCCGAGTTCGCCGAGATGCTGGCTGATGTAGTCGCGCAGCTCGGCGTCGTCGTCGGCGATCAGTATGCTCCGTGGCGCCGAGAGACGCTTGCGCTTGGGCTTGCCGGCGACAGTGGGCACGGCGGGTTGCATCTCGTTGATGACAAGGTGCTTGTCTGCGTCGTCCGAGTTGTCGGCCGGGGTGCGGTCCATGAGCTCCGATGCGGCATAGGCCGATTCGTTGAGCGGTATGCGCACCGTGAAGATGGCGCCTCTCGTGCCGTCCGTGCGATTTTGGGCGGTGATGGTGCCGTGGTGCAGCTTTATGAGCTGGTGGCACAGGTCGAGGCCGATGCCGACACCGCCGATGCCACCCGAGTGCCCCTCGCGGGCGCGATAGAAGCGCACGAAAAGCTGTTCGGGCGGGGTGTTGCCGAATCCGATGCCCGAGTCGATGACCTTGACCTCGGCGCACGGTCCGAGCGTGTCGTCGTCCACGCCTTTGAGCACCACTTCGATATTGCCCCCTTCGGGCGTATATTTGATGGCGTTCGAGATGATGTTGACGAGAATCTTGTCGAAGTTGTCGCGGTCTATCCACGCTTTCTCCTCGATGCCACCTTCGTCCCTGAATGCAAGGGAGAGTTTCTTGTCGGCGGCCTTAGGCGTGAACATGTCCACGAGCTCGGCGATGAACTTGCTGAGGTTTGTGGGCCGGCACAGCAGCCTCATGCCTCCCTTGTCAATCTTGCGGAGGTCAAGCAGCTGATTGACAAGCGAGAGGATGCGCTGGCCGTTGCGGTACATGACGCGCAGCTTGGCCGTGACCTCGGGCGGGAAAGGCTCCTTGAGCAGCGACTCGAGAGGGGTCAGAATCAGTGTTATCGGCGAGCGTATGTCGTGCGAGACATCTATGAAGAACCTTATCTTGGTCTCGCTGATCTTCTCCTCGCGCTTCTTCTTCATCACTATCACCGAGAGCAGCACGAGCGACACGAGCACCACGGCATAGAGCATCTTGGCGGCGCCGCTCATGTACCACGGCGTGTAGATGATGATGTTGATGACCGATTCGCCCGAGATGACGTCGTTGTCTATGGCCTTGAGCCTGAGACAATAGGTGCCGGGGTCGAGATGCGGCAGGTATATGACGTTTTCGCCGGGGCCTGTCGTGCGCCACTCGTCCGAGATGCCTTCTATCATCCACATGTAGCGCACGTTGGCGGCGTCGCGGAAGTCGAGGGTCGAGAGCTTGACCGTGAGTGAGTTGTCCTTGTAGGGGAGGTTGAGTGACAGTGGGTCGGTGTCTGACATGACCGGCTTGCCGTCTATCTTGGTGCTGCGGTTGAGCCGGGATCCGTTGAGCAGTATGGACGAGGCGTGTACCTTGCCGCCAAAGCCGACGGCGAGTATCGAGTCGGGGTTGAACATCGTCACGCCGAGGTTGCTGCCGAGGATGATGCGGTTGTCGGGAAGCATGCCCCCATAGGGGAAGACGTTCTCCTGCAGGCCATAGCCGCCGTGATAGACCACGATCTTGTCGCCAACAGACGGCAGATAGTTGAGTCCGCGCTTGGTGCCTATCCAGAATCCCCCTTTCTTGTCCATGATGATGGAACGTATGTCGTTGTCGGTCAATCCGTTTGCGGTGGTGTATTTGAGCCTGACCTTTCCGGTGAGGTCATAGTGTATCAGGCCGTGGCTCGTGCCTGCGAGCACGCTCCCGTCGGACAGCGGCTGGAGCGCGTATGTGGCTCCCTGCAGGAACGGGCTCTGGTTGAGCTGCCTGAATGTGTCGGTCTTGAGGTCGAGATACGAGATGCCGCCATAGAGGCCGATCCACACGCCGGCCGAGTCGGGCGTCACCTTCATCGACGAGAAGAACGGGTTGCTCAGGCGCCCTGATTCGGGATTGTGCTCGTACCGGTGCTCGGCCTTGGTCCGGGGATTGTACCTGACGAGTCCGACGCCGTGATAGCCTATCAGTAGCTCGCCGCCCGGCAGGCGGCACATCTCGATGGTCGGGTATTTGCCGGGATAGTCGATGAGGCGACTCAGACGGTTGCCGTCGAGGGTCATCTCCCAGATGCCGTCGTTGGTAACGCCTATCAGCAGTCTGTCCTTGCCCGCGGGTATGATGGTGTTGACGGAGCCGCGTGCCGGTATCTCCCTGTCGGCCACCAGCTTGCCGTCTGACGTCATCACGCCTATCTTGTTGCCATAGCCCATCGCGATCTTGTTGCCGCTGACTGCAAAACCGTCAATGCCCCCCTTGAATCCGGGCATCACGTCGGATAGGAGGCGATAGCTGAACGGTATCGAGTTGTAGGGTATGCAGGCCAGTCCCTTGTACTGGCACCCCAGCCAGATGTTGCCCTCGTTGTCGGCATACACGGCTCCGAGTTTCGCGTTCCATATATCGAGCGTGGGCAGATAGACATTGGTGCAGGGTATGGCCGACTTGCCTCCGGGGCATATCTTCCAGAGGCCGCTGGTGGCTGTCGAGAAGTAGACCTTGCCGTTGCGCCCGCGCGTGAAGTTGTTGATCGACATCCTCGTGTTGTCGGGTGTCTCTATTCTTTCGACCCTATGGCCCTCGTTGGGATATATGCGGTATATGTCCTTGACCGACCCGACAAGGATGTTTCCGTCGCTTTCGGGTATGAGGTCGGTTATGTATCCGTCGGCCACTCTTATGCGTTGCGTCTTGCCGTTGGGTTTCATGGCATAGACCTCGCCGAGATAGGTGGATATGTATATTATGTCATCGTGGTAGCAGAGCTGTCCTATCTCCGGATTGAAGTCGGGCATGTATCTCACGGCGTCGAGCTTGCCCTTGCTGTCGTCTACGACAAACATGCCCTTGCCGGCCACGTTGAACGTGATGGTGCCGTCGCCCTGCTCGATGACATCCATGATGTATCCGGCATAACTCATGGAGGGGAGTATTATGCGCTCGAACGAATCGGTGAACCGATCGTAGAGGTTGAGTCCGTTTGAGGTCGCCGCCCATATACGGCCCTTGCTGTCGCAAAACACCATGTGGAGGCGGCTGTCGCTGAGAGAGTGCGGGTCGTCCTCGTCGTGGCGATAGAGCTGATAGTTGTTGCCGTCGAACTTGAAGAGTCCGCTGCCGGTGGCTATCCACAGATAGCCGTCATTGTCGCGGCAGAACCCCTCGAAGGTATCTGACGTGAACACCGGGTCGGAGAATATGCGGCCCGTAGCCGAGGCTCGTGAGGCGTATCCCGACGCGAGTGTCAGCATCAAAATGCATAGGTAAGTCAGGTATCGTGTTGACATGGTCTGATTGTTTGACGTTACAAAAGTAATATCTTTCGATGACAATCTCTGATGATTCACGACAAAATATGGACGTTGTAACGAATATATATGTGCCTGTTGCGTCAGCGAAAGTGGTGAAACGTGAAAAAGCCCTCTTAGTATGTTGATTGTGGGTCAGATACCGAACTATTGAGTAATTTTGCATTCGGAAACCAATCATCAAATGTTGTTATGAAATACCTGAAAACATTGGGCGGATTGCAAAGGATTGCCCTCGCGTTTGCCGCGGTGGCTGCCATATCCTTTCAGTCGCTTGCGCTGGATAATCCCGGAGCGCTCGGCCGGGCCGGAGACCCTGATTCGTTCATCCTCGTATCACCCGCGACCGATGGCGGAGCCCCGCTGCCGATCTTTGTAGACGGCACGGACGACGAGGGCGTGCGCATCGCCGCACGAAATCTATCCGAAGACTTCGGGCTTGTCTGTGGCAAGGAGGCCAAGCTGCAAGACTCGCTCTCGGCCACAAGAATGATAATAGCCGGTACGGTGAAGAGCCCGGTGATAAGGCACCTGATGGATGCCGGAAAGATTGACCGCACCCGGCTCGAGGGGAAGAACGAAAAGTATGTCATGACGGTAGTGACGAATCCCGTCGACGGCGTGGACGAGGCTCTCGTGATTGCAGGCAGCGACAAGCGCGGCGCCATCTATGGCATCTATGAGCTTTCTGAGCTTATCGGCGTCTCGCCTTGGCATGACTGGGCCGACGTGCCGGTCGAACACAAGTCGAGTCTTGCCGTGAGGAAGGGGACTTATACGGCCGGTGAGCCGGGCGTGAGGTATCGCGGCATATTCCTCAACGACGAGGGCCCGTGCCTGATGACGTGGGTCAAGAATACCTATGGCACCGACTATGGCGACTCGCGATTCTATGCACGGGTCTTCGAGCTGATACTGCGTCTGCGCGGCAACTTCCTCTGGCCGGCCATGTGGAACTGGGCGTTCTATGCCGACGACCCCGAGAACGGCCCTCTGGCAGACAGGATGGGCGTGATAATCGGCACCTCGCACCACGAGCCGATGGCACGCAGCCACAAGGAGTGGGTGCGCAACAAGGAGAAGTATGGCCCGTGGAACTATGCCGTCAACAAGAAGGGCCTCGACCTGTTCTTTGCCGAGGGCATACGCCGCATGAAGGACACCGAGGACATCGTGACCATCGGAATGCGCGGCGACGGAGATGAGGCCATGAGCGAGGAGGCCGACGTGAAGCTGCTGGAGAAGGTGATAGACAGCCAGCGCAAGATAATACGCCGCGAAACCGGACGTTCCGCCGCCAAGACCCCGCAGGTGTGGGCCCTTTACAAAGAGGTGCTCGACTATTATGACAAGGGGCTGCGCGTGCCCGACGACGTGACCCTGCTGCTGTGCGACGACAACTGGGGCAACATACGCCGCGTGCCCAATGCCAAGGAGCGTCAGCATCCCGGAGGATGGGGCATGTATTATCACGTGGACTATGTCGGCGCTCCCCGCAACAGCAAGCTGCTCAACTGCACCCCGATACAGAATATGTGGGAGCAGATGCGACTCGCCTATGACAACGGCATAGAGACGATGTGGATACTCAATGTCGGAGACCTCAAGCCGATGGAATATCCCATCACGCTGTTCCTCGACATGGCGTGGAATCCCAAGGCGTTCAACAATGATAACCTGCTCGAGCATACCCGTAAGTTCTTTGAGCAGCAGTTCGGCGCAGGACAGGCGGCCGAGGCGACCCGTATCTTCAACCTGCTGTGCAAGTATAACGGACGCTGTACCCCCGAACTCCTCGACGCCGACACCTATGACCTCGA
The DNA here is from genome assembly GCA_001689495.1 of Bacteroidales bacterium M8. Taxonomy (GTDB): domain Bacteria; phylum Bacteroidota; class Bacteroidia; order Bacteroidales; family Muribaculaceae; genus Duncaniella. The sequence goes on along the minus strand of LUJS01000046.1, from coordinate 7,867 downwards.
CGGCGGCGAGTGGAAGAAGGTGCGCGACGAGTACATGATGCTCGAGGCCGAGGCCCTCCGTCAGTACATGGCCATCGACCCGAAGTATTACGATGCCTACAAGGAACTCATTCTCTTCCCTCTTCAAGTGATGTCCAACCTGCACGACATGTATTACAGCGTGGCCATGAACCGCAAGGCATACGCCGACCGGATGCCCGAGGCCGATATGTGGGCCGACAAGGCTCAAGCGTGCTTCGACCGCGACGCCGCGCTGATGGACGACTACAACAACAACATCGCCGGTGGCAAGTGGCGCGGCATGATGGTGCAGAAGCACATCGGCTATACAAGCTGGAACGACGACTTCCCCTGCGACGTGCTGCCGACGGTCTATCGTCTCGACGGCGACAAGGAGGCTCTTGGCGGATACCGTTTCCCCGAGGTCGACGACTGTGTGGTCATGGAGGCCGAGCACTTCAACAGGGCCGTGAATCCGGCGGGAGAGGGCAAGTGGACCGTGATTCCCTTTATGGGACGCACGCTCAGCGGTGTCAGCGTGATGCCTTACACCACCTCCGTCGACGGCGCCCGTCTTGACTATTCGCTCAGGCTCCCCGAGGGTACGGACAGCGTCACGGTCCACGTCATCACCAAGTCGACGCTTGCCTTCGCCCGTCCCGAGGGTCACAGATACACCGTCGGGTTTGAGGGTGCCGCGCCTGTCGAAGTCAACTTCAACTCCGAACTCAACGAGAAGCCCGAGAACATACACACCGTATATTACCCCACCATCGCGCGCCGTGTCATAGAGAAGACCGTGACCCTCCCCGTGCCGACACCTTCGGCCGACGGCACCCTGACCCTCTCGCTCTCGCCCCTCGACCCCGGAGTGGTGTTCGAGAAGATCGTTGTCGACGCCGGCGGATACAGAAAGTCTTATCTTTTCGGCGAGGAATCTCCGGTGACGAGAAAGCAATGAATTTGTATTATTGAACTTTAGGCTTAGTTTGTTTGGGTCCCGGCTTCGCACCACTGCGAGGCCGGGACTTGGTTTGCGTATTGGTTTGCATCAGGGGCTCTCTTGCGCTTTTTCAGTCCAAGCCCTTGCATATTCCGTGGATTCTTGCGAAATTTGCTTTGACCAACAGGCAGAATGTCATAAACCATGAAAGAATCGGCAAAAATCGGACTTGTCCTTGAGGGTGGAGCCATGCGTGGGCTCTTCACCGCTGGCGTCATGGACGTGATGATGGAGAACGGAATTGAATTCGACGGACTCATCGGTGTGTCGGCGGGGTCAAGTTTCGGTTGCAACTACAAGTCGCGCCAGCCCGGCCGAGTCCTTCGCTACAATCTCAAATATGCGGGCGACCCCCGCTATATGGGATTGCGCTCGCTTGTCACCAGCGGCAACCTCGTGGGTGCCGAGTTTGCCTATCACACGCTCCCTCTGCAGCTCGATGTCTTTGACATCGAGACTTTTGAACGGAATCCGATGGCATTCTATCTCGTAGCGACCGATGTCGCTACCGGCCTGCCCGCATATTACAGGATGGACAAGGTAAACCGCGATTCGCTCGAATGGCTGCGCGCCTCTGCATCAATGCCCGCCGTGACAAAGCCGGTGAGGGTCGACGATGGCAGGTTGATGCTCGACGGTGGCATTTCCGATTCCATCCCGCTGGCTTATTTCCGTTCCATCGGCTATGGGCGGAATGTAGTGGTACTGACCCAACCGCGCGACTATGTTAAGAAACCCTCGTCCAAATGGCTGTGGCGGATGCTGATGCATGGTCATGAGGCCATAGCCGAAGCGATGTCGCGCCGCCACGAGATGTATAACGCACAGTTGCGTCTTGTCGATGAGGGCGTCAGGCGCGGCGATACCTTCGTCATCGCCCCCGACAGCCCCCTCCCCATCGGCCGCGTATCGACAGACAAGACCAAGATGACTAATGTGTATAATATCGGCCGTCAGACGGCCCAACGCCTCCTGCCCGCACTGATTGAGTTTATGAGCAGGGGATAGGGCGGTGAGCGACCGACTCAGCTTTGAGGTCGCAGGTGGCTATTTGCGCAATTTGGGTATGTATTGCCGGAATAGGGGTTTGACGGGCGGTCGGATGTTGTTTAACTTTGCAACCGTAAAACAGTTGAAAGGAAATAACGACAAGTGACATGAAAAAAGTATTGGTAATATCCACCAGTCTGCGTGGAACGAGCAATTCGCACGAACTCGCCAAGGCATTTGCCAAGGGCGCGGAGGAGGCTGGGAATCAGGTCGAGCTGATAACTCTCCACCACAAGGAAATCAAATTCTGCATCGGCTGCCTGAAATGTCAGGAGACCGGGAAATGTGTCATCAGCGATGACGTGCCAGAAATCATGGCCAAGCTGCACGATGCCGATGTGGTATGCTTTGCCTCTCCGATATATTATTATGAGATGTGCGGCCAGATGAAGACTCTCCTCGACAGATTCAACCCTCTATATGGCGGCGACTACAGGTTTACCGATGTGTATCTGATGACCAGCGCGGCAGAGGACATGCCCGAGGTGCCCGAACGCGCCATATCGGGCCTCAACGGCTGGATAGAGTGCTTCGAGCGGGCACGTTATGCCGGAGGTGTGTTTGCAGGTGGCGTGACCGCACCCGGAGAGATCAATGGTCACCCGAGCTTGGTCAAGGCCTGCGAGATGGGCCGGAACGTCTGACCGATATGAGAGCATTGTTTCTTACATTCCTGATGATAAGCGGAATCATGGCACACTCGCAGAATAAACTGTATGTCACCGCCAATGGCGAGACCCGGACGGCGACACTTGCCGACAACGCGGCGACAGAGGCCCTGAGCGGATTGCTTGCCGACGGCCCGGTCACCGTCAGCATGCACGATTATGGCGGCTGGGAGAAGGTGGGCGACCTGCCTCAGTCGCTGCCGACGTCCAACACGCAGATCACGGCACGGCCGGGCGACATAATGCTCTATCAGGGCTATCAGATGGTGATTTTCTATGGCGATAATTCGTGGTCATACACCCGGCTCGGCAGGATTGACGGAGCGACGGCCTCGAATCTCAGGTCTTGGCTCGGTAACGGCAGCGTGGATGTCACATTGTCGCTTTCGGCCTCCTCGGGGATAGACGGCGTGACGGTAGACAAGAATACCAAAGACAAGGTCTATGACCTGATGGGCCGCCCTGTCACGCGCCGCCCCCTCCTCCCCGGCATCTACATAATCAATGGCAACAAGACAGCCATCCGATAGCTCACCTCATTATGGCCTCAATCAGTTTCGCCGGGTTCAAGGAGTTTTCGGATTGAGTCGATTATATCTATCCAAGAGGCACCGTCAAGGTCAAAAGACAATTTTCGGTCATAATCCCGGTCAAGTCCTTTGCCATCGGTGGCTTTCCGGGTTGGCAGGATTTCCAGTTTGCGGCTGTCGTGTGTCACGAGAACACTTGTACAGTGCATGTAGAGCTGTCGCCATGAGCGTTGTTTCATCGCTTTGATTAGCTCGGATGCCTTTATTTCGGTGTATTTATTATGCAGACTTGCGTGAAAAATATCAGTCAGAGCATTCTCAAACACCCCGTTATCGCAGTCAAGAGGCAAGAATTTAATCGGATAGCTTGAGTTGAAATGATATACCGTGACAAATATGTACTCCTTGTCGGTGCGATATATCGCACACTTTCCGGAGCTATCCAACTCCGGGCATCGGTCGTTATATTTTCGATTGATTCTCAGCCAACGATATGCTGCCAAAACAATCGCAACAATTACAAATATTATGACAGAGCCAAAATCTGGACTATCAAAATATTCAAAGACTATCATGTTGTTTTCCGGATTGTCTTTCTGATATACCACTCCAATACTGTCGCCCACGGAAAGGCCACGGCGTGGAGCACTACCTTCATAAGCTTTTGCATCCACTGAAATCTGATACTTCAAATATGGACCATTGCGAGTACCATACACATCTGAAACCACAGTTGATGTAAAAACCGGATTTGCCGACAGAGCATTATATTTTCGATTCGGTAAAAACAAGCCGACAATGAGGAAAGGCACGAGAATCAGCAACATAACCCCAAACGGCAAGCGTTTCTCACCCCTCCGCCCAAAGAAAAACCTATATATCTTGCTGTCAGATTTCATTTCACACCATATTTGGATTTGAAGGCTTCTTCCTCAATAAAATTTTCAAGCAAGGCATGGTACGCATCATTTTCTGTAAGATGATTGCTCAGTGTTTCAGGCATACCTCTATCGTCGATATAAACAAGTTTATATGTGTTGCCATCTCGCATTACCACCGTACAGTCGGTTTTCCCGGTTGTATCAAATCCAAATCGCCACGATTCGATTCCCATTACTTTAAGATAATGTGTCACCGATGCTTGGTCTAACTTTTGTGACAACATCGGCTGTTTCCAATACCGTTCAAGTTTATCATTCAGTATGTCGCACACTTTGCCGACTGACACAAAAGTATTCACAATTCCGGTGTTTTTCACACCTCCGGCCAAGTAATCCGCCCTTATGATTTTAGCACTTCCTGTTTTTGTTATGACAAACATCTCAACACGCAGAAAAGGAATAATCTCATATTTCATCCTTGCCGGTATCAGATATTCGAGACGGTCATCAAATATCCTTGCAAGCGGTTTGCGCATCGCAATCAATATCAGCCAACCTATCCCTACAATCACCCCAAAAGAGAAGAATATCATTCCCATATAACCGATAAATTTATCTATACCAGAACGAGGATTGTTTGTCATAAAGAACCCACCAACAACAAACAACAAGCTGATCAGCGTAATGCTAATCACCCGCCAAATACTTGGGTATATGTCAATTCGTTTATCGGTCAGTTTCATCGCATGTAAGGAGTTTAGGGCTGAACTTCACTATAATTATTGATGAGATTACTAATACAAACAATGCTCCGGTTACTGCATACAATGATGCGACTGCCATAGTCTCAAAGTCGTTGGATTTGTTATTAAACCATAGGAAACCGAACATCTGATTAGCCCATATCGTTGAAAACAGAAGATTTGAACAGCACACCAATAACGATGCAATGTTGGCAGATAGCTTGAATATTGCGTATCCGAATACAATTTGAAGTATCGGTAAGGTAAAACACACCGCTCTCCATCCATAAAATACCGAAATATAGGCCATTTGAAGATATGTGGCAACACATATCAGGAACAGACTGATAACAGATTTACGTTCACCTATATTCTCTTTAATTAGGACTGCCAAACTTATCAACAGAGCCAATGCCAAATCAACTACAACCCAAAATCGCATATTGATTTCATCTTCATTGGCTTTGGGAATTATGTAAAGCATTATTATCGCCTCTATCAGAAGCAATCCGACCATAATGCCTATACTTTTCCATTGTTTCATCATGCGCCTCATTTCTGATCACTCAATTCTTGTTTTGGCACAAGGTCTATCGACTCAATCTTTGCAATGTCTGCGGCAATAGGGATTAAAGTCAGTTCCACGTTATAATCTTTTCGTAAATCCTCAGCGCCGGAGTATTCCCTAAGATTGAAAGTCCGACCGAATGATTTGCCATTAAATCTAAAATAAATTTCATCAATACGAGATGTTGAGTAGCCGTTTAAGGGCGTTTCAATAGCAAAGCTGTCTTTCTGTTTTGCAAAAATATTAAGAGTAACAAAACCGATAACAGCCAATGAAAGACACGATAACGCTCCACCTTTAACCCATCGGCTTTCCTTTGATTGTTTTGGCACGATGTAACTGCCAATTGTCAATAAACAAACGACCCATGTAGCCCAATCATAAATCTGACAATTAATAAGGAAGCCTCTCGACAGCCATATCGCTATCCCGAACAATCCGACTATTACCCAAAGGGTATAATCTATAGTCCGAGTGCGAACAGCCTTATATATATACATGCCGATGACATAGATGATAAAGGCTATTAATATGTATCTTAAGACTTCTTCCATAGAAATTTAGAATGGAGTATAGTTATTGTTATGTGGCAATTTATGTTTGTAAAGATCTGCGGTTCTTAATACGGACACAGATGAGTCGTTAAATACATATTGTCTGTCGTGAGTGTTTAATTTGATTCTTTCTAATTTGGATGAAAAATTCTCAGGCAAAGGAGCAATTATAAACACCTTGGATGTGTCTGTGGCATAAACGCCAACATAATCGTCCGATGAACGAATGTCGTTCCTCGTTATTTCAAATCTTGTCGGGGCTAACTCTATGAGGCAGTAGGGGCCTCCGACTTCCTGCCGGTTAATTACATTCCCTTCAATGTAATACTCAACTCTTGCAAAATAGTTATCCTGACCGTTTTTATAATTTTGAGTGAAATACGAGAATAATCCAACGAGGCAAATTAAAGCAATCACGATGCTTGCCAATCCGCCCAATATCCATAACGATATTTTGATACCTTTCTTCATCGCTCGCCTCCTTTCCGCCAAAGACAAATGAACATGGCAAGAGCTATGAGAAAATTGAGCCAAAGGGCTACACCAAGGTTATTGATGCAATTATACCATGGTGTATCTTCCCAATCGGTTATGGCAAAAGCCCATAGCAGCAATTCGCAAATGCCAATCGCTCCAAAGGCTATGACGCCTACTATTTTCAGCCACTGTTTCATCTCTCGTCTATTTTTTCTTTTTGTCAAAGGGATATTTCTCTCCCCAAGCTCGATCTTTCAGGGTATAGATATAGTTCTTGTCCTCAAATGTATCGTCGTCTATCTGTCGGAATGTCGAGGCATCAATGTCATCAAGCAGCTTACGAACATAATACACATTCTCATTATCAGCGGCTATATGACCATGGTAATAAAATCTGGCAGTTTCAATATTCAAAGAGTCTTTAAGGAAAGGCTTGCCCCAGCGAAACAACATGTCATTCACCCTATATTTGCCTATGCCAATCTCCTCAAAACGCTGCACGTCTATGTCTTTCAGAATTATTGAGTCGCCATATATGATATTCCTGCCATTACGGAAATATAGATACCCGGCCTCAATGGGTTGTTGCAAGGAATCAATACGGTGTAAATTCCACTTTCGGGTCACGTCATCATATAGCGTCTTATAGAGAAAGTCTTTATCTACAAACCAGTCTTCGCCATAAATCTCAAAACTGTTTCTGTCCACATCAATTCGTTGGTCGTAGTGATAGACATAGTCCTTGTCGCGCATCCATTCGTCTTGAAGTGCGTCAATCCTGTAGACAAAATATTCGGCGGTCTCGACATCTATGCCGCTGCGTGACGGTCTTATATAATCCTCATCGTTTGAGGAATCACGTATATAGACCCTGTTTTTATCCACGGCAACGCCATGCTCATTTATATGGAATGATTCTACATCCGTGTCCTTGACAATCTCATCGTCATGCCACACGTGATTGGCGTCTTTTGCCCAACCCTCGCCTAACACCTTGAATGTCTGCACATCCACATCGTCCAGATACCCCCAGCTGCCACGGTTGATCAGTGCGGGTGCATGCTCGACCGAGATATAATATATTCCAAAGATGTTTTTGTAGTAGGTATGGTAATTGCCGTCAACCTTGCTGCCGCGCGGTATCGGAAATCCAAAGAACAAAAGCATGCAGAAGTACAAGCCTATCAATGAGGCTATGACGATTGCTATTTTGGACAGTCTGTTTGCACCTTGTCTTTTCATCGCTCGCCTCCTTTCCGATGGCATAGGGATGACCGACTTTGCGCCCACGGATTACAGGAGAGAGCAAAGCCAACACACGGAATCAATTTTTCATAGAGTGTTGCCATGCGCAAAGTTACAACGAACTTGTTCAAACTAATTTATATTCGTT
>LUJS01000045.1 GCA_001689495.1 Bacteroidales bacterium M8 | reverse complement strand
TTGCTATTCCGTTAGGTGTTTATTTTATCTTTCTTGCCAGAACAGGCTGCTGCAATGTTTGAATGTAAAAGAGTAGGAGTTGAGGAAGGCCAAAAGAAAGGTCCACAAACTATTGAGAAGGCTAAACAAGGAGCATATGTAGCACTGAAATCTTCATCATTACAAAAAATCAGGGATAAATACGGTAATGTATATGGTGTATATTTCAAAGACGGAGTAATGCACACGGAAAAGTATGAAGATGCCTTAATTGACTGTATGCAATCTGATCGTTTAGAAGATTTTATTCTTTCTTTTGGTGTTATCAGCAACCATGGAAATTGGTTTACTTCCAAAGATATGAATTGGTTTACTTCCAAAGATATGAATAAGGAACTAAAAGTGTTAGCTCAAAGTTATGACAGACTACTTTTTCTAACTGATGAAGGATTATATTCTTTTATTGAAAGGACGATATTACAACCGTTGCCCGAATATCTTCCTATTCAGAATGCTTTTATTGGCAGTTATAGAGAAGGAAAGAAGACAAATACATTTACCAAATCAAAGATTTCCATAGATGCTCATATAGCATTAACCAAGTTTTTTAAAGAGAATATTTCTTTGGTAGAGAATTGGTTCAATGTAATTTCACCAGATGGCATGACCATAGAGGAAATAAAGCAACAGTTATATAAACTTCTTTATAAAAAGTGATATGACAGCAGGACGCAAAGTAAACACGCTGAGCCAAAGTTGGTGTACTCCACCAAAATATATTGAAGCAATAAAATGTTTTTGGAATGGTGAAATCGAACTTGATCCATGTTCCAATAATTTTTCTATGGTTGGTGCAAATACAGAATTTATGCTTCCAGAAACAGATGGCCTAATGTCTGAATGGAATTATAGGACTATTTATGTTAATCCACCATATGGGGCAGACAGAATCAGACGAACAACAATAAAAAATTGGTTAGCTAAATGTTCTTATTCTCACGATAAGTACAATGCTGAAGTTATTGCCTTAATACCCGTTGCAACTAATACCTCTCATTGGAAAAAATACATTTTTGGAGCTGCTGATGCAATTTGTTTTTTAGCAGACACTAGATTGAGATTTTACGTTGATGGGGTTGAGCATGAGAAAGGGGCGCCAATGGCGTGCTGTCTTATTTATTGGGGTAATAACGTAAAAGGTTTTATTGAGCACTTCACTCAATATGGAGCAGCAATAGACATATCTGCCTTAAAGAAGATAAAGCAGCAATTAATAGTTAATGAGCTGCAGCTATTTGATGTATAGAATTAATTGTTGTTTTTAAGAACAATTAAACAGTAGGAAGAATGAACATCCTGCTGTTTTTTTATCTTACAAAACAGATTACAATGGAGGATAATGGAGAAATTCAAGAGACAATAATGTCAATTAAATAATTTTTGAGAGGTACCCACCATATCCACTTTGTTGGGGTTGGTTGCTTTTGCAGATTCGGGTGGAAATGACTATTTTTGTAGTCTATAATCACGAAGAATCATATAGGATATGAGTATCACCGTTGTTGGTATCGGGCCGGGCGGGGCCGAGGAGATGACCGCCGCTGCCGTCGCGGCCCTGAGCCGTGCCGATGCCGTGGCCGGATATAAATACTATCTGCCGTTTGTCGAGCCGCTGCTCAAGCCGGGCGTCGAGATAATAGGGTCGGGCATGAGGCAGGAACGGGCCCGTGCCGAGGCGGCGTTCGAGGCTGCCGCGCGCGGACTCGAGGTGTGTGTCATCTCGTCGGGCGACGCCGGCATATATGGCATGGCGCCGCTGATGATGGAGATGCGGGCCGAGAAGGGCATCGACATAGACATAGAGGTCATAGCCGGCGTGAGCGCGTTCCAGAAGGCCGCGGCCCTGCTCGGCGCGCCCGTCAGCCACGACTTCTGCGCCATCTCGCTGAGCGACCTCATGACACCGTGGCCGCTGATAGAGCGGCGCATCGTGGCGGCGGCATCAGCCGACTTCGTGACGGCCATCTATAACCCGCGCTCGACCAAACGATACTGGCAGTTGCCGAGGCTCAGGGAGCTGTTCCTGCAACACCGCGCGCCTCAGACCCCGGTGGGATGCGTGAGGCAGGCGGGACGCCCCGAGCAGAGCGTGTGGACCACGACTTTAGGCGAGTTCGACCCCGAGAGCGTAGACATGTTCACGGTGGTGATAATAGGCAATTCGCAGACCTTCGTGCGCGACGGGGTGATGATAACTCCGCGCGGATACTACTCGCGCGAGCCCGAGGGGGATGCCTCGCTGGGACAGAGCATAATGATGAAGAGCTTCCGCACCATCGAGTCGGAGATGCGCCGCCCAGACATACCTCTCGACCTGAAGTGGGCCATGCTCCACGCCATACACACCACCGCAGACTTCGACATGGAGGATGTGGTCAAGGCCGACCCCGACGCGCTGCAGCGCATATACGACACGCTGGCCTCGGGGCGCGAGCGGGTCATCGTGACCGACGTGACCATGGCGGCCTCGGGCATCCGCAAGGGTGCGCTGGAGCGGCTCGGACTTGAGGTGAAGTGCTATCTGCACCACCCCGAGGTGGCCGAGATGGCCTCGCGGCTGGGCATCACGCGCACTCAGGCGGGCATACGCATAGCCGCGCGCGAGCATCCGGGCGCACTCTATGTGTTCGGCAACGCGCCCACGGCCCTGATGGAGCTGTGCGACCTGATGCGCCACGGCGCGGCAGATCCCTGCGGCATAGTGGCCGCTCCGGTGGGTTTCGTGCATGTGTGCGAGAGCAAGCACATGGTCAGGACATTCGCCTCGGTGCCCAAGATCATAGTCGAGGGGCGCAAGGGTGGCAGCAATCTGGCGGCGACGCTGGTCAACGCCATACTGTGCCGCCCCGACGCCGACGGACTCAAACCCGGTCGAGATGTGTAGCTTTACGGTCATCGGCATCGGCGACTCGGCCGATCTCTGGCTCTGTCCCGAGGCCGTCGAGGCCGTGAGCAGGGGCACGATGTTCTCGGGCGGACGCAGACACCGCGAGCTGGTGCGCGACGTGTTGCCCGAGGGGGCGGAGTGGATAGACATAACGGTGCCCCTGACAGGGGTGTTCGACGAGTATCGCCGTCACGGCGGCGAGATAGTGGTCTTCGCCTCGGGCGACCCGCTGTTTTTCGGCTTTGCCGGGACGCTGCAGCGCGAGTTTCCCGACAGCCGCATCACGGTCTGTCCGACATTCAATTCATTGCAGACGCTGGCCCACAGGCTGGTGATGCCATATCAGGACATGCGCGCCATATCGCTGACCGGACGGCCTTGGGCCAATCTTGACGCCCCGCTCATAGAGGGAGCCCCCCTTATAGGGGTCCTGACCGACCGCACCCGTACCCCCGATGCCGTGGCGCGGAGGATGCTGGAATACGGATATGACAACTATGTGATGAGCGTGGGCGAGAATCTGGGCAATCCGTCGGACGAGTGCGTCACCACCCTGAGTTTGGCCGAAGCCTCCCGTCGCGAGTGGAAGATGCCGAATTGCATCATACTCAGGCAGACATGCGCGCGTCCGCGTCCCTTCGGGATACCCGAGAGCGACTTCGAGCTGCTCGACGGACGTGTCAACATGATAACCAAGATGCCCGTGAGGCTGCTGACCCTCTCGATGCTCGGCCTGCGCGGACGCCGTTCGCTGTGGGACGTTGGTTTCTGCACGGGGTCGGTGTCCATCGAGGCCCGGATGCAGTTTCCGCACCTCACGGTCACGGCCTTCGAGCGCCGTCCCGAGGGGGAGCGGCTCATGCAGGCCAACACCCGCCGACACGGCACCCCGGGCATAGAGACGGTCATCGGCGACTTCATGGAGCTCGACCTGAGCCGTTATCCCGCCCCCGACGCAGTCTTTATCGGCGGTCACGGCGGACGGCTCGGCGAGATGCTCGGGCGCATTGCCGCCGTGCTTGCTCCCGGCGGCGCGGTGGTGTTCAACTCGGTCAGCGAGGCGACCTGCGAGGCATTCGTCGCGGGTGCCGCCGGGGCCGGACTCACCGTGACCGAGAGGCACCGTCTGGCCCTCGACGACCACAACCCCATCACAATCATCAAGGCAGTTAAATGAAACAGAACATACTGACAGTATATGTTACCGATGCCGGGCTCGAGACGGCCCGCGCCATCGCCGGCGAGCTCGGCGAGGAGACCACGACGGTGCGTCGCTCAGAGCTGACCGCCGAAATGCTCGGAGACGCCGGCGCCATAATCTTTGTCGGCGCCATGGGGATATGCGTGCGCACCATCCTGCCCCTCGTGGCCGACAAGCACACCGACCCCGCCGTGGTCTGCGTCGACTCGGCCGGGCACTACGTGATACCGGTGCTGTCGGGTCACGTCGGCGGGGCCAACGCGCTGGCACGTCGTCTGGCACGTCGTCTGGGCGCCGAGGCGGTCATCACAACCCAGAGCGACGGCGAGGGCCTGTGGGCTCTCGACACGCTTGCAGCCGACAACGGATGGCTCACCGAGGCCACCCCTCAGGAGATGAACCGCGCCATATTCAGTTTTGTCGGAGGGAGGCCCGTGGCCCTGCTGCTCGACATCAAGAGCCCGGCCACGTCGCGGCTCGAGAGCTCGCTGCCCCCGCACGTGACTGTCATAAAGAATATAGGCGAGGCCAAGGGACATGACCTCGTCATCGCGGTGACCCCGAGGATATACGCCCTCGAGGGCACGCAGGTGCTGCACTATCACCCTCGGGTGCTCGACATCGGCATAGGGTGCCGGCGCGACTGCAACCCCGAAGGCATCCCGGCCCACATCATGGCCGACATGGAGCGGGAGGGCCTGAGCCCGCTATCGGTGCGCACCATCAACACCATCGAGCTCAAGAAGGACGAACCACTCATCGAGGCCATGTCACGGGTGTGGCCCGACGCCGGGGTCAATGTCTATGCGGCCTCCGAACTGGCCGGGATAGAGGTGCCCAACCCCTCGGAACACGTGCGCGAAGTGACGGGAGTGGCCGGAGTGGCCGAGAGTTCGGCCCTGATGGCCTCGGATCTCGGGCCGCTGCTGATTGAGAAACGTAAAGGCAAGCTGTCCGAGGGTGCCGACTTCACCTATGCCGTTGCCATGGACCGCAGCGCCACGCGCCGCGGCCACATCGAGATAGTCGGCGCCGGTCCCGGCGACCCCGATCTGGTGTCGGTGAGGGGGCGCAGATTCCTCATGGAGGCCGACCTGATACTCTATGCCGGCAGTCTGGTGCCCCGCGCGCTCACCGAGTGCGCCAAGCCGGGATGCACGGTGCGTTCGTCGGCCGACCTCGACCTCGAGGAGCAGTTCGAGCTGATGCGCCGATTCTATGACCGCGGCCTCGCCGTGGTGCGCCTGCACACCGGCGACCCCTGCATATATGGCGCGATACAGGAGCAGATGGCATACTTCGACCGCCACGGCATGGAGTATCACATCACCCCCGGCATATCGTCGTTTCAGGCTGCCGCGGCCGAGCTGCGCTCGCAGTTTACCATCCCCGAGAAGGTGCAGAGCATAATACTGACCCGCGGCGAGGGGCGCACCACCATGCCTCCGCGCGAGAAGCTCTCGATGCTGGCGCGGTCGCAGAGCACCATGTGCATATATCTCAGCGCCGGGATTGTCGAGGATGTTCAGGCCCAGCTGCTCGAGGAGTATCCCCCCGAGACCCCCGTGGCCGCCTGCTACAAGCTCACGTGGCCCGAACAGCGCATCTATCGCGGACAGCTCAGGGATCTGGCACGCATCGTCAGGGACAACGGGCTCACGCTGACCACGCTGCTGGTGGTGGGCGATGCCATAGACAACCGCGAGGGGCTGTCGAGGCTCTATGACCGCACGTTCACCCATCTGTTCAGGGAGGGCAGGAAATGAGCCGTGACAGACAACTGCGTCCGCTGATGCTGGGAGGCACCGGCAGCGATGTCGGCAAGAGTCTCATAGCCGCCGGACTGTGCCGCATATTCAGGCAGGACGGACTCAGCCCCGCACCGTTCAAGGCCCAGAACATGGCCCTGAACTCCTATGCCACGCCCGACGGATTCGAGATAGGACGCGCGCAGGCCGTACAGGCCGAGGCCGCGGGGATACCCTGCTCGACCGACATGAATCCGCTGCTGCTCAAGCCCTCGGGCACGCACACCTCGCAGGTAGTGCTCAACGGCAAGCCCATAGGCAACCGCAATGCCTACGAATACTTCCGACGCGAGGGGCGCGAGGAGTTGCGCGCCGAGGTGTGTGCCGCCTTCGACCGCCTCGCCGCCCGATACAATCCCATTGTGATGGAGGGGGCCGGCAGCATAGCCGAGATAAACCTCAGGGACTCCGATCTGGTCAACATGCCCATGGCGCGCCACGCCGGCGCGGCGGTGATACTGGTTGCCGACATAGACCGTGGCGGCGTCTTTGCCTCGGCCTACGGGTCGATAATGCTGCAGCGTCCCGAAGATCGCCGGCTCATCAAGGGGATAATCGTAAACAAATTCCGCGGCGACATGCGCCTGTTCGAACAGGGACGCCGCATGATGGAGGAGGTCTGTGGCGTGCCGGTGCTCGGCGTGGTGCCATACGACACCTCGATACATATCGACGAGGAGGACTCCGTGGCCCTGTCGGCCAAGAACACCACCCCCGCCGACGACCCCGCGCTGGTCAACGTGGCCGTGGTCAGGCTCCCCTACATATCCAACTTCACCGACTTCGACATACTCGAGCGCCATCCGCAGGTGCGCCTCTACTATACAGACGACCCCGATGCTTTGGGCAGGGCCGACATCATCATGCTCCCCGGCAGCAAATCGACCCTCTCGGACCTCGCATGGCTGCGCGAGCGCGGACTCGACCGCGTCATAGCCGACGCCCGCGCCCGCGGATGCAGCGTGGCGGGCATCTGCGGCGGATACCAGATGATGGGTATCGAGGTCGCCGACCCCGACGGCATCGAGGGAGAACCAGGCTCGGCCCCCGGACTGGGACTGCTGCCCGTGCGCACGGTGCTGTCGTCCGACAAGGTGACGCGCCGTGTCGCCGTCACTCTGCCCGACGGCTCCGGGGCCGAGGGATACGAGATACACATGGGTCGCACCGTGGTCGAGGGGGGTGAGCCCTTTGCCATATTGCCCGACGGGACCCCCGACGGATGTCGCGCCGACGCATTGTGCACCGGCACGTACATTCACGGCATGTATGACAACCCCGCGGCCATGCGCTCTCTGATAGGGCCGCACCTGCGCGGTGCCGCACCGGCCGACTACGACCCGAAGGCCCTGAGAGAGCGCGAGTTCGACCGTCTGGCCGACATGCTGCGGCAGCATCTCGACATCAGTAAAATATACGAAATAATATCTACAGACAATGATTGACGGACACGGCGACGACCTATACCGTTATCCGGGCCAAAAGCCTGTCAACTTCAGCTCCAATATAGTCAGCGACGCAGACCACTCGGGACTGATGGCACACCTTGCCGGGATGGTGGGGCTGGCATCGGCCTATCCCGACCCCTCGGCGCGCGTGCTTGCCCGCAGGCTCGGGCGCGAGAGCTCGGTCGAAGTCACGGCCGGGGCCACCGAGGCCATCTATCTCATAGCCATGGCATGGCGCGGAGCAGGATCGGTGATAGTGGGCCCGACGTTCAGGGAATATGAGGATGCCTGCCGCCTGCACGGCCACGTGATAAGACATGCCCGCACCCTCGAGGAGACCGACGGCGGCGAGATGATATGGATATGCAACCCCAACAACCCCACCGGACAGGTCTTGTCCAAGACAGACCTCATGGCCACTATAAGGCGCCATCCACATTCCATCTATGTCATAGATCAGGCCTACGCCCCCTATACCACCCGCCACGTCATGTCGAACACCGATGCCATCAGGGCCGGCAACGTGATATTGCTCAATTCGCTGACCAAACGCTTTTCGGTGCCCGGACTCAGGGTGGGATATGCCGTTGGGGCCGCCAGATTGATAAGGAAGATACGCACCATGCGCATGCCGTGGAGCGTCAACTCCCTCGCCATCGAGGGGGGCCTATGGCTGCTCGACCATAAGGATGATTACAAGATCGACGCCCGCCGCCTCAACGCCATGGCCCGCGCCATGGCCGGACAGTTCAGTGAGGCCGGAATAGAAACCACCGACACCGAGTGCAACTTCGTGCTGTGCCGCCTGCCCGACGGACTCGTTGCCGCCGACCTGAAGGACTGGCTGATGGAGAACGAGAACATGCTGATACGCGATGCATCCAACTTCACGGGGCTCACGCCGTCACACTTTCGGGTGGCAGTGCAGGATGCCGAGTCGAACACACGTCTGATGAATGCTGTAAGGAAATGGCTGACACTCTCGCGCTCGTGATACTGCCCCTCGTGCTGGGATGGCTGCTCGACCTCTTGCTGGGCGACCCCGAGCGCCTGCCGCATCCCGTGGTGTGGTTTGGACGCGCCATCAGCGCGTGCGAGCATGCGTTGAATCATCCTCCGCACCGGGTGCTCAAGGGGGCCGTGACGGCCGTCGGCCTCATCGCCCTCACTGCCGCCGTGGCATGGGGCGCGGTGCGGATATTGTCGCCGTGGCCCGTCACGGAGATAGCGTTCAAGACCGTCGTCGTGTTCTACTGTCTTGCCGGGACTACATTGGCCCGCGAGGTGCGCATGGTCTTCGAGGCCGCCGACCGATCGCTCGACGAGGGGCGCCGTCAGGTCGGTCGCATCGTTGGTCGCGACACCGCCGCCCTGTCAGACCGCGAGGTGCGCACCGCCGCCCTCGAGACATTGGCCGAAAACCTCTCGGACGGAGTCATAGCCCCGCTGTTCTACTACATGCTGTTCGGAGTGCCCGGAATGCTGGCATACAAGATGGTAAACACCCTCGACTCTATGATAGGCTATCACACCGAGCGCTACCTGAAGTTCGGGCGCTGGGCGGCCCGCATTGACGACGTGGCCAACTATATCCCGGCGCGACTCACCGCACTGTTGATGATACTCGTCGTCGGGCGTCCCGGCCTGCTGCGCTTTGTGCTGCGCTACGGCCCCGAACACGCCAGCCCCAACTCGGGATGGCCCGAGGCCGCGCTGGCCGGAGTGCTTGACTGCCGGTTTGGCGGCCCGCACGACTATTTCGGCGAAAGTTTCTACAAACCCTATATCGGCGACAACCCCCGCCCCCTCACCACGGCCGACATGCACACGGCCATCACCCTCAACCGCCGCGCCGAAGCCGCGATGATGCTGCTTGTCGTCGCAACCGCCGTCCTCACGACGGCCATATAGCACCCATCCTCCCCCGTCCTGCCTTAACATAAATGTTGTGAAAGGTTGGCGGGGTATGGTGGAAATTTGCTATTTTTGCATTATGATTATCAGGAATAAAGAAAAAGCGGTTGCCATAAAGCAGGGTCTTCTAAATCAACTCAAGGAGGAACACGCTTTTTGGTCGTATGAGCCGGAATCTGTCAGTCTTGCAACGATTGATGATAACCAACTCATAGCTCTGACCATGCGCTATCTTGACTTGCCTGAAATAAAGCAGTTGTTCAGCCTTTTTTCATATAGAAAAATAAAGAAGGCATGGCGGGACATACTGGTCCCGGAAGGGGATTACCTATATACGCTAAACCGTTTTTTTGCGTGGTATTATTTTGATGCAAAAAAACCTGACGCCTATCTGAAATCCCTACAGACCAGATATTTCAATAGATTGTAGTAGCCATTTTTAATTTTTTATTATGAAAGGTCTTGCTCGGCATACTTCGCTGATTTTTGATAAGATAACACGACTTGAATGTATCAGGCCTTATGTGCTTGTCGGTGGAACGGCTCTATCCTTGCAGCTTGGTACACTACTCAGTGAGGATCTTGATTTTATGTCATGGAGAAAGACAAGAAATGAGAAAAGAGAGGTTGATTGGCCCACAATAAAAAAAGAACTTGAGTCTATAGGCCAAGTGGAGAATGTTGACATACTCGGGCTTGACCATGTGGAATTCATTGTAAGCGGTGTCAAGATTTCATTTTATGCAAATCCGAATCACTCTCTGTTTAAGAATGAAGTTCCATATCTAAACAATTTGAGACTTGCTGACTTGACCTCCATTGGCGCCATGAAGATGGAGGTATTGATGCGCAGGAGCAAGTTTCGTGATTACTATGACATATACTCACTGCTTGAGGCAGGTGAGGATATAAATGAAATGATGGATATTGCCCTCAGGTATTCGGGTCATAGACTCAAATCCAAAAATCTGCAGGCTATGATCACATGTTCCGATCGTTTTATCTCTGATAAGAATTTTAAAGAACTCCAGCCTGTTTATGATATATCGCCCAAAGAAATCGAGGCGAGAATAATATCGGCATTGAAACTCAATAAATAAGGGTATAAAGTCTGTTATGTCGCGAGGTTTTTCTGCTTTTGTCATAGGGGCCCCGAGGTCGGGGGCGGGCAAGACGCTGGTTTCGCTGGGGCTGATGAGGGCTCTGGCTGACAGCGGGGTGCGTGTGGGGCCGTTTAAGTGCGGACCCGATTATATCGACACGCAGTTTCATGCGCAGGCCTGCCGCGGCAGGGAGTCGGTGAATCTTGACCTGTTCATGGGCTCGCGACGGCATGTGGCGGATATGTTTGCACGCCGGTCGGCCGACTGCGACGTGGCGGTGGTCGAGGGGGCCATGGGGCTGTTTGACGGATATGACGGCATGGAGGGGAGTGCGGCCGATGTGGCGCGCACGCTCGGATTGCCGGTGATTCTTGTCGTCGATGCCTCGTCGATGGCTTTTTCGGCGGGAGCGCTGATTCACGGATTCAAGACTTTCAGCCCCGATGTCAAGGTGGCGGGGGTGATATTCAACCGCGCGGCCTCGGCGCGTCACCGCGACATGCTTGCGGGTGCGGCGCGCGCCGCGGGTGTGGAGTGCCTCGGTTTCATAGGCAGGCGTCAGGGCTTGCAGACGCCGTCGCGCCACCTCGGACTGACCCTGACCGGGCGCGAAGAGATGGAGCGTTTTGTCGCCGAGGCTGCCGAGGCGGTGGCCGAGGGGGTAGACATGGACCGCCTGACAGAGCTGTGCCGCATGGAGAGGCCCGTGGCCGACGAGGCATTGTCCGACGGTGTCGGCGACGCGACGCTGACCGTGGCCGTGGCTCGCGACGAGGCTTTCAGTTTCATCTATCCCGCCAATCTCGATGCCCTGCGCAGACGCGGAGCGAGGATAGAGTATTTCTCGCCGATACACTCCGACCGGCTGCCCGAGGGTGCCGACATGATATATCTGCCGGGGGGATACCCCGAGCTTCATGCCCGCGAGCTCGAGGCCAATGTGGCCATGCGCGATGCCATACGCGAGTTTGGCGAGAGCGGGGGCCGGATACTGGCCGAATGCGGGGGACTCATTTATCTGGGACGCTCGATCGACGGGGCGCGGATGGCCGGGCTGCTGCCGACCGAGGCCACGATGGAGGGTGCCCGCCTCACTCTGGGATACCGCACGGTGACGATGCCGGGGATGACGCTGAGGGGGCACGAGTTCCACTACTCGCACACGGTCAACCCCGACGCGCTCCCCTCGGTGGCGACTCAGTCCGACGCCCGCGGGTGTGCCGTCGTGACACCGCTGTATAGACACAAGAACACATTTGCCGGCTATACCCACCTGTATTGGGGCGAGGCCGATATACTTGATCTCTGGAAATGAAAAGGATATATACACGCACCGGCGACGCCGGCACCACCGGAATACACGGCGGCGACCGCGTGCCCAAGACCGATGCGCGCATCGAGGCCAACGGCACGCTCGACGAGCTGAACGTGGCCATAGGGATAGTGCGCTCGATGCTCCCCGCCGACTCGCCCCGCCAGCCGTGGCTGCGCGAGGTGCAGATGAACCTGATGACCGTGATGAGCCGCGTGGCCACCCCCTCGGTCCGCCTTGCCGACAATCCCAACCCCCTGCCCGCCGACATGACGGCAAGGGTGGAGCAGTGGCTGGACACGATGGCATACGAGTGCGGCCCGGCCGAGTATTTCATGCTCCCCGGGGACACGCAGGTGTCGGCGTTCATGCATCAGGCGCGGGTGGCGGCCCGGCGGGCCGAGAGGTGTCTGTGGGCGCTCAACGACAAGGACCCTGTCGAGAGGGAGGTGCTGACATACATCAACCGCCTGTCAGACCTGTTTTTCATGATGGCGCGGGCCGAGCTTGCGGCCGCCGGACTGCCCGAGGAGCGCTGGCGCGAGTTTGTATATAAACGTCGCTCGAAATGATACTGATATTCGGAGGCACCACCGAGGGGCGTCTTGCCGCCGAGGTGGCCGAGAAGGCGGGAAAGAGATTCTATTACTCGACACTCGATGCCGCCGGGCAGATAGAGACCGCCAACGGCACGGTGCTGTCGGGGGGAATGGATGCCGAGGCGATGGCCGACCTGTGCCGCCACGAGGGGATAAGGGGCATTGTCGATGCCGCCCATCCGTTTGCCACGGCCCTGCATGCCGAGGTGGCGCGAGCCTCGTCGATGACGGGGATTCCGGTGATAAGGCTCGAGCGGGTGTATCCGCCCCGCCGCCCCGACATAGAGTGGTGCCGCGACTGGGACGATGCCCTCGACCGGCTCGAGCAGTCGGGCGTCGAGCGGCTGCTGGTGCTGTCGGGGGTCAAGACCATAGCGCGGCTCAGGCCCTTCTGGCAGGAACGGCCCGGGTGCCGTTTCAGGATACTTGACCGTCCGTCGTCGCGGCGGCTGGCGCTCGCGCAGGGGGTGGAGGAGAACCGGTTGCTATATTATGACCCATCGGTGCCCGAGGATGAGGTGCTGAGGCGCATAGCTCCCGAGGCCATAATAACCAAGGAGAGCGGCGAGAGCGGCGGATTCGAGGCCAAGGTCGAAGCCGCGCTGGCGCTGGGCATCAGGGTCTTTGCCGTATGCCGCCCCGAGATGCCCGAGGGATTCGTCACCGTCACGGGGCGCCACGGCCTGCGCAGGGCCATCGAGAGGCTTGTGCCCGGATTTTTTGACCTCCGCAGCGGTTTCACCACCGGAGCCTGTGCCACGGCGGCCGCCAAAGGTGCGCTTCAGGCCCTGCTGACGGGCAATCTGCCCGACACGGTGGAGTTCGAGTTGCCCGACGGCGAGTGGATGGAGATGCCTGTCGAGAGCGTGAGTGTCTTGTCTGACGGCTCGGCCCGGGCCGTCGTCGTCAAGGACCACAGCGACGACCCCGACGTGACCCGCGGGGCGAGGATAGTCTGCACGGTCCGACTGACCGACGGCGATGAGGTGACGTTTGCCGGGGGCGAAGGCGTCGGCACCGTGACCCTGCCGGGGGTGGGGATAGACCCCGGCGAGCCGGCCATAAATCCGGTGCCGCGGGCCATGATGACGCGCGAGGCGCGCCGCCTGTACCCCGCTGGCGGCGTGCAGATAACGGTCTCGGTGCCCGGAGGCGCCGAACTGACCGAAAAGACATTCAATCCACGCATAGGCATATCGGGGGGCATATCCATCATAGGTACCTCGGGCGTGGTGTCCCCCTTCTCGCACGAGGCATTTGTCGAAGCCATGCGGCGCGAGATGGAGGTGGCCGTGGCCATGGGCGCAGAGCGAATAGTGCTCAACTCTGGCGCCCGCAGCGAGAGGGCCGTCAAGGCCCTATACCCCGACCTGCCCCCGCAGGCCTTCATACACTATGGCAACGCAGTGGGCGATGCCGTCAGGCTTGCCGCCGGTCTTGGCGTCGGGTCGCTGACAGTGAGCATGATGATAGGCAAGGCAGTCAAGCTGGCCGCCGGAAACCTCGACACGCACAGCCACAATGTGACCATGGACCGCGGGTTTCTGTCCGGGCTGGCCCGCGAGGCCGGCTGCTCGGCCGAGGCAATGTCCGTGATCGAGGGCCTCAACATGGCCTCCGAGCTCTGGGATCGCCTCGCCCCCGCCGATCTCGCCCTGTTCATCCCCGCCCTGAGGCAGCGCTGCCTCAATGCCCTCGCCACCCTTCATCCCCGCATCACCCTCCTCCTCCTCACCCCCGCCGGGAGCGTTGCTCCCTGAACCCTAAAGTTTTTAGTTTAGCGGGCAGCGCCCGCGGCATATCCTCAGTCCCAACAACATGCAACCACACAAACCATCTCGACGACATCCTGATTATCTGCTGCGTGCCACGTGGCACGACTATAGATCTAAGTGTATCTATATGGTCACGTTTGTGAAAAGGAGGGGAGTGAGCGATTTTTCGGTAGTGACGGCTTCGGGTCTGAGATTCTTGGACGCGGGGTGGCTGATAGAGGGTGAAATATTACGGCTCGGTGAGGTGTTCCCGCAGATTTCGGTGCTGAGCCACTGCGTCATGCCTGACCATGTCCACATAGTGATATTCGTGCGCGAGCGCATCGAAAAACCGCTCGGTTTCATTGTCGGCAAACTCAAGGCCGCCTGTTCGCGCATGTACTGGAATGCATTTCCGGAAACTACTTTTGCCAAAGAAAGGACAGGAATATTCGAGGATGGATTCAATGACAAGATTGTAAGGAGATACGAGCAGGTGGAACGGTATATACGATATGTCGAGGACAATCCACTGCGGCTGTACCTGAGACGAGAACATCCCGAGTATTTCGACCGCTGCCGCTGCGTGCTGATAGATGGCCAAGAACACAGCGTGTATGGCAATTTCCTGTTGCTGCGCAGCCCGTTGATGTCGGCCGTGAGGGTGAGCAGCAAGTATACGCCCGAAGAGCTTGCCGCCAGACATCGCGAGTGGGACGAGACCATACGTTGCGGAGGCACGCTGGTGTCCCCGTTCATAAGCAATGCCGAGAAGGAGGTGCGCGACAGGGGAATAGCCGCCGGAGCGTCGCTGATAAGGATAGTCAACAACGGATTGCCCGAACGCTACAAGCCTTCGGGCGAGGAGTTTGTGCTTTGTTCTGAGGGGCGGTTGCTGATAATAGCACCACCCGCGCACCGATACCGCCGAGACACGGTGAGGCGTGACGAGTGCCTTGCCATGAACGATCTGGCCGAAATGATCGTATCGGGCAGTGCCGTTTTGTCCATCAGAAAGTGACGGGGCGGGAGCGTTGCTCCCTGAACATGCGGTTTGGTTTTGGCGCTTTAAGTTTTTTTTTATAAATTTGCCATTCCAAAGAATACAATAACCATGACCATCAAGGAGTCAATGCAAGATATACTGGAGCGCGAGGCCAGAGCCCTGCGCTCCATTCCCTATACACCTGATTATGACCGTGCCGTAGAGCTGATCATCGAACGTGTGCACCGCCGCGGCGGCAAGCTGGTGACGGCGGGCATGGGCAAGGCGGGACAGATAGCCATGAACATCGCCACGACATTTTCGTCGACCGGCACCCCGGCGGTCAACCTGCACCCCTCCGAGGCCCAGCACGGCGATCTGGGTGTGGTGCAGCCCAACGACGTGATGCTGCTCATATCCAATTCGGGCCGCACGCGCGAGGTGCTCGAGCTTGTCACCCTGACCAAGAACCTATATCCCGACATTCCGCTGATAGGAATCACGGGCAACCCCGACAGTGAACTAACACGTCTCACCGACGTTACACTCTTGACGGGCGGCGCGCCTGAGGTGTGTCCGCTGGGGCTGACTCCGACCACGTCGACCACGGTGATGACCGTGATAGGCGACGTGCTGGTGGTCAACGTGATGCAGGCCATCGGATTTACGGCCGCAGACTATGCCAAACGTCACCACGGCGGTTATCTGGGGTGCAAGTCGCGTCTTGACTCGGATGCCGAAGGACTCTGAAAAACGATATAAAAACATACGACTATGAACAAGGTGATCTTTATTGGCGAACTGACCCTGAATGTGTCGCTGCTGCCCGACGGCAATGCGTCGACACGTGTCGGAGACCGTGCCGTAGGCGCGGCCATGCTGGACGGACGCATGGGTGTGGAGACTCTTTTTGTGGGCGAGGCAGGTGCCGACGCCGTGGGAGACCACATAGTGTCGCGACTGACGGACGCCCGCGTGGACACCAAGAGCGTGGACCGTTTCACCGAGGGTGCCACCGCCGTGAGGATCGCCTCGACGCAAGGCACGCCCGACAAGGCCGTGACGCATACGTCATATCCCGCCGAGCCGGTCAACCCCGTGTGGCCCAGAATCAACGAGGGCGACGTGGTGGTGTTCGGGTCGTACATGTCTCTCGATCCCCGCAATCACGACCGCATACTCGAGCTGCTGGCCCATGCCCGCGCCCGCAAGGCCACGGTGGTCTATCTGCCATATTACGAGCCGGGACAGGTGACGCGCATCACCCGGGTGATGCCCGAGGTGTTCGAGAATCTCGAGGCCGCCTCGATGGTGCTGGCCACGACGGCCGACCTCGCCGAGCTCTATCCCGGTGTAGAGCCCGAAGCGGCGTTCAGGGACCATGTCAGGTTTCATTGCAACAGATGCATGGTGCTGGACTATGACGGCCTGAAGATGAGATTCTTTGACGGCGACGACTCGTGGACGCTCGACTGTCACTGCACCGACGGGACCGAGTTTGACTGGACCGTCGGCGCCATCGCAGGCGTGACCCGCGCGCTCGTCGAGGGGATGAAGGACCCCGACGACATCATGGCCAAGGCCAACGAGACCGCCCACAGCAACTTAGCCGACTCGCTGAAATGAAACAGACTTCGATAGCCGACACTTTTATCCCCGCCACCACTGATGTGGCCGCCCTGCGCGGACGTCTGGGCAAGCGCGCCCGCACGGCCGCCGAGACCCTCAAGGTGATAGGCCCCGAGCCGTTCACGGCGGTGTATGACCTGTTGCGCATGTTGGCGCGCGAGAGCGTGGCCAGAAACGAGGAGGACAGGGCGATAGCCACCCTGAGCGAACTCGAGCTGCACATATCGCATCAGCCCGACTCTGAGTCGGGGCCGCTGCTCGACCTGCGCGCCGCGCTGATGCAGGTGATAACCGCGCTCTATATCAACGAGGGGTCTATGGACAGCGCCGCCGCTTCGGCCGCGGCCTCGACCCTGCATCTGCTGGCGCGCCAGCCCCGACGCAAGGACGCGCCGTTTCTCGAGATACTGGGCTCGCTGCTCTATGACATAGCCGGGCTGCACTCGTCCAACGGCGAGTACAAGCAGGCCGAGCGCGAGATGGAGAAATCCATCAAGGTGTTCGAGCGTCTTGCCAAGACCGCACCCGACCGCTATGCGTCGACGGTAGTGGCGGCACTCGGCACGGCCACGTCGGTATATCACAACCGCATCAAGCAGGCCGAGTTGCTGGCACACTATCAGGCGGCCACCACGACATACTCTCACATGGTGAGCGCCGGCATGACCGAGGCCACCGACCGTCTGGCCGAGTCGCTGATGAACGAGGGCGACACGCTGGCCCGCATGGGACGCCACCGCGAGGCGATACAGTATTACACGAAGGCGCTGAAATATCTGCAGCGCATCGAGCCGGACTTTACGGAGCGTCAGCTCAACGTGTCGATAGCCCTTGGCGAGTCGATGCTGCGTGTCTCGGCCATGAAGGACAAGGCCGTGCATCTGCTCAACACGATGATGCACAAGGCCCTCAAGATCAATGCCCCCGCCCAGCACCAGCGCATCACCGAGACGCTGGCCAACGCCAAGTCGCCCGGCCTCGACATACTCGGGCTCTGGCACAAGATATTCCCGAGATAAGATAATTGAATCCTTAATCCCTTAACTCAAAAACATTTAAACCCAATGTCGACATATACCCCCGCAACCAAGGCAGATCTTGACGTGACCGACGTGCGCATAGCCGTGGTCGCCGCCGAGTGGAACAGCCACATCACCGGAGCCCTCTCTGACGGCGCCGTGGCCACACTGAAAGAGCGCGGCCTCAAGGATGACCAGATTGAAGTGTTCAGTGTCCCCGGCACCGTCGAGCTGACATACGCAGCCTCGCAGCTCATCGAGGCATCGCGTTTTGACGCCGTCATCATCATAGGCTGTGTCATCAAGGGGGATACGCCCCACTTCGACTATGTGTGCCAGAGCGTGACGCAGGGCATGACGGCCCTCAACGCCGACTGCGACACCCCGGTGATATTCGGCGTGCTCACCGTGCTCGACGAGCAGCAGGCACTCGACCGCGCCGGTGGCCGTCTTGGCAACAAGGGCTCGGAAGCCGCCGACACCGCCCTGAAGATGGTGGAATTCAGGAGGAAAGTGTAAAAAAATATAGTTGGACTAGTTAGTCTAGTTATTCTAGTTCAACTAGTCCAACTAGAATAACTAGATCAACTAAAATAATTATCCCCCCTCTCTCTTGGAAAAGCTGATGCAATATGTGTGGCGGCACAGGCTGCTGCTCCACTCCGACCTCGTCACCGTCGACGGGCGCCGGATATGCGTCATCGACCCCGGTCGCCAGAACTGCGACGCGGGGCCTGATTTTTTCAATGCCAAGGTCAGGATAGGGGAGAGCCTCTGGGCCGGAGACGTGGAGATGCATGTCCGCGCCAGCGACTGGCACCGCCACGGCCATGACGGAGACCCTGCCTATGACTCGGTGGTGCTGCATGTGGTA
Source organism: Bacteroidales bacterium M8 (assembly GCA_001689495.1). Classification (GTDB taxonomy): domain Bacteria; phylum Bacteroidota; class Bacteroidia; order Bacteroidales; family Muribaculaceae; genus Duncaniella. The sequence continues at coordinate 29,492 of LUJS01000045.1, read as the reverse complement.
GACCGCGACGACGTGCCCGTCAGGCGCTCTAACGGCGAGGTGATTCCGCAGATGGTGATGCGGTGCGATCCGGCATTCCACCGCAGCTATTCGGCGCTCGTAGACCGTGCCGACATAGACCTGCCGTGTGCCGGCGGCTTCGGGTCGGTGCCGCGGCTGTTCATATCCGACTGGATCACTGCCATGGCCTACGAGCGGGTGTTTGCCAAGGGGGCCCATCTGGCCGAGATAGCCGCGAGGCTCAACGGCGACTGGGAGGAGGCGACATACGTCATACTGGCCCGTGCGCTGGGCTTCGGCACCAATTCAGAGCCCATGGAGCGGTTGGCGCTGTCGCTGCCGCTGAGGTTTCTGCGCAAGCATGCCGACTCGCTGACGTCGCTCGAGGCTATGTTTTTCGGGCAGGGTGGATTTCTGGACAACGCTCCCGCCGCAGACCCCTATGTAGACAGGCTGAGGCGAGAGCATCAGTTTCTGTCGCACAAGTTCGGGCTGCGCCGGCCCGAGAATCTGGGCTGGAAGTTTGGCCGCATGCGCCCCTCAAACCAGCCCCACAGGCGCATAGCCATGCTGGCCATGCTGCTGTCCGACAACTTCCGCCCCGTGGCGCGGATGCTCGAGGCCGAATCGCCCGACGAGGTCATTGAGATGTTCCGCCGCCCGCTGTCGCCATACTGGGCGTCGAGACACACGTTCGGCCCCGAGTCCGAGAGGGTCTCGGAGACTCTGAGCCGCTCGTCGGCTGCGGGACTGGTGATAAATGTGGCCGTGCCGCTGCTTGCGGCCTACGGGTCGGCGCGCAATGACGACGCCATGGTGGCACGGGCCATGGAGTGGCTGCAGATGCTGCCGTCTGAAAGCAACCGGATTGTCGCGGCATTCAGCACCGCGGGCATCAACAGTCGCGACGCCTTCACGTCGCAGGCGCTGATACATGTGCGGCGCAATTATTGCGAGCAACGCAAATGCCTTTACTGCCGAATCGGACACCGCCTCCTCGCCGCACAAGCGTTAATTAGTTCTTGATTGTGAAGCTTTTTCTGTGCAGTGGGGTCAGGCCGAGGCGGGCTATGGCCTCGCGGTGGGCCTTGGTGGGATAGCCCTTGTTTATCTCCCAGCCATATCCGGGATATTGTGCGGCCAGTCCGGTCATCAGCTCGTCGCGGTGGGTCTTGGCCAAAATTGATGCCGCGGCTATGTTGCCCAGTTTGCCGTCACCCTTGACTATGGTCTGATGCGGTATGTCGGCATACGGCTTGAAGCGGTTGCCGTCGACCACGATTGCGCCGGGTCGCACCTCGAGTGCATCGAGCGCGCGGTGCATGGCCAGTATCGAGGCATTGAGTATGTTTATGGTGTCGATCTCTTCGGCCGTCGCCCATGCCACCGCCCACGCCACCGCTTCGGTCTCGATGATGGGGCGCAGCAGATTGCGCCGGGCCTCGGTGAGCTTCTTCGAGTCATTCAGCAGCGAGTGCGTGAATCCGTCGGGCAGTATCACCGCCGCGGCACAAACAGGTCCGGCCAGACATCCGCGTCCGGCCTCGTCGCATCCGGCCTCGAGCACGAATGCCGTCAGTGAAGATGGTAGCATGGATTGTTTCTCAGACTTTGTCCACGAATCCGTATCCCAGTCCCGACTTGTTCACCAGATTCTTGGCATAAGACGAGAGCTTCTTGCGCAGGCGCGAGATGTTGACGTCCACGAGGCGCGGATTCTCGAGCTGCTCGCCGGGCCATGCCGCGGCAAATATCTCCTCGCGCTTGAAGAGCTTGTTGCGCGAGCGCAGCAGCAGCGTCAGAATCGAGAACTCGGTGGGCGAGAGCGACACGGACTCGCCGTCGATGATGAGGCCGCGCGAGTCTACGTTGAGTATCAGCGTGCGATATTCGATGATGCGGCTGTTGGCCGTGGGGTTCATGTTGCGGTGGCGGCGCAGCACCGAGCGCACGCGCGCCATCATCTCGCGCAGCGAGAAGGGCCTGACTATGAAGTCGTCGGCGCCAAGATTGAGCCCCTTGATAATGTCATTCTCGCTGTCGCGTACAGTGCAGAACATCAGCGGAACACCCGCAGTGAGCGGATCCTCCTTGATTCTTTCCAACAGCTCGTAGCCGTCTATCTCGCCGGGCAGGTCTATCTCTGAGATAAGCAGGTTGTATTCATCGACAGGCAGCATCAGCGCATCTTCGGCAGACGTCACCACTTCCACGTCATATCCTTCGGCGCGAAGGTTGTCGAGTAGCATGGCATTTATGGTAGAGTCGTCGGAAATTAGTAGAATCTTTTGTGACGAGATTGCTGTATTCACGATTGCAAGAATTATACAATGCAAATATAGCTATTTATGAAATTATTGCAAAGTTTGTAACAGAATTGTGCAGACTTTGAAATTAAAATGTCTTAAAATTCATCCCGACGCAATAACTCAGGGTTTGCGCAGTTGCGGATTCCGTGCCGTCCTTATTCTTCCGTTTCGATACACTCGGCGAAGAACGGCATGGCGAATGTCGATTTAATCCACAGCCCGTCTCCTTCGAGTGTCTTGGACCAACTCCCTTTGCCAAGGAGGTTGCAGCGGTATGCGAACGCCTCTCCCTCACGGTTCTCAAGCGCCTCAATCTCTACCATTGCATTTTCGGGCAGCCTTATCATTTCGGGCAGGCGGTAGGTATATGTGCCGTCCCTCACGTCTTCATTCCGATATTCGAACGTGAGTGGTGCGGGGAGGATATTGTCAAACTTGTCTGATACATCGCCGGTGACCCGCGACATGTCGTATATGTTCACCCTGAATTTCATGCGCTTCATCATGTCGTCGCTCTCTTCGATGTAGAATCCCACGTTGTCGAGCCATAGGGCGCGTCCCGGCTTGGAATGGAACTCAAAGCCGTATGTCTCTCCGGCAATGTTGCCGACATCGAGCGATGCCTTCATCATCCCGGTGTGATGTTTTTTCCCATGACGCTGCTTCTTGTATTTGCGGGGGCGCACCGTCAGTTCGGGGAGGGCCGTTGTGCTCTCTTCAAGAGTTATGACGTTGTTGCCGGACGCGAGGTCAAGGTCGGCAAGCGCCACTGTCTGCGGTTTGAAACCTACATATCCAACCACGATGCTGTCGTTTGGTCTGGCCCTGTCGGCAGGGAGTGAGAAATGACCCGTGCTGTCGGCAAGGACGCCTGTCTGACGCCCCTTCAGCAGTACGGTCGCATAGCCGAGTCCCGCGTCCCCTTTGCCTCGGACGATGCCGTCAAGCGTATCGGCGCTCAGTCCGATGCAGGTGAGGACTGAAAATAATACTGAAATGATAATTCTCATCGTATCAGGGCTTGCGTATCTGGCCGCGGCCGGTGAGCAGATAGCGTGTCGAGGTTATCTCGCGTAGGCCCATCGGTCCGCGGGGGCCGAGTTTCTGGGTCGAGATGCCTATCTCGGCGCCGAGGCCGAATTGGGCTCCGTCCGTAAACGACGTGGGCAGGTTGACATAGACGCAGGCGGCGTCGACACGCTGCCTGAACAGGTCGGCGGCCTCGTCAGACTCGGTGATGATGCTCTCGCTGTGTCCCGACCCGTGGGCGTCGATGTGGGCTATGGCCTCGTCGATCGAGTCGACCGCATAGACACCCATCTTCATGTCCATCCACTCGCGGTCGAGGTCGTCGGGGCGGGCTTCTGTCAGCAGTTCAGCCGGATACGACCCTGCCAGAGCCTCGAGGACGCGGCTGTCGGCGTGCAGCTCGACCCCCTTGGCGGCCAGCGGGGCCAGCATCAGGGGCAGGTCGGCCAGTCGCGACGAGTGTACCAGCAGCGAGTCGAGCGCGTTGCACACGCTGACGCGGCGTGTCTTGGCGTTGTCTATTATCTCGCTGCCCATGGCCGGATCGCCGTCGGCGTCAAAATATGCGTGCACCACGCCGGCGCCGGTCTCGATGACGGGGACGCGGGCGTTGTCGCGCACGAAGTCTATGAGCCTGCGGCCTCCGCGGGGTATGCACACGTCGACATAGCCCGTGGCGCCGAGCAGGGCGGCGGTGGCCTCGTGGGTCGAGGGGAGCAGCACGGCACAGTCTTCGGGGAGTCCGCACTGCGACAGGGCCTTGTGTATTAGGCTCATGGCCGCGAGGTTTGACGAGTCGGCGTCGTGTCCACCCTTGAGTATGCAGGCGTTGCCGCTCTTGACGCAGAGCGCGAAGACGTCGAACGTCACGTTGGGTCTGGCCTCGTAGACCACGCCGATCACCCCGAAGGGCACGCGCACGCGCCTCAGGTCTATGCCGTTGGGCAGGGTGCGGTGTTCTATCTCCTCGCCCACGGGGCAGTCGAGGGCCGCCACATGGCGCAGGTCTGAGGCTATGCCGTCGAGGCGCTCGGGGGTGAGCCTGAGGCGGTCGTAGAGCGGATTGGCGGGGTCCATGCGCGACAGGTCGTCGGCATTGGCCGCCAGCAGCATGTCGTGCGACGAGTCGACCAGCGCGGCGAGGGTCGTTATGGCCGCCGACCGTGTCTCGTCGCTCGTCGTGGCCAGCGTGCGCGAGGCTTGGCGCACGCGCCCGAATATCTTGTCATAGTCCATGTGTGTATGCTTGATTGAAGTGTTGTTTTATTCGATATACATATAGTCGTAGTGTACCACGGGCTTGCCGCCCCTGCGTCCCACGCTCTCGGCGGCGGTGGTGCCCGAGACAGCCGCGCGCCCCATGCCGAGGGTGCGTCCGTCGGGGCCGATGATGGTGACGATGTCACCCTCTTCCCACTCGCCCTCGACCGACGTGACCCCCACCGGGAGCAGGCTCACGGCGCGGTCTGAGACGAGGGCGGTGGCCGCACGCTCATTGACGCGGACTATGCCCTTGGCGAACGATCCGCTGTGAGCTATCCAGCGCTTGATGTTGCTGAGGGGCGCCGCCGAGGGCTCGAACAGCGTGTGCGGCACCGTGTCGGGGCGCTCTATCAGGTCTACGAGCACGCCGGGCCTGTCGCCGCGGGCTATCAGCACGGCCACCCCCTCGGAGGCCACCTTCGAGGCTATGCCGCACTTGGTGCCCATGCCTCCGCGGCCGAATCCGCTCTTCGAGGCCACGACATACTCGCTCACGTCCTTGCCCGGCTCGACGCGCTCTATCAGGCGCGACTCGGGGTCGGCGGGCGAGCCCGTATAGATGCCGTCGACGTTCGATAGTATCACCAGCGTGTTGGCGTCGGTCATGGTGGCTATCAGCCCCGACAGCTCGTCGTTGTCGGTAAACATCAGCTCGGTCAGGCTGGCCGTGTCGTTCTCGTTGACTATGGGTATCACGCCGTTCTCGATCATGGTGAGCATGCAGGCCCGCTGGTTGAGGTATGAGGTGCGCGAGGCAAAGTTCTCCTTCTGCGTCAGCACCTGTCCCACCACGATTCCGTATGCCCCGAACAACTGATTGTAGAGGTTGATGAGCTTTATCTGGCCGATGGACGAGAACAGCTGTCTCGAGGCCACGGCGTCGAGCTGTCTCGACGGCTTGACGGCACCGCGGCCACAGGCCACCGCGCCGCTCGACACCAGCACCAGCTCGTGGCCCAGACGGCGCAGCGAGGCCATCTGGTCGACCAGCGACGACATGTTGGTCACGTTGGGCATGCCGTCGCTGCGCGTCAGCACGTTGCTGCCCACTTTTACGACAATCCTGCTCATCTCACGCTGGCTTTGAGTCCGTCGATCACCGCCGCCGTGAATCCCGAGCGCTCCATGGCGTTGAGGCCGCGTATGGTCAGGCCGCCGGGAGTGGTCACCTTGTCTATCTCTGTCTCGGGATGCGCGCCCTCGGTGTCGAGCAGCGCCACCGCCCCGCGCAGGGTCTGAGCCACGATCTTCTGGGCCTCCGAGGCCCTGAAGCCCAGCTCGACGCCGCCCTCCGAGGCCGCCCTCACATAGCGCATGGCATAGGCTATGCCGCACGATGCCAGCGCCGTGGCACCCGGCAGCAGACGCTCGTCAATCACCATCACGCGCCCCAGCGGGCCGAAAACTTCCCGCGCCCCAGTGCACTCGCCCGCCGCCTCGACGATGAACGTCATGGACTCGCCCACGGTCATGGCCGTGTTGGGCATGGCAATCGAGAGGCGCTCGGGCACGCGGCCGGCAAACATGCCGATTAGGTCGGCGCACGACACCCCGGCCACGATGGCCGTGACCTCGGTGGCGGTCGGCTCGACGACGGGTGCGATCTCGGCGATGACGCCTGCGACAAGCCACGGCTTGACGGCAACCACCACGATGTCGGCGCCCGTGGCGGCATCGGCGTTAGAGGTTGTGACGCGGACCCCGCGGGCGGCGAGGTCTCCGATCTTGTCGAGGTGGGGATTTGCCACCGTGAGCATCTCGGGGCTCACGGCCTTGGCGGCAAGCAGGCCTCGGGCCACCGCCCCGCCCATCGCCCCGGCACCTATGATGGAAACTTTCATATCGTTGTTGGCTGAATATCTTTTGTAATTCCGCCACAAAAATAACAAAAAATCGTGACACAAGCCCCCGAATCGACAGATTTCTGTAAATCCCGCCCTCTTTCCGCCGATTCTCGCGTTGGAGGGGCGGCTATTCCACGACCCCCGTTCGGGGGTCGGAAAGGGGGTCGGGCCGTCTACCCCGAGGCAAGCCTCGGGGCTACGTTCCCAAGCCCCGCACAAGGCAGGGCGGGTGCCACCACCTATCGGGGAGCAAAACACCCATGCGCCCCGCGGATGCGGGGCACCGCTTTAATAGCCTCGGGGCTTGCCCCGAGGTTGGAGCAACCGCCGATTGTTCGGGCTCCCGCAGGGTGTCCGGGCCCCGCGCGGTCATATCTCCCGAATGTCGATGTAATCGCCAAACCCATGCGCCCCACGGGGGCGTGAACGACCGCGTGGCGGTCGGGCGGGAATAGCCCGGGGTGAGCACGCCATGGGTGTGCGTAACCCCGGGAAACGGCCAACCCCACCCAATGGCGCGCCGTAGGTGCGCGGCAAACGGCGGCCAATCCGCAAATTGAATCTTTTTTGTGAAAATTTCTGCTGCCGCATAATTTTGCCTAACTTTGTGTCTGGAATCATGCGACAGCTGATATACATATTCATTCTCGCCGCTCTCGTATGCCTTGGCATCGGGGGCTGCACTCCCCGCCGGGTGGGCGAGGCGATGAATCGTGCCGACTCGCTGATGACGTTGGCGCCCGACTCGGCCCTCGCCCTGCTCGACGCCATCGACCCCGCCACCCTCCGCACCGACGCCGCGCGGGCGCGCCACGCCGTGCTGCTGACACGCGCGCGGCATTTGGCCGACGTGCCTGTATATGATGATTCCATTATCGCCATTGGCACTGACTATTACGCCACGCACGGCTCCCACGCCGAAAAGGCCGAGGCATTCTACATGGCGTCTATTGTCAACTATTATAATAAGCACTACGAGCAGTCGATAGTCGACGGTCTCCGCGCCGAGAAATACGCCCTGGCCGCCTCAGACCACCTGCTGCTCGGTCTCGTCTACCGCACCATCGCCGACGGATTCAAGGCCATGTACGATGCCTCGAGCGCCCTCCATTATTATGACCTCTCTTACCGGAGTCTGCGCGACGCGAAGTCCAAGAAATATGCCCCGTGGGCTCTGATAGACCTCTCGCGTGCATATATTATGATAAAACAGAACGATACGGCTCTTATATACTCTTCGCAAGCCCTCGACATTGCAGACTCCATCGGCAACATCGACCTTAAAGTTGCTGCTTTAAGAGAAATTGCGGCTGCATTATTTTATAAAGGAGAATATAAGAAAGCAATCCAACATTATGAAATACTGCGGAATATCAGCCCATCGTCATTTATCGAGGATGATTATGAGAATCTTGGCGAATCATATCTTCTGACAGGCAATAATCTCAAGGCCCGTGAGTGTCAGGACTCTCTTGACGCAAGAGAGTATGATCTGTCCGAGCTGAAAATAATGTTGTTACAACGAGAAGGACGTTTTCAGTCAGCATACGAATTGAAATCCCATGTCCTCAACTGGCAGAATCGTGAAGTAGATAAACTGTTCAACCGCAACTATGCCGCCACTATATCGTCTTTTTATGACAAGGAGGCTGAAAGCAACCTCAGGATTGTCAAGAAGGAGCGCCGGATAAGGTACCTTGCCATTTCTGTCGGAGTGCTGATATTGTTGTGTGGCATTATCATATATGTGTACCGGACCCGCATTTTGCGTCAGGAGAAGGAGATGATAATGCTCGAGGCCCGCGACCTGCGCAATATCCTTAATGAGAAGGAGTCGGAGGTCAGCGAGGCCCGCAGCGTCTCGGCGCTTGCCAAGGAGAACGTGAGGGGGCTGCTTGCCTCGCGTTTCGAGATTCTCGACCGCCTCTGCTCGACATACTTCCAGTTCAAGGGGCTCTCCAACGAAAGGGACAAGATTTCAAACGAGGTGCTGTCCATTATTTCCGAGATACAGAACGACAGGCAGATTCTCGGCAACCTCGAGTCGTTGGTCGACACCAATCTCGACGGACTCATGGCCCGGCTGCGCAGGGACGTGCCCGGCCTAAAGGAGCGCGACTACGAGCTGTACCTCTATCTGCTGCTCGACTTCTCCCCGCGTGCCATCAGCATCCTTCAGGGCATACGGACCGAGGCGGTCTACAACCGCAAGTCGGTGCTGAAGCGAAAAATCACCGAATCTGGCTCGGAATCCACCCAAGAATACCTCTCGCATATATTGTAATAGACGGAGTATCAACAAGATGACCCAAGTAGTGGTTTTGTTGCCTGTGTAATTAATTGTAAATCAATATATTATACCGCCGCATAGATTTTTGAAATCTATGCGGCGGTATTGTTTTGACAATCAATGACATACAAAACGGGTGCATAGATTTATTCGACCCCTAAAAATGGGAAAATACAGGGATATGACCTAATTTTGCATCAGCAAAACCCCCATGCGCCCCTGCCCGTGCGGGTATTCCCCGACCCCCATTCGGGGGCCGGATTGTTGGGGAGGGCCGTCCACCCCGAGGCAAGCCTCGGGGCTACGTTTCCGGGCCCCGCACAAGGCGGGGCGGGTGGCAACCATCCCATAGTTGGGTATGCATCCCGCAGAGGTGGGATCCAAGCCGCGACGCGGCGATGCAATGATAGCCCCACATCGAGCGAGGCACGAGCGATGGTGTGGGGTGGGTTGGATTCGGTACGTCCCCGGCCTCGAAGAGGTCGTATAATACGCGAGATTCGCGCGCGTGGAGATGGAATTAACGGACCTCTCCGAGGCCCATTATTATAATATTCCGCGTACCCCACACCATCGCTCGTGCCTCGCTCGATGTGGGGCTACTATTGCATCGCCGCTTCGCGGCTGGGATGGCAAAACGCCCTTTCCTCCCGCGGGGCATAAACGACCGCGTGGCGGTCGGGTGGGAATAGCCCGGGGTGAGCACGCCATAGGTGTGCGTAACCCCGGGAAACGGCACCCCACCCAATGGCGTGCCGTAGGTGCGCGGAAAACGCGGCACCATCAACCGCCCATGCGCCCCGCGGAGGCGGGGCACCGCTTTAATAGCCTCGGGGCTTGCCCCGAGGTTGGAGCGACCGACGATTGTTCGGGCTCCCGCAGGGTGTCCGGGCCCCGCGCGAGACCTACAATCCGTGTCCTTGCCGGACACGTTGGCGGGGACGGCGATCAGATCCGGTCACATCTCCCGAGGGTCGATGTAACCGGCTATGTGTAACCCATGTCCCTCGCGGGACATGCCCATCCGTAGCCCCCGCACAAAACGGGGCGGGTGCGACCGACACCCAACGGCACCCAACCAACACGTCCCTACGATTTACGATAAAAATACGACATAAACCATTGATTCACGGCCTCGGCGAAGTGCTCTCTGGAGTGAGGGACCAATATAAGCCGCATGAAACCTGCCGAGGCCGTGAATCTTTTTTTAGTCCATAACAACGAGTCGAGAAACTTTTTTTAAGATTTTGCCTGAAATTTTTGAATGTTTAAAACTAATGTCTTATTTTTGCAATGGCTTAATATTTGGTCTTCTCACTCGTAACTTTCAAATACCATAATNNTGAGTAGATTTTTACATTCAGTCGCCATTGTGGGTTGCATGCTCATTGGCGCAAATTCGGGCAGCGCGGCACTTCCGCAGCTGCAGCCTGCCGACGGCGTGATTGGCGGACACGAGTATGTTGACCTCGGCCTGCCCAGCGGCCTGCTGTGGGCCACCTGCAATGTCGGCGCCGAGACGCCTTTTGATGAGGGCGGCCTGTTTGCTTGGGGCGAGACCGTGTCAAGAGAAAACGAGGAGGATTTTGACCTTGAAAACTACAAGTTTTATCTGGGCATGTTGTATCGGCCCGATTCAAGCCACTATTTCTGGTGCGAAAATATCGGTGAGGACATTTCTGGCACCGAATATGACGCGGCCAATGTCTTGTGGGGCGAGGGCTGGCGTATGCCCACGATAGCCGAGATGAACGAGCTTCTGGATTTCATTGCCGACAACGCCTCGTTGTCGCAGACTTGGGTCCATGACGAATCGGGCGTAATCGGTATGGCTCTGGGCGACCGCATGTTCTTTCCCGCCACTTTGAAGACGACATCTTCCGAACCCCCGCATTACACTCCCGTGCATAGCAAATATGCGTATTATTCTTCGTCGAATTCTCCGAGAGAGGAAGATTCGACGACTCCCCACTATGCCGAGCAGTTCGACAAAGCATTGTCTTTCAGCAAGGATAGTCGGATGAAGCTATCGCTTTACCCCCGTTTCTGGGCACAAGTGATACGTCCGGTATGGGGCGAGAAAAATAACGATGACTACACCGGCACGGGGGACAATAACGGTAACTCCGGAATCCTTGACGTGGTGGATGACGCTCAGAATGTCACCATCGCCTGTCGCGACGGACGCATCGTGGTTTCGGGCGTTGCCGAGGGCTCGGCAGTCAGCCTTTATGACCTTGCTGGCCGTCAGGTATTCACGGGCTTTGTTTCCGACCGTGGCGTCGACCTCCCCGCCCTCACCCCCGGTGTCTATATCGCCACCGCCGCGGGCAAGAGCGTGAAGGTGAGGATGTAATTATTGGTTTTTCCTGACTTGCATATTCCCCGGGGGCTGCGGATTGCAGCGCCCGGGGCTTTTTGCGCATTCCCCGACATGGTTGGATTATAGGGTTATAAGGTTATAGGGTTATTGGATAGTTTCGTCCCCAGCCTAAATCTCGCGGTGGTGGGGCGGGTATTCCCCGACCCCCGTTCGGGGGCCGGAAAGGTGGGGCAGGGCGTTTTACCCCGAGGCAAGCCTCGGGGCTACGTTTCCGGGCCCCGCACAAGGCGGGGCGGAATCCGAGCCGCGAAGTGGCGATGCAATTGTAGCCCCACATCGAGCGAGGCACGAGCGATGGTGTGGGGTGGGTTGTATTCGGTATGTCCCCGGCCTCGAAGAGGTCGTATAATACGCGAGATTCGCGCGCGTGAGTATGGAATTAACGGACCTCTCCGAGGCCCAAAATTGTCAACCCCACATACCCCACACCATCGCTCGTGCCTCGCTCGATGTGGGGCTATTATTGCATCGCCGCTTCGCGGCTGGGATAGCGAAACGCCCATGCGCCCGCGCACGACTGGGCCGAAACGCCCATCCGCCCCGCGGATGCTTGAACGACCGCGTGGCGGTCGGGTGGAAATAGCCCGGGGTGAGCACGCCATAGGTGTGCGTAACCCCGGGAAAAGGGCACCCCACCCACGGCGCGCCGTAGGTGCGCGGCAAACGCGGCGCCATCAACCACCCATGCGCCCCGCGGATGCGGTGACTGGTTTGGCACCGTCCATCTGGGAGCGAAACGCCCATGCGCCCCGCGGAGGCGGGGCACCGCTTTAATAGCCTCGGGGCTTGCCCCGAGGTTGGAGCGACCGCCGATTGTTCGGGCTCCCGCAGGGTGTCCGGGCCCCGCGCGGTCATATCTCCCGAAGGTCGATGTAATCGCCAAACCCATGTCCCTCGCAGGCTATGGAAGACGGGGTAGAATCCGAGCCGCGAAGTGGCGATGCAATTGTAGCCCCACATCGAGCGAGGCAACGAGCGAAGGTGTGGGGTGGGTTGGATTCATCACGTCCCCGGCCTCGAAGAGGTCGTATAATACGCGAGATTCGCGCGCGTGAGTATGGAATTAACGGACCTCTCCGAGGCCCATAATTGTCACCCCCACATACCCCACACCATCGCTCGTTGCCTCGCTCGATGTGGGGCTATTATTGTATCGCCGCTTTGCGGCTCGGATGGCAGGAAGTTACTTTTTTCGATCGCGGATGTGGCAGGCCACGTCCCTACGACAGAAATAACGCACCTCGCGGCTTGGACGGTACAACGCAAGCCCCGTGGGGGCGGGTGCGACCGCGTGGCGGTCGGGCGGGAATAGCCCGGGGTGAGCACGCCATAGGTGTGCGTAACCCCGGGGAACGGCATCCCCCACCCAACGGCGCGCCGTAGGTGCGCGGCAAACGGCGGCCCGATTTTCGCGGTAATGGGGCGGATAATCCCCGACCCCCGTTCGGGGGCCGGATGGGTGGGGTGGGACGTCTACCCCGAGGCAAGCCTCGGGGCTACTTTCCCATGCCCCGCGCAAGGCGGGGCGGATTGCACACCATTGCGGGGGTGTTGTTATGCATCCCGCAGAGGCTGGTTTGACACCACGTCCATACGACGGAAATAACGCACCTCGCGGCAGGAATGGTAAAACGCGACACCCAAGCCCCCATTGCCTCGGGTCATGGCTTAAGGAGTTCCTTGACGGACGAGACGTATTGGCGGCCGACGGGGAGGGTCTTGCCGTTGGCGAGGCGGACTTCCTGCCGCGTGAAGCTGGCTATCTTGGACACGGGCACGACGAACGAGCGGTGTATCCTGATGAACTCGCCGGCGGGCAGCATGCCGCATACCTGCTTGAGTATGACGCGCGAGACGACGCAGTCGCCCTGCGTCCTGAAGATTTTTGAATATCCCTCCATCGCCTCGATATAGAGTATGTCGGCCAACGGTATGCTCACGTTGCTGTATTCCTGCTTGACCACGAGCGATCTGGGGTCGGTCCTGACGGTGCGGGCCGAGATGCGGCGCGATGCCTTCTCAAAGGCCGTGAGGAACCGGCTGTAGGCAAACGGCTTGTGCAGGTAGTCGACGGCGTCGAGGTTGAATCCCTCGAGGGCGTAGTCGAGATAGGCGGTGGTGAAGATGAAGCATGTCCCCTCGGGGAGCTCGCGGGCTATGTCGAGCCCGGTGATGTTCTCCATCTCGATGTCGAGCAGCACAACGTCGGGGCGCGACGCGCGTATCTCGGCGAGTCCCTTGGCGGGGTCGGTGAATGTCTGCAGCTCGATGCCGCCCAGACGGTTGCAGAATTTCTCTATCACGTCCAGAGCCAGCACTTCGTCGTCGATGGCCACACATTTCATTTTCGCGTCCATGGGGTGTTCAATATAGTTTAACGGTCAGGTCAAGTTCGAAATGCCCGTCGCGGTCTGATGTCGCGAGCGAGTATTTGCCGGGATAGAGAGCCTCGAGCCGTCCGCGGCAGTTCTCGATGCCCGCGGGCACCTCGGTGCGGAACATGTCGGCGTGCTTCATAACCGCGTTGCGGGTCCTCAGCGTCAGCACGCCGCCCGAGAGGGTCAGGTCTATCTCTATGAGGCAGTCCTTGCTGGTCGAGGCTCCGTACTTGAAGGCGTTCTCGACAAACGTCAGCAGCAGCATCGGGGGTATCTGTGCCGGGCCGCCGTCGATGTCGGCGTGCCACCTCACCTCGGTGTGCTCGTTGAGCCTGAGCTTCTGCAGGTCTATGTAGTTCCGTATGTATTGCGTCTCCTCGTCGAGCGCCACCAGCTCGCGGTCAATGGTGACGTAGGTGTACTTGAGAATCTCGGTAAACTTGATGAAGGCGTCCTCGGCCTTCTCTGAGGTGCCTATGACGAGGCTGTAGAGCGAGTTGAGGGTGTTGAACAGGAAGTGGGGGCTTATCTGGGCCTTGAACATGGCCAGACGGGCCTTGTCGCGCTGGCTCTCAATCTTCTTCTGCAGCAGCAGGCGCCCGTAGAGCTCGGTGACGAACGACACCGTCAGGGCATATCCCGTGACGAAGGCAAACATCAGCCACATGCCCATGCTCACGCCATAGTCGCGCACCGAGGTCTGATAGCGGCTCATGGCCGGGGTGAGGAAGTCGATGTCGGGCAGGGGATAGAATATCATGGCCGTGTTGCAGGCCATCAGCGCGATGGCCGTGAGGGCTATGGGCCTGTAGCGGCGGGCTATCACCAGTCCGGGGATGTCGACCCGCCTGATGATGAAGTAGCATCCGTAGAGAAACACGCACGCTATGACAAAGAACAGCGGCCACTGTGCCGCCCACGACCGCGCCGGCCCCAGCACTATGAGCAGGGGCATGAACAGCAGGCAGAAGACAAGGTCGAATATCCGCGATGTTTTGTTCTCGGTCGGTTTCATGCCGCAAAATTAGGCATTGTCAGCAACATCGGCAAGTGGCGGGGCGTGTCGTTGATTCACGGATTCGTGACGTTCATCCGCGCTTGGGGCTGATTTTGCCGATTTTTCGTATCTTTGTACCGTCAACCACGTTTCTCCCGCCCGACACATGAACAGGTTTCTCATACTCACGGTCTTGTCGACAGCCTTGGTCTCGTGCGCGGACAAGACGCCCGATGCCTCGCGCGAGGACCTCATGGAGGCCTCGCGTCAGGAGCTTGCAGCCGCGCTCGAGGAGCGCGACCGCCTGCTCGTGCTGGTCAAGGAGATTTCGGAAGGGATGGACGAGATAAAGCGTCTCGAGAACATCATGTCCATCTCGGGGCCCTCGTCGCCCGAGAGCCGTGCAGCCCACGACGCCCTGCTGCGCGACATAACCCGCGTGCGCAGCACCCTGCGCCAGCGCCGCGAGCAGCTGGACCGCCTCGAGGAGCAGTTGCGCGAGTCAGAGCTGTTCTCGACCAGTCTGGCCGACGCCATCGACGCCATGAAGAAGCAGCTCGACTCGCAGACGCGCGAGATCGACACCCTGCGCTCGCGCCTGCGCGAGGCCAACGAGCACATAGCCGACCTGAACTCGGCCGTCGACTCGCTCAACGTCACCATCGACGAGGTGACCAGCCGCAAGGACTCGGTAGAGCGTTCGGCGGGACGCATCGAGGCCGAGATGAACCGCTGCCACTATGTCGTGGCCTCCAAGAAGTCGCTGCGCGAGCACCGCATACTCCAGACAGGATTCCTGCGCAAGACACGCCTGATGGACTCTGACTTCGACCCCGGATTCTTCGCCACCGCCGACCGCCGCACCCTGCGCGCCATAGACTGCGGCAGTGGCAAGCCGAGGCTGCTGACGCGCCATCCGGCCGACTCGTACCAGATGGCCGACAGCGCCGGCCACCACATGCTGGTCATCACCGACCCCGACCGTTTCTGGCAGATCACGGGCTATCTGGTGGTGCAGTCCGACTGACCCCGCGGTGCGCTCGTTGACAGATTCGGTGAGTCTGTTTACGACACCTTTGCACTCTGTATCAAGGATGTTAACTTTGCATCCGTTATCCGAATCCATTCCACAGATGTGCAAGATACTGACCGCTCCCATTCTCCTCGCCGCACTGGCCGCCGTGGCTCCCACCGTCGCCGCCCGCTCGCTGTCGGGCATAGTCAGCGACCCGTCGGGCGACCCGGTCATCGGCGCCACGGTCACGGCGGGGACAGACCCCGTCCGGACCGTCCTCACGGCTGCCGACGGCAGTTTTTCGTTCGACTCCCTCCCCGACACCCTCACGCTGACCGTTGACTACATAGGTTTTGACAAGGCGACACTCGCGGTCGGCCCCTCGACGGCCGACTGTCGTGTCGTGCTCGAGCCCTCGCGCTCGCAGCTCGACGAGGTCGTGGTGGTGGGCTACAGCACCCAGCGCAAGGTCGACCTGACGGGCTCGGTGTCGTCGGTGGCCCCCGCCGCGCTGGCCGACCGCCCCGTCACCAACGTCACCAACGCTCTGGCCGGACTCGCTCCGGGCCTCACCGTCACCAATGCCGGCGGCAACACGCCCGGCTATGAGGCGCAGAAGATACGTGTGCGCGGACAGGGCACGCTCAACGACGCCGCCCCGCTGGTGGTGGTCGACGGCATGACCGGAATAGCCCTGAGCGACATCAACCCGCACGACATCGAGAACATCTCGATACTCAAGGATGCGGCCTCGTCGGCCATCTACGGCTCGCGCGCGGCCAACGGCGTCATACTGGTCACCACGCGCCACGGCGTCGAGTCGGCCCCGAGGCTGACATACAGCGGCAACATATCGTTCGAGACGGTGGCCAAGCGCCTCAACCTCGTCACCGACTATGCCGACTTCATGGAGATACAGAACGCCGCCCTCGTGGCCAACGGGCAGGCCCCGCGCTTCTCGCAGGGCAAGATAGACGAGTGGCGCAACGATGCGGGACGCAATCCCACCATATATCCCAACACCGACTGGCAGGACCACATATACCGCAACCCGTCGGTGGTGCAGAATCACAATGTCTCCGTCTATGGCGGCGGACGTCGCGCCCGCTACAACGTGTCGTTCGGATACATCGACAATCCGGGCATGGTATATCACACCGACTACGAGCGCTATCAGCTGCGCGCCAACCTCGACGTCGACATCAAGCCGTGGCTCTCGGTGGGCACCGAGCTGTTCGGATACATCGACACCAACAACCCGTCGGCCGACAACGCCACCGCCGGGGGCGACGTCATATTCGGGTCGGGAGCGTTCAACACCGTGCCGGGCATGACTCTATACGACCCTGTCACGGGGTTGTATGGAGGCATACAGAATCCCGAGGAGGAGAACGTCAGCAACTTCAACCCCTATCGCCGACAGTGGTTCTACAAGGACGACTTCCCCACCAAGACGCGCCGCACCGTGGCCCGGCTCAATGCCGTGGTGCGACCCTTCAAGGGGCTGGTGATACGCGGCTCGTACACATACAACTACTGGACGCGCCGCGTCGAGCATCACCTCACCGACCGCGACCTGTTCAGGTTCACACCCGACGGTCCGGTGCTGATACGCGAGGGTGTGGTGCGCACCTACATACGCCGCCGCAACTATGCCGACACGTTCAGGTCGTCCGAACTCACGGCCACCTACTCGCTCAAGGCGGGTCGCTTCGGGCTCGACGTTCTGGCCGGCATGAGTCAGGAGTATGACAAGTATGAGACCGAGAACTTCATGAAATACGACCTCATCGACGACTCGATGACCTCGCTCGACGCCGCCACGACCAACGGTAATACCGGGGGCAACTATACGGAGTGGGCCATGCGGTCTTATTTCGGGCGCGTCAACCTGAACTGGGACGACCGCTATCTGCTCGAGGCCAACCTCAGGGCCGACGGGTCGTCGAGGTTCGCCCCCGGCCACCGCTGGGGCTGGTTCCCCTCGGTGTCGGCGGGCTGGCGCCTGTCGCAGGAGGCCTTCATGCAGGCTTCGCGCGGATGGCTCGACAACCTGAAGGTGCGCGCCTCGTACGGCACGCTGGGCAACAACTCGACCACGACATACTATATGTATCAGTCGCTCTTTGCCACTCAGGGCTACGTGCTGGGGAGCAACATCGCGGGCGGATTCGCGCAGACCATCCTGTCAAACTCGTCGATGTCGTGGGAGAAGACCTGCATGGCCAACGTCGGCATAGACTTCTCGGTGCTGGGCAACCGCCTCGGCGGGTCCATTGACATCTACGACAAGTCGACAAAGGGGATACTCATCACCCTGCCCGCGCCGCTCGAGCACGGCACCTCGGCGGTGCCCGACCAGAACGCCGGGCGCGTCAACAACCGCGGCTTCGAGCTCTCGATAGACTGGCGCGACCGCATAGGCAACGTCTCGTATCACGCCGGGTTCAACTTGGGCTACGTGCGCAACCGCGTCACCCGATTTCGCGGCGACGTGGCCTCGATAAACGGCGTCTACAAGATACAGGAGGGGCGTCCGGCCAATCAGCTCTACGTCATGACCGTAGACAGGATCGTGCGTGATCAGTCGGACCTCGACCACGTGCAGGCGCTCGTGGACCGCAATCCCGAATACTTCTCGACATTCCCGCGTCCCGAGCTCGGCGACTTTCTCTTTGCCGACGCCAACGGCGACGGGTCGCTCGACAACGACGACCGCGTGGAGATTGGCGGCGGCTCGCTGCCCAACCTGACGTATGGCATCTCGCTCGGCGCCGAGTGGAAGGGATTCGACCTGAGCCTGCTGCTGCAGGGCGTGGGCGACTATCAGGTCTACTACAACAATCAGGCATTCAGGTTCGTGACCGTGATGGGCCAGTCGCTTGTCAAAGACATCACCGACAACGCATGGACCCCAGACAATCCCTACGACTCGAAGTATCCCCGCCTGCGCAACAGCGCCAACTCGCAGAACAACATAGCCAGCGACGCCTTCGTGCACAACGCCGCCTATCTGCGCTGCAAGAATCTCAGGGTGGGATACACGGTGCCTCGGTCGTTCACACGCAAGTTTTTTGTCAGCGACCTCAGGCTCTATGCCAGCTTTGACAACCTCTTTACCATAACCGATTTTCCGGGGCTCGATCCCGAGGTCGACGCCGGCGTGGGCTATCCCGCCGTGCGCCAGTACTCGCTGGGCCTCAACATTACATTCTGACCGACGATGAAGATGAAAAGGATGTTATTGCCCCTGCTTGCGGCGGCCTCGCTGCTTGCCGTCTCGTGCGAGTCGCTCGACTATACACCCGGCAACCAGATGTCTGACGCCACCTTCTGGAAGACCGAAGTCCACGCCCGGCAGGCCGCGATAGGCCTCTATGCCGCCATGAAAGAGCCGTGGTGCTTTGGCATGGAGTTCACGTTCGAGATGTGCGGCGATCTGGCCGACGGCACCTCGCCGTGGGCCGACGTGTCGCGCGGCACGTCGTTTGCCTCGGGCAGCGGCGGCGTGCAGAATCACTGGCAGTATCTCTACGAGCTGGTGCACCGCTGCAACACCGTGATGCGCGGCGTGGCGGGGATGGACATTAGCCCCGAGACGATCTCGCGGGTCACGGGCGAGGCGCGTTTCCTCAGGGCCATGGCATACTTCCGCATGCTGCAGTGCTGGGGCGGGGTGCCCTATTATGACGAGACGTGCGACATCAACAAGGAGTTTGCCACCCTCGACAATCCGCGCGTCACCGCCGACGAGCTGCGGGGTCGCATACTCGACGACCTCGGGGCCGCCATAGCCTCGCTGCCCGTCAGGTGGGACGCTGCCGATCTGGGCCGCGCCACCCGCGGCGCCGCATACGCCCTGCGCGGCAAGGTGTATCTGTTTGCGGGGATGTGGGACGAGGCCCGGGCAGACTTCGAGGAGATTGTCAATGACCTCAACGCCGACTACGGCTATTCGCTGCACCCTGACTATGGCGACCTGTTCCGACTCTACAACGGGCGTCACAGCGACGAGATGATATTCTCCATCCAGTCGCTCGACGGCAACGTGGCGGGCTATGCGCTCGACATCGTGTCATATTTCGGCAACAAGTCGACCATGCGCCTCATCGCCTCCAACCGCATTGTCCCCTCGGTGACGCTCGCCGACATGTACGAGTATCCCGACGGCACGCCCTTCTGCTGGGACGACGTCTTTCCCGGCTATGACGCCGCCTCGCCTCAGGAGCGCCGCCGCCTGCTCAGCGTGGCCATTGATCAGGGCAGCACGCGCGTCACCGACCTGCTCGACTGCGACACCACGCGCGTCATGGACGCCTATCGCAACCGCGATCCGCGCCTGTGCCTCAACATCATAACCCCCTATTCGCATTATCTCGGCACCGACGCCGGGTCCGTGCCCCGCGACAAGCAGTTTGTCTTTGCCGACCCCACGGCGGGTGGCGCGCCGATGGAGGCGATGGCTTTCATGCGCAACTCGGAGGGGTGGAACTCTTATTTCTGGCGCAAGTGGATACCCACTGGCAATCTTGACGGATATTGGGGCGAGTACACCCGCACGCCCTACGAGTTCCCGCTGATACGTCTGGCCGACGTGCTGCTGATGCTGGCCGAGGCTTATAACGAGACGGGCCGTCAGGACCTCGCCGTAGCCGAGGTCAACAAGGTGCGCGCCCGCGCCGGGATGCCCGACATACCCGAGGGTGACCATGATGAGACGGCCCGGCGCATACGCCGCGAACGCGCCTTCGAGCTGGCTGGCGAGGGTCAGCGATACTGGGACCTGCGCCGCTGGGGACTGCTCGAGGCTTCGGTCAAAGATGCCCGCGACATATTCGGCGACCTCATGTACACCCGCACCTATCAGCCGCGCCACGAGCTGTGGCCCATACCGCTGGTCGAGATGGATCGCAATCCCAACCTGACGCAGAATCCCGGGTGGTGACCCGTCAGCCCTCGAGCAACGAGGACAGACGGCGGTGTATGGCCGGATTGCCGCAGACTATCGAGACCCCGCGGTCGGGGCGGAATCGCGTGCAGGTGCCGCCCGCCTCGCCGAGTATCAGCATCCCGGCATTGACGTCCCATTCGTGCAGGTTCATCTCCCAGTATCCGCCAAAGAATCCGGCGGCCGTATAGCACAGGTCTGCAGCAGCCGAGCCGAGACGCCTTACGTCGCGCACGAGGGGCATGATTCGCGAGAAATTGTCAAGGTTGTTGTCGGGATTCCTGTCCTTGTCTACGGGAAAGCCTGTGGCCACCACCGAGCGCGACAGCGCCGTCTCGTCCGAGACATGTATGGGGGTGCCGTTCAGGCTTGCTCCCTCGCCGCGCACGGCGCAGAACATCTCGTCGAGGGCGGGCAGGTAGACCACGCCTATCACCGTCTTGCCCTCGTGCTCGACACCGATGCTGACGCCCCACACTGGGATGCCCGAGAAGAAGTTGGTGGTGCCGTCTATCGGGTCTATGACCCAGCGGAATCCGGAAGTCCCGGCTGTCTCGCCCGACTCCTCGGACAGGATGGCGTGGTCGGGATAGCGGGCGCGGACATAGCCCGTGATGATTTCCTCGCTCTCCTTGTCGGCCGAGGTGACAATGTCGCTGTCGTTGAGCTTGTTGTGCATCTCGAGCGTATCGTTGTGCCTGAAGTGGCGTAGGGCGGCCTCCCCGGCCCTGCGTGCCAGAGCCGTCACCTCGTCGAGGGTAGGGCCGTTATACTGATCTTTCATATATGCCGGTTGGTGATGTTACGGTATAGAAATGCAGACACCCGTCCACAGCTGTGCATAGGTGTCTGCGTGTATTTGTGTCAGAAAGGCTTCCAGCTCAGCGTGCGGCCGAAGAGGTATTCGGGGCTGACAAGGCGTGCGGCCTCGTCGGCGCCGAGTTTCTTGCGCCATCCCACGCGGCTCTCCTGCGCGGCTCCCTCGCCGGTGCAGCCGTATTCGCCATAGCGGGCCGTGGCCTCGTTCGATGCCTTGCCCCAGTTGTGCCATCCGGCGGGATGTATGGCCGAGGGGAGCTCGCATTCGATGTAGAATGTCGATGCGTTGGGTCGCCACGGACGCCCCAGATAGAGGGCCTTGACATCGGGCGCGGCGGTCACCTTGCACTGATAGAACACATAGCCCACGGGATTCTCGGCGGCCGTTGATGCGGCCGTGATGTATGAGTCCATCTTGCCGTGGATGTGGCAGCGGTTGAACAGCGCCGTGGCCGAGCCGAAGATAAAGTCCGTGGTGCCCTCGATATAGCACTCCTCGAAATAGAGGCGCGCCCCGCGGCCTCCGGTATAGAGCGTGTCCTGATTGCCCAGAAAACGGCAGTTGACAAACGTGAGCCTGTCGCCGATGGTGTGCAGCGCCACGGCCTGACCCTTGTTGCCCGAGGCATTCTCGATGGTCAGGTTCCTGAAGGTGATGTTGTTGCCCTCGACCTTGAATGTATACGAGCCCGAGGTGCCCATGTTGCGCAGCGAGGCATAGTCGTCCCAAGTGATGATGGTGCCCTCGGCGCTCTCGCCCTCGAGGGTCAGGTTGTTGGCGGTGGCGTTCATCAGGATTTTCTCTCGATAGACGCCGTTCTTGATGAATATGGTGACGGGGTCGTCCATGTCGCCGCGCACCTTGCGCACGGCCTCGGCCACGGTGGCATAGTCGCCGGTGCCGTCGGCAGCCACGACGATGCGGGTCGGTGCCTCGGCAGCCGTGGCGACGAAGGCCGGGACGAGCAGAAGGAGGGAGAGGATTGTAAGGATTCGGTTTCTCATTGTCTGGTTTTTTTATGGTAAGGTGTTTTCGGATTCTGTATCGTTGTCGGTAGGCGTGACGTCGTCGGCCTGCGGCTTCAGCAGGCCGTGGCGGCGCAGCGAGTCGTGGATTATCCACTGCAGCTGTCCGTTGACGCTGCGGAACTCGCGCGCGGCCCATGCTTCGACCAGCTTCATCGTGGCCGGGTCGAGCCTGAGCAGAAAGCCCTTGCTGTTCTCTTTAGTCGCCACTGTCGCTGTCTGTCATTGATAGAGTGTGCCGGTGTTGACCACGGGCTGTGCGGGCTCGTCGGCACAGAGCACCACGAGCAGGTTGCTCACCATCGTGGCCTTGCGTTCCTCGTCAAGCTCGACGACCCCCTCGGCCTTGAGCTGGTCCAGAGCCATCTTGACCATCGAGACGGCACCCTCGACAATCTTCTCGCGGGCCGAAATGATGGCCGATGCCTGCTGGCGGCGCAGCATCACGGCAGCGATCTCGGGCGCGTATGCCAGATAGTTGAGACGGGCCTCGACCACCTCGATGCCGGCCATGGACAGACGCTCGTTCAGCTTCTCCTCGAGCAGCTCGACAATGGTGCTTCCGGCGCCGCGCAGCGTCACCTCGTCGTGGTTGTCGAGGTCGTTGTCGTATGCAAAGTGGCTCGTGACCTCGCGCAGCGCCGCATCGCTCTGTATGCTGACAAACCTGTCGATGGCCGTGTCGACGTCAAACATGCAGCGATACGTATTGCTGACCTTCCACACCAGCACCATGCCTATCATCACGGGATTGCCCACCTTGTCGTTTACCTTGATGGGCTCGATGTCCATGTTGCGGATGCGCAGCGAGATTTTATGCTTGGTCATAAGTGGATTGACCCAATAGAAACCCGTCTTGCGGAATGTGCCGCGATAGTTGCCGAAGAATATCATCACGCGCGCCTGATTGGGCTGTTGGGTGAAGAATCCCATGCAACACAGTACGAACGAAACTAACAGCACGATATTGGCGACGATCGAGAGGACGGGCATGATCTCGACGAGACAGGTCACGGACGCCGCCAGCAGCAGTGCGATGACGACCGTCACGCACACCATGGCAAAACCGCTCACCGCCATTCCGCCATACTCAAATTCCTTGTCATTGTTCTGATTCATGATGTGAAGATTTTAGAGAGTAAATTAAAGTAATATCATTTTGATATTGCAAAGATATGACAAAAAACAATCCCCCGCAAATAAACCGCAAAAAAATTTGCATCGGCGTGCAGTATTCGGGGGGATGGGGTATCTTTGTAGTGTGAAGCGCAATCTGCAAATAGACAACCGGACTCTGGTCGAGGAGTGTATCCGTGGCGACAGGGAGGCCATGAGCCTCTTCTATACCCGTTTTGCGCCCCGCATGCTCGGCGTGATACGTCGGTATGTGCCGGAGCGCGGGGATGCCGAGGATATATTGCACGACGGTTTCATCGTTGCGTTCACGAGGCTGGACTCGCTGCGCGATTTCGATCGCGTAGACTACTGGCTGGCCACGATAATGAAGAATCTGTCGCTGAAGTTCCTTAACGGGCAGGATGTGGCATGCGTGCTGCACGAGCTGCCCGAGGTCGAGGATACTCCCGCGATGGACGACATATTGGACATGGCTGTGCTCGAGTCGCTGGTGCGCAGGCTCCCCGAGGGGTATCAGAAGGTGTTCAGGCTTGCCGTGCTCGAGAACAAGTCGCACAATGAGATTGCCGGACTGCTGGGGATAGCGCCCAAGACGTCGTCGTCGCAACTGTTTCATGCCCGCGTGATGTTGCGTCGCCTTGTCAGCGATTACCGCCGTCAGGCGGGACTGCTGTCCGTGCTCCTTCTCGCCGCCCTTGCGGGATTCATGTTGCTGCGCGGTGGCGATGACGATGATGCGGTGGTGGTGTCCGGGAATGTCACTCCGGTCGGCGTGGAAGCAGATGAATCCACCGAGGTCGAGGTGGCTCCCGGCATGCCGTCGGTGACACCGGGCGGGACCATGGCGCGCGTGCAGGTGGTGCCCCCGGTTGTCGTGGTGACTGACTCTGTAGGCGCAGAATCAGAATCCGAGGCAGTGGTGCCTGCTGTCCCCGTCGATTCGGTCGATGTCGAGGTCGCTCCTGTCCGCTCGGACACGGACTCCGTGGCGGGGCAGGGGGGCGAGGTGCATTATGCCGAAGAGAAGGCAAAAGTGGTGCTGCACCGCGGTCCCGATGGCCGCTGGTCGCTGTCGGCGGGCGTGAATCCGGCCATGACTTTCGGCCTGCGCCCCGACATAGGCCGCGATGCGGTGACGTTGCCCCCTCCCGAGCCCGATGATGATGATGACGAGACAGGGGAGGACACACCCCAAGACGGAGCATTGTCGCGGACGATGTCGCGGGAATCGGCGCCGCGCTATATCGACTATGACAACGTGTCGCACAGCCACCACAGCCCAGTGTCGTTTGCCGTGACCGTCAACCGTGCCTTGACCGGACGTCTGGGCTTGGAGACCGGACTGATGTACACGTATCTGCACTCAGACTTTGAGACGACGACCCAGCACAGTGTCTGCCACTGGCATTATCTGGGCGTGCCTGTCAGGTTGAATTACAGCATCTTCACCGCCGACAGGGTGAGATTGTATGCCTCGCTGGGCGCGCAGGTGGACATCCCGCTCTATTCCGAATCGGTGGTCACCGGGGCTCCCGGACATTTGGCCCTGCGTCCCGGGCGGTTTGATGCGCCGGTGGTGTGGTCGTTGTCTGCCGCATGGGGCGTGTCGGTAAGGCTGACCGGCAGGACCGAGCTGTTTGTCGAGCCGACATTCAGGCATCACTTCAAGCACACCTACGAGGTGCCCGACACTTGGGCTGACAATCCGTGGGACTTCACACTCCCCATAGGCATACGCTTCAACTGGTAGAATCAACAAAAAACACAATAATGATGATGAAGAATGAAATCAACTCACGTCTGTCGGCCCTGCTGGCACGCCTGTGTGCCGTGCTGCTGTCGATGCTCGGTTTCGGATGCTCGTCAGACGAGCCGTGCATTGACGGCGAAGGTACACTCAAACTCGTTGACGGTCCCGTGTTAGTCAACAACGACCGTGTGCTTCTTGAAAGCAAGACATTCCGACTGAACTATACCGCCCAATCTTCCGAAGCAGTAAAATTCGGGATATGGATTGAAGACAACTTTGGGTCAACCCCATGGCAGCAGACCTTCGAGTTCAATAGCAAAGACAGCGGCGACGATGGCGGCAAAACTCCCGGCATCATCAACCCTGTCAATCCCGGAACCATAACACCCATCGGCTTATGAAAAAACTACTGATATTTCTCATGGCGTTAGTGACCCTCGCGGTCACTACGCCAGCCTTCGCCGCAAAGAGGTCGATTATGGAGCTGCCGCTCTTTGAGCGGGCAGTCCTGATAATCAAAAAGTTTGAAACGCTCCATAAGCCAAAACACTGGCCATATGTAGGATACGGGCATCAAGTCCAGCCGGGCGAACCCTACCGCCGAGGCTGTCAGCTTACCGAGGCACAGGCTGACGCACTGCTCCGCAAAGACCTCACCAAGTTCTGCGCCCTATACTCCCAATATGGCAAAGACTCCGTTCTTCTCGGCGCACTCGCCTACAACTGTGGCCCCGGCGTAGTCAACAAGTCCACCGTCCTGAAAAAGCTGAAACGGGGCGACCGCCACATCTTCAAGTCCTACACCTCCCACTGCCGCTATAAAGGCAAATGGCATAAAGGATTATATAATAGAAGATTGACGGAGATTGCCGCCTTGTTCGCTCCATAATAAAAAGACACCGCTCATTAAGTTTACGACTTATTGTAGCGGTGTCTTTTCTATTTTATAGTCGCTCTCAGTCCTTGTATCTGTGACCAAAGAAGTTGGCTCACTTCGTCTGCTGAATCTGGCATCAAACACTCAGCGGTCTTTACGAGGTTTTCACATCGTTCAAAATCAGACTGATTGATTGCTTGATGTGCTTGTTCCAATAGATCTATGATAGACATATAGAGCGAGTTATTGTTGCTCTCGGGTTTTGTCTCTTGAATAGCCTTATCGGGAGTCCATTTGCGCAGTTCTGCAAGTCTGTTGGTTAGTTCCTTTTTCTTTGCAGATATACCTTTGCCTTTATAATTGCTTAGCAACTCAAAGATTTCTTTATATAGACGATTGTGTTCATCTATATTATTATTCTGCTGTGCTTGAACTAATTTAGAGAACAGACTGTTAGCATTCTCAACAAACTCTTTGTTGAGAATATAGTTTATAGACCATTCATGATTTGAAAGGTCGTCTTTACTTAAAAACAACTTGCGAGTATCGCTGTCTATGTCATATTCGTCTATGATGTCAAATGTATGCTGTAAGGCTTTAACCTTGAATCGGATTCTGTCAATTCTTGGAGAAGCGATATTTTGTTTACGGGCGCGGTCTTCGATGATTGAAAAATCAAGTACGATGTCTTTGAATAAATCAAGTGCTTCACTGAGATTTGTCAGGAAAAGCTGCCTCAAACATTTCTGTAAAAGACTATGAACGGAGACGAGCATTTCCGAAAGTTTCTGTCCTTCTGGATTTAGAGGGATTTTCTTGCTATTAAGGGACCGTATCTGATGCCAAGTATGTTCATCCCGTCTATCATTTGCCTCAGCCTTACCTTCGTTTTCTACGCTTGTAACATGCCAACCACAGCAAAATGAGCAATAATAGCTTCTTGTTGGTACTTTTTCAGACGATGAAGCGATTTCATCACGATTGAACTTGATGAAATTATCGGCCTTTGTCTGAGTTTCAAAGAGCATTTTCGGATGTTTGCATCCTATGCAGAATACTCGGTTATTTGTCGGTTTCATTATTTAAGAATCGTTTTCCAAAGACCAATTTTATCATCTATTGTAAAATGGGTGTTTGCAGAGCTTGAACTTGGGAGTGAAACGACACGGATATTTTCGGGTAGATTATGCGCCCCTATGTATGTGTTAAAGTAAGACGCTGCATCACTTCCATTTAGTCCTATGACGCGAAGTTTAGGATGCTTTGATATGAATCCTAATATGTCATTTGCAATGGGATTTTTTATATCAGAATCGAGGCTACTCTCTCGATTTGCTAATTTTAGAACGTCCCACAAAGCTATATGATGCCGTTTAAGAATATTTAGTCGTTCTTCATAAGAGTCTGACATAGTGTCATTAAATATGCTTGATATAATCTTCCAAAATTGATTTGTACGATTAGCATAATACTGTTGGGTTTGCAGTGACACCTTTCCCGGCAATGTCCCTAAAATTAGGATTTGCGCGTCTGAATCAGCAACTGGTTCATGACCAGATGCTATAGCTGCCGATGATGTTTCTTTGATGATAGAACTTTGCTTCGGTTTTTGTATCGGCTTAGAGTCAACGACGTTTTTACTATTTGAGTGCCGGATATACCATGAAGTACCCTTGCCTCCCGGCTGCTCTGCATTGGGTATTCTACCCTCGCGTAAAAGTTTGCGCAATGGTTGTCCCTTTGTTGAGTGACTTAATGCTCCATTCCTCTCCAGATAGATGGATATTTCATTGGCCTCCACACGATTGAGTCCCGTCGATTCGAGATATTTGTCAATCAATGCAATGATTCTGATTATATCTGCCATAGTTATTTTATACCGAGAAATTTCTTCATTACTTCGTCTTCATCCTCAAAGAGGTCAAGTAGGCTCTTTGTGTTTTCAATCTCGTCTTCCAAGAAGATTGTCTCGTCAATCTGTTCAGCAGACGGCATAGAGTAGTCGCCCGTGCCTATTGGCGAAGATAGCACATTGTTAAGTTGGCTTTCTCTTGCTTCCAAATACTCTTCAAGTTCTTCTTTGTCCATATCGTCTATACTCATAATCAATCAATATTCCAAAGTGCGTCCGGGTCACCATCAAAAGCGTCACTTATATCATCAATTCTGTAATCTTCACGAAGTTGAGCATAGTATTCTGCATCCATTATACGGCCATCAGCATCAGTCTTGATATTGTAGGGATACGGTGCAATATCGTATAGGTCGAGCCACTGACTTTCTGCATCTTTAGACATTCTTATCTTCGTTTTTTCTTTTAGATGGAATTGCCAAAGTTCAGTGTACTCAACTGGTATGACTTCTTCACCGGATAGATTGATAATTCCCCAGCGATATTTACCAAAGTTTTCACTCTTCCCAACTGGAACATCACCGATCTTGACCCTTGCAAGACCCATAAAGTAAGGTTCAATAAGGTCATATTTGCCAAAGGGGACTATTTCGTCACCCTGATTACTCATAACTCCCCATTTACCATCTTTCTTTTCGATAACTACCACATTGTCGAACTCATAGACATGGGAAGCATGTTCTTTAAGCGAAGAGAGACTCGCAAACTTTTTAAGGCTTTGGAATATTGAATTACTCATAACGAAAGATAAGATTATAAATCACCGAGATAACGCTTCTTCATATCCTTTGTCCAATCTTCATTGAATACTTTATCGAGGGTTTCGATGTATTCTTCAAGCCATGCGTAACAAAAATGAGTGTCAATACCCGAATTAGGGTTAAGAAGCAGCTTTTTATACTTTTCTACTCCGTCCCGACAGTTCTTGTTAGAATATGGAGCAAGGAATAAAAACAGTCCTTCATCATATTTCTCCGGGAAAGCCTTGCACATGGAGACTGCTAAAAGATGGTCTCTCCATATCTGAAAGGCCGGTAGTTGCTCTAAATTTCCATAACTTGTCTCAGCAAATAATCCTTTGCTCAACTCGCGATAGCGGTCTCGTCTTGTTCTCGGTTCGTCGCAAAACTGTTTGTTTAGTATGTCGTCAACTGTATTGGCACCCTCATTGAGCGTTTCAGAATATTTCACCTCGATTCCGATAAATCCCTTTTTACCTGCGATTGAGGTATATTCAACAAATACATCAAAGGCAGAGCGGTCGCCGGTAAGTCTGGGATCGCGACGGGCTGGATTATATTCAAATTCTATTTTATCAATAGATTTAAAATAGTTGTCATACAGAATGTCGAAAAACTGCGATGCCTTGTCAAGATGCAACTTCAGTTCTCCAAAAAGGTTGAAGCACAATGGTTGCGATGAGAGAAGATTTGAACGTAACCGGGTTTCTTCAATCAGTCTGTCTCCTTTGTTTTCCGGCGAGAGTTCATAGTCAACCAATGAACGGATACCCTC
>LUJS01000044.1 GCA_001689495.1 Bacteroidales bacterium M8 | reverse complement strand
CGGAGTCTGTTGATGGCGTCCTGCCGTGCCTGTTCCTTTTCTTCCTCGGTGAGTTCTACCGTATGGTTCACTACCACTTGGCAGTTGATAGGCTTGCCGACCTCTATCTCATTTTCTTCATAGTAATGGACTGCCATTCCGAAGATTTCATCGTCTGCGAAGCCGTTGCAACCGCTTTTCTGCACTTGGTTGATGATAAAAGTACAGCAGTCGGATACTGACTTTGATGGATTGGCATACTTGACAGCGAACAGAGCGTCATTCTCCGCCATAGTTTCAAGATAAGCCTTGATTGTGTCTTGGAACGATTGTGTTCCTTTCATCGTGTTGCTTGCCATAGTCGTAAATGTTTTTAGAGTGTAGTCATTATCCAATAGATTATCCCTAATGCGGAGAGGATTGAGATTATCCACCCGATGCCTCGGAATATTCTTTTAATCAGCCAACCGATAGTCAGACCAACGATTGCTCCGATGACAATCAGTATCACTTTTGCCACCTTTGCAACCGCCTTGCTTATGCGGTATAGATAGGAGGATTGGTGAGCTTGCCTTGACCTATTTATATGTTGTTCTGTGGCTTTCATATCGGTGGGGGCTTTTTTTTAACCTCATGCGTCCAAAGACAGTGTGGTTGTTTGAGTTGCTTGACACCTGAAAGGCGTGTGGCACAAAAGAAGGATGTTCACGGCAAGACGGAAAAATACTACTCGCAGAGTGGAGATTTTTCCGGATCGACGCGAATGTCCCTTTGCCACACGTTTATTTTGGCAAGCAACTCCAACAGACCCACAAGACTCAGGTACGCATCAGATGAAAATGGCCTCCCCGATATACAGGAAAGCCACAGGACGACATTGAAATCAAAAATGCCGGACTTTACTGAACGGCATCATAATGAAAAATCTGGGGAAACAAGAAAATGGCAGAAAGAGAAAAGAAAGGAGAGTGCAATCCCGGAACAGGATAATGTCCGGCATTTGTTCAAGCCATAGAGTAGCGGAGGCGCAGGGCAAATGACGGTCTGTATCCCCGTGGATTGAAAACCTGTGCGGGACATGGGATGGCCGTGTTCAGTCGTAAGATGCGGACAACCGTCCCCGGTTGTACATCTTCCGGCGACACGGCTATTCGATGTCCAGCATCGTAGTGAGGCAATGTAGAAATCCGGAACCGTCCTGTCAAGGACAACAATCAGGCAATAAGAAAAAGAATGGAGTATGCAATCCCGGAACAGGATAATGTCCGGCATTTGTTCAAGCCATAGAGTAGCGGAGGCGCAGGGCAAATGACGGTCTTTATCCCCCGTGGATTGAAAACCTGTGCGGGACATGGGATGGCCGTGTTCAGTCGTAAGATGCGGACAACCGTCCTCGGTTGCACATATTTCGGCGACACGGCTATTCGATGTCCAGCATCGCAATGAAAACAAAATATGGGCTGATAGAGTGTCTTTCAATAGTTGTGAAAGTGTACTGAGAAGTTAATAAACAGGTAAAAGAAGGCAAATTAAGGCAGTTAAAAATCTCTAACGCATCCAAAATAAATCAAATTCAATTTCCTGTGCTTTCCCCTAAATTCCCCAAAAGTACACCATTAGTACACCTTGCTCAGAAAAACTATCTGATAATCAATATACTTTTACCAATAATTTGGTAGTTGCGAAGTTTCCGATTGTCAAGAAACGAAACGTCGTGTAAACGCATTCGATATTTTTATGTCACTGACCCTCCCGCTGACCCATGCGGGCTTCTGCAAGAGATTCAGTTCGGCAAAGATAATGGTTTTATCCAAGAATTTGCAAGCCCCGAGAATCGTTTTAACATAAATTCACACTTACACCAAAATACTGACATTCCACATCGCCTTTCTGATTTGACGAAATAATTCACAGCTTTTTATCATACATAAACAGACAACTATAAATATCTCCCACCTGAAAAACTTTTTTTGTTTTTCTCGGAAGTTTTGTCTACTTTTGCAGCGACAAAGGGGTGCGGCATTGCAGCCGCTGAGATGATACCCTCGGAACCTGACGCGGTTAGTACCGCCGCAGGGATTGTCGAGAACGGCAACGATTGGCCGTCGTCAGTCTCGTTATTCCCCCCTTTGCGATAAAGTGTAGAATATATGAGACAATATTATCCCGTACTCACCATAGCCGGATCCGACCCCTCGGGCGGAGCGGGCATTCAGGCCGACATCAAGACGATTTCGGCCATAGGCTGTTATGCCATGGCGGCAATGACGGGGCTGACGGCCCAGAACACCACGGGAGTCACCGCCATCGAGCCGGTATCGCCCGCGATGGTCAAGGCCCAGATAGACACAATATATGCCGACATCACCCCGATGGCCGTCAAGACGGGCATGTTGTGCAACCGCGACTCGGCGGCTGCCGTCGCCGACTGTCTCGAGCGCCATAGGCCCGGGGCGCTCGTCGTAGACCCGGTCATGGTTTCGACATCGGGCTCGGTGCTGCTCGACGACGATGCCATCGAGACGATGGTCACACGCATCTTCCCCCTCGCCACGGTCATAACCCCGAATCTCGCCGAGGCCCGCGCGCTGACCGGCGAGGACGACCCCGACCTTCAGGCCGAGAAGCTGCTCGCCACCGGCGCGGGCGCGGTGCTGATAAAGGGCGGAGACTCGGACGACAAGGACTATAAGACGGATTTCCTATATTTCCGCGACGGCGAGCCGCTGTCGTTCAGGGCCGACGCCATCGCGACGGGCAACACCCACGGCACGGGGTGCACCTTCTCGGCCGCCATCGCCTCATTTCTGGCCCTCGGTCGCGAGCTCGACGATGCCGTGGCCGACGCCAAGCTCTATGTGACGCGCGCGCTCGAGGCCGGGGCTTTTGTCACCACCGGACGCGGACACGGTCCCGTCAACCACTTCTTCTCGCCCAGACGACTCAAGAACTTCAATCCACGCAGACAATGAACGTGACAGTCAACGATACCCCCCTCTCGCTGCCCGAAGGCGCCACCCTCGCCGACGCTCTGGCCACCCGCACCATGCCCCCGTCGGGCGTGGCCACGGCGGTCAACGGCACCGTCGTCCCCGCGGCCCTGAGAGGCTCGCACGCCCTGACCGAAGGGGACAGAATAGTGATAATCAAGGCTTTTTATGGAGGCTGACAGAGATTTCGTCCTCATCGCCATCACGCCGCCCGACCCGATGGCAGACGAGGCCCTCGGGATAGCCGCCCTGCTCGACGCCGGGTGGTGGAGGGTGCACCTGCGCCACCCCGGGGCCGACGCCGCGACCGTCGAGGGGATAATCAATGCCATCCCCCCGCACCTGCGCGACAGGGTGAGCCTGCACGACCGTTTCGGCCTCGCCGGGACAACAGGCATCGGTGGCGTCCACCTGAACCGCCGGTCGCCCTCTCCCCCATGCGGCTGGAAGGGAATGGTGAGCAGGTCGTGCCACTCGCTCGACGAGGTGCGCGAATGCGGCGGCATGGACTATGTCACGCTCAGCCCCTTGTTCGACAGCATCTCCAAGCCCGGCTATCGCGGCATCGCGTTCGGGCCACTGCCCGCCGGAATTAGGGTGATGGCCCTCGGCGGCGTTACCCCCGACAGGCTCGCGGCAGTGAGGTCGTCAGGCTTTGCCGGAGCAGCCATGCTCGGCGCCGTCCCATGGCAGGCGACTGTCGACGACATAAAACGATTTGCAACCAAAACTCTCGAAATATGCTGATGTTCATAACCCACCCCTCCGACCGCTATTCGATAGCCGAGGAGGTGCAGATGGTGCTCGAAGGAGGCTGCCGCTGGATACAGTTGCGCCTCAAGAATGCCTCGGACGAGGAATTCCGCCAGACCGCCATGGAACTGATACCCCTGTGCAAGGAACACGAGGCATTCCTCGTGTTCGACGACCGCGTCGAGCTGGCCATGGAGATGGAGGTGCACGGCGTGCATCTGGGCAAAGAGGACATGAATCCCCTCGAGGCCCGCGACATCATGGGCGCCGGCGCCATCATAGGCGTCACTGCCAACACCGCCGCCGACATAATCAGATACCGCAACCGCGACATCGACTACATCGGTCTCGGCCCCTTCCGCCGGACAACGACCAAGGAGCGTCTCGCACCGGTGCTCGGCCTCGAGGGCTACTCGCAGGTAGTGTCCGAGGTGCGCGCCGCCGGCATGGACATTCCCATCACGGCCATCGGCGGAATAACCCTCGAGGACATCCCCGCCATCATGTCTACCGGAGTCAACGGCGTGGCAATGAGCAGTGCCATCATCAACGCCCCCGACCCCGTCGAATATACCGCCCGCGTCATCGAGACACTCACGTCCCGATGATCCCTCCCCCTCTCCCCTCTGCCGACTTAAATTTTTAACTTTTAACCATATACCCCCAATGCAGGACAAGCTGACCATCGGGGGACGTGATTTCACGTCCCGACTTTTCGTGGGCACAGGCAAGTTTTCAAGCAACCGCCTGATGCTCGATTCAATCATCGCCAGCGGCTCGGAGATGATTACCGTAGCCATGAAACGCATAGACATGGAGCATGAGGAAGAAGACGACATGCTCAACCACATCAACCGCGACCACGTGCAGTTCCTCCCCAACACCTCGGGCGTGCGCAACGCACGCGAGGCCGTCCTCGCCGCCAATCTGGCGCGCGACTGCTTCGGCACAGACTTCATCAAGCTCGAGATACACCCCGATCCCAAGTATCTGCTGCCCGACCCCATCGAGACGCTCAAGGCCACCGAAGAACTGGCCCGTCAGGGCTTCAAGGTGCTCCCCTACATTCAGGCCGACCCCGTGCTGTGCAAGCGGCTCGAGGAGGTAGGCACTGCCGCCGTCATGCCCCTCGGCGCCCCCATCGGCACCAACAAGGGGCTCAAGACCCGCGACCTGCTGGAGATAATCATAGCCGAGAGCCGCGTGCCCGTGGTGATCGACGCCGGACTCGGCGCCCCCTCGCACGCCTCAGAGGCCATGGAGATGGGTGCCGACGCCGTGCTGGTCAACACGGCCATTGCCGTTGCGGGCGACCCCATAGCCATGGCCGAGGCATTCCGTCTCGCCGTCGAGGCAGGCCGCAAAGCATATCTCGCCGGCCTCGGCTCCATATCGTCGTCAGCCTCCGCCACCAGCCCCCTCACCGCATTCCTTGACCTATGATCGGGTTATAAGGTTATAAGGTTATGGGGTTATTTTTTTGGGGTTATGGGGGTTAAAAGGTGATTCATAATATCCCTAAGCCAATAACCCCATACCCCCCAAAATAAACCCATAAGCCCATAACCCCCCAAAAAACCTCATAACCTCATAACCCAAAAATTAACCCCATAACCTCATAACCCTATAACCCAAAATTAACCCTATAACCCCAAAATTAACCCCATAACCTTATAACCCCGTTACATGAAAATCCAGAACATCGACATCAACTCCTACCCCGGGTCGGAGAAAATATATATCGACGGCACCATCCACCCCGTCAGGGTGGGCATGCGCCGCATCAACCTCACCCCCACGGTCACCGTTGATGGAGACGTGACCACCACGCGCAACAACGACCCCGTCTATGTCTATGACACCAGCGGCGTCTACACTGACCCCGCCGTCAAGACCGACATAAACGAGGGTATCCCCCGCCTGCGCGAGAGCTGGACCGCCGCCCGCGAGGACCTCGAGCAACTGCCCCGAATCACGTCAGACTATGGCCGAATGCGCGAGGATGACCCCACCCTCGACTCGATCCGCTTTGCCCGCCGCCACGCGCCCCGCCGCGCCAAGGCCGGTGCCGAGATAACCCAGATGGCACTGGCCCGCCGCGGCGTCATCACCCCCGAGATGGAATACGTGGCCATCCGCGAGAACTGCAACGCCGCGGCCCTCGGCATCAAGACACACATCACGCCCGAATTCGTGCGTCAGGAGATTGCCGCCGGTCGCGCCGTGCTCCCCGCCAACATCAACCACCCCGAGGCCGAGCCAATGATAATCGGGCGCGGATTCCTTGTCAAGCTCAACACCAACATCGGCAACTCGGCCCTCTCGTCGGGCATCGAGGAGGAGGTCAGCAAGGCCGTATGGAGCTGCTATTGGGGCGGCGACACGCTGATGGACCTCTCGACCGGCGACAACATCCACGAGACGCGCGAGTGGATTATCCGCAACTGCCCGGTCCCCGTCGGCACCGTGCCCGTCTATCAGGCTCTCGAGAAAGTCGGTGGCCGTGTCGAGGACCTGACTTGGGAGATATATCGCGACACCCTCATCGAACAGGCCGAGCAGGGCGTAGACTACTTCACCATCCACGCCGGTGCCCTGCGCGTGCACGCCTCGATGGCTGGAGAGAGGCTCACGGGCATCGTCAGCCGCGGCGGCTCAATAATGACCCGCTGGGCCGTGCTGCACAACGAGGAGAACTTCCTCTATACCCATTTCGACGAGATTTGCGAGATACTTGCCGCCTATGACGTGGCCGTGTCGCTGGGCGACGGCCTGCGCCCCGGCTCGATACACGATGCCAACGACCGCTCGCAGTTCCTCGAGCTCGACGTGCTGGGCGAGCTCACCGAAATCGCTTGGCGCCACAACGTGCAAGTGCTGATAGAGGGCCCCGGCCACGTGCCCATGCACAAGATACGCGAGAACATGGACCGACAGATCGAGAAGTGCCACGAGGCACCCTTCTACACCCTCGGCCCGCTCACCACCGACATCGCTCCCGGCTACGACCACATCACCTCGGCCATCGGCGCAGCGCAGATAGCGTGGATGGGCACGGCGATGATATGCTATGTAACGCCCAAGGAGCACCTTGCCCTCCCCGACCTCGAGGACGTGCGCAACGGCGTGATAACCTACAAGATAGCCGCCCACGCCGCCGATCTGGCCAAGGGACACCCCGGCGCGCAGGTGCGCGACGACGCCATGAGCAAGGCCCGATTCGAGTTCCGCTGGAAGGACCAGTTCAACCTATCGCTCGACCCCGCCAGAGCGCGCCAGTATTATGTCGAGAGCCACAAGGACGACGACCACTTCTGCACCATGTGCGGCCCCAACTTCTGTGCCATGCGCATTTCGCGCCGCACCGCCGAGGAATGTGCCAAAAATTGATGACTACCATGTTTTCCGAAGAACTCAAACAATACTCGTGGGAGGACACCACGGCGTTCATAGCCTCGCGCACGGGGCGCGACGTCGAGGTGGCCCTGCGCAAGGAGCACCTGACGGTCGAGGACTTCATGGCCCTCATATCACCCGCCGCCGAGCCCTATCTCGAGCAGATGGCACGGCTGAGCCACCGCTATACCCTCGAGCGGTTCGGCAAGACCATCTCGATGTACATACCGCTATATGTATCCAACGCCTGCACCAACTTCTGCGTCTACTGCGGATTCAACCACAACAATCCGCTCGAGCGCGTCACCCTGACCATGGATCAGGTGCGCGCCGAGTGCGAGGCCATACGCCGCCTCGGGCCGTTCGAGAATCTGCTGATAGTCTCGGGCGAATTCCCCTCGGTCAACGGCGTGGACTATCTCGAGGAGGTGCTCAAGGTGGCCCGCCCCTACTTCAACAACCTCACCATCGAGGTGATGCCAATGCGCACCGCGTCATACGAGCGTCTCGTCAAGGTGGGCCTCAACGGCGTGGTCTGCTTTCAGGAGACATACAACGAGGCCAACTACCGCAAGTATCATCCCCGCGGCATGAAGTCGGTGTTCGACTGGCGCGTCAACGGTTTCGACCGCATGGGCATGGCCGGAGTGCACAAGATAGGCATGGGCGTGCTCATAGGGCTCGAGGACTGGCGCACCGACCTGACCATGATGGCCAGACACCTGCGCTATCTCAGGCGCAACTACTGGCAGACGCGATATTCGGTCAACTTCCCCCGCATGTGCCCCGCAGAGGGTGGCTATCAGCCCAAGGTAGTGATGTCAGACCGCGAGCTGGCGCAGGCCACCTTCGCGTTCCGCATCTTCGACCACGACATAGACATATCCTACTCGACGCGCGAGAATCCCGAATTCCGCGCCAACATGATGAAGCTCGGCGTCACCTCGATGAGTGCCGGCAGCAAGACCGAGCCGGGAGGATATGTCTCGACCCCCGACGCCCTCGAGCAGTTCGAGGTCTCAGACCCCCGCTCGCCCCTCGCCGTGGCCGCCGACATACGCCGGCT
This sequence comes from Bacteroidales bacterium M8, assembly GCA_001689495.1. Classification (GTDB taxonomy): domain Bacteria; phylum Bacteroidota; class Bacteroidia; order Bacteroidales; family Muribaculaceae; genus Duncaniella. The sequence continues at coordinate 32,680 of LUJS01000044.1, read as the reverse complement.
CGGCTATGAGGCGGTCTGGAAGGACTGGGACAAGATTTTCGACTGACACGGCCTCAGTTGTTCCTGAACTCCATGTCAAACCGGGTCTCCCCGCCCTCGGTGCGCAGCGAGAATGTAGCCTTGTGGCGGTGGAGTATCTCGGCCACGAACATCAGCCCGAGGCCCTGACCCGACGGTTTGGTCGAGAAGAAGGGGGTGAACAGCTTCTGCGACGCCTCGGGCGATATGCCCCCGCCGTTGTCAGACACGCACAGCCTCCGTCCCGGACTCACCGTGACCCGTATGCGTCCGCTCTCCGCATTGCCGGCAGAGCGGATGCTTTCTATTGCGTTCTTCACTATGTTTATCACGGCCTGCTCCATCAGCGAGGCATCTATCAGGGCGTTGTCGGCCTCGGCGGGATAGCCGAACTCGATGCCGATGCCCGCCGCCGACGCCATCGACGTCAGGAAGGGCTGCATGTGGGCCACGGCGTCGCTCAGCGAGATGCGCTCCAGCCTTGCCGGCGGAATCTTGACCACCTCGGTATATGCCGATATGAAGTCGCTCAGCAGCGCGGCCCTGTGCACGCACCCCTCGACGGCCTTCTCGAGGTCGTCGTCGCCGTCGCCCCACGGCTTTATCTCGAGCATGAGCTGCAGCAGCGACCTGATGGAGGCCATCGAGTTGTTCACCTCGTGGCCTATCACCCTTATCACCTTGCCGTATGCGTCGCGCTCGGCACGGCGCACCTCGTCGGTCAGGATCTCGATGAGCAGGAACGGCCTCGGCATGCCGCGGTCCATCAGCCGCACGCGGGTGCATCTGTAGACCTTGGTGTCGCTCAGGCGCACGGTCTCAGACTCGTCGTTGCCCAGACGCAGGCACACGGCGGCAAGGGGCGAGCCGAGAGACGACAGCAGTCGCCCCTGAGGGTCTTCGCCCAGAATGCGGCAGGCCATCGAGTTGCGCATCATCACGGTGTCGTTGTCGCCGAGGCTGACTATGCCGAGGGGCGAGGCCTCTATGAGCAGGTCGAGGAACTGGTTCTGCTCGCGCACCCTCAGTTTCTCGGCCTTGAGGCGCGACATCAGGTCGTTGAACAGCGCTACGATCTTGTCGGCGTCGGGCTGGCCCACGGGCGCGAGCCGCGAACTGTAGTCCTGTTCGCGCAGCAGGTCCATGCCCATCCCCACCACGCGCGCGGGCCTGACGAGCCGCGTGTACAGCAGTCCGGCCGTGATGCCGAGCAGCAGCACGACACCCTCGGCCACAAGCACCCCGGTTGTCAGTCCGAACATCATGGGCAGCCCCACGGCCATCGCGGCTATGAGTATGTAGAGCAGCGTGAATATCAATATGGCACTCATGGCTGCAGTCCGAATTTCTCCATTCTCCTGTACAGGGACTGGCGGGTTATGCCGAGGGCCGAGGCCACCTGCGACAGATTGCCGCCACAACGGGCCATGGCGTCGGCTATTGCCTTGCGTTCCATCTCCTCGAGCGTCAGGGCCTTGTTGTCAGTGGTCTCGGCCGCGGGCTTGGGGGCGGCGGCGGGGGCCGAGGAGATGGCCTTGCGCACGTCGGAGGGCGTGATGCGTCCGGTCTCCGACATGATGACGAGGCGCCTCACCAGATTCTGCAGCTCGCGTATGTTGCCGGGATAGGGCTGCTCCTCGAGTATGCGCATGGCCTCGGGGGTCACCGTCACGTCGTTGCCGGCAAAGTGCCTCACCAGCAGCGGAATGTCCTCCTTGCGCTCGCGCAGGGGCGGCATGTGCAGCGTTATCAGGTTGATGCGATAGTAGAGGTCTTCCCTGAACTCTCCGGCGCTCACCGCGGCGGGCAGGTCGACATTGGTGGCGCAGACCACGCGGATGTCAACGCGCCGGGGCAGGCTCTCGCCCAGCCGCTCGAAGGTGTGCTCCTGAAGCACCCTGAGCATCTTGACCTGACACGAGGCGTCGAGGTCGCCGATCTCGTCGAGGAATATGGTGCCCGTGTCGGCGTTCTCGAATCGTCCAGCCCTGTCCGAATCGGCGCCCGTGAATGCTCCTCGGGCATAGCCGAACATCTCGCTCTCGAACAGCGACCGTGCAAGCCCGCCCAGATTGACGGCCACGAAAGGACGCTCGCGCCGACGGCTCAGGCGGTGTATGGCCCTCGCCAGCAGCTCCTTGCCCGTGCCGTTCTCGCCGGTTATCAGCACCGGAGCATCGGTCGGCGCGGCCTTGCGTGCGGCCTCGAGCACGGCGCGCAGGGCCTCGCTCCCGCCTATGATGCCCTCGAAGACATCATCGTCCCCCTCGGTCGCGGCCTCCTGAGGGCCGCACAGCGACAGGGCGGTGTCTATGCGCGACATCAGGTCGCGGTTGTCCCACGGCTTGGTCACGAAATCCATCGCGCCACCCTTCACCCCCTCGACCGCGAGGGGTATGCTCCCCCAAGCCGTCATCAGTATCACGGGCACCGCGGGCATGAGCACCTTGACCTTGGCCAGCAGCTCGAGACCGTCACGCCCGGTGGTCGACGACGTGTAGTTCATGTCCATCAGCATCAGGTCTATGGCCTCGGCGCTCCCTCTCAGCGAGGCACGCACCGCGGCCAGAGCCTCGGCCTCGCCCGAAGCCTGCGACACCGTGTGTCCGCGCCTCTTGAGCAGCATGGCCAGAGACAGCCTTATGGCCGAATCATCGTCTATGACAAGTATATGCGACATGGCAAAATCGTTTTATCCCTTGCAAAATTACAACATTCCATTCAATAATGGCCCCGAATCTCCGTTAAAATCTATATGAACAGGACCATAGCAACCATTCTATATATAATGTTGCCACTGCTGGCGCTGACATCGTGCGGCGGGGCCAAGCTCAAGACCGCCGACGAGCAGATGGCCCGCGGCGAATATTTCGACGCATCCAAGACATATCGCAAGGTCTACAACAAGCTCAAGCCGCGCGAACAGCGTGCCGAGCGCGCCGAGGTGGCATACAAGATGGCCGAGTGCCACCGTCAGCTCGGGCAGGACGCCCGCGCCGCCGCCGCATATCAGAACGCGCTGCGCTACGGCTATCCCGACAGCACCATACTGCTGCGTCTGGCACAGGCACAGCACGGTCAGGGCCAGTATGCCCTCGCCGTCAAGAGCTATGAGGAGTATCTGGGCAAATATCCCGGCGACCCGCTGGCCGAGCGCTCGCTGGCTGGCGCCCGCAAGGCCGCCGAACTCAAGAAGAACAAGACACGCTATGTCGTGCGCAACGCCGCGCTGTTCAACTCGCGCCGCTCGGACTTCGCGCCGATGTTCAACGGCGACATACTCTATTTCACCACCACCAACGAGAAGGTCAAGGGCACCAACCGCAGCGAGATCACCGGCATGAAGCGCTCGGACATCTGGATGGCCCGCAAGAACGAGCAGGGCGCTTGGCATAAGCCCGAGCCGGTCGAGGGCGAGCTGAACTCGGAGTGGGACGAGGGGATATGCTCTTTCTCGCCCGACGGCTCGACCATGTACCTGACCCGCGCCATACGCAAGCCCGGATCGAACACCGGCACCGAGATACACACCTCGCAGCGCAGCGACGCCCAGTGGAGCGCTCCGGTCAAGTTTGACATCATCCCCGACACCCTCTCGTCATACGGCCACCCGGCCGTGTCACCCTCGGGCGAATGGCTCTATTTCACCTCGGACATGCCCGGCGTAGGCGGCAAGGACATCTGGCGCATCAACCTGCGCGAGCGCGCCGGCAGCCTCGAGAACCTCGGCGAGGCCATCAACACCCCCGGCGACGAGGTCTTCCCCTACATGCTCACCGACTCCGTCATGTATTTCGCCTCCGACGGCCATCCCGGCCTCGGCGGCCTCGACATATTCCGCGCCACCCTCTCCCCCTCGGGCGGATGGCTGGTCGAGAACATGGGCGCCCCCATCAACTCGGAGGGCGACGACTTCGGCATCACCTATGCCTCGCCCGGCCGCGAGGCGGGCTATCTCAGCTCCAACCGCGGCGACGGACGCGGATACGACCACCTCTATTCATTCGAGCTCCCCGACCTCAAGGTGACCATCTCGGGCTGGGTGCTCGACAAGGACGAGGAGCCCGTGCCTAACGCCGTGATACGCATCGTGGGCAACGACGGGTCCAACCAGAAGGCATTCGCCCGCAACGACGGGTCGTTCTCGTTCCCCCTCGAGCGCGGCGTCAGCTATGTCATGCTGGCCGGCGCCAAAGGCTATCTCAACGCACGCCAGCAGTTTACGTCAGACACCGCCGAGGAAGACGCCGAGTATGCCATCGACTTCATCCTCGCCTCGATACACAAGCCCAACATCGTCGAAAACATCTTCTACGACTTCGACAAGGCCACGTTGCGCCCCGAGTCGTGCACCGCGCTCGACTCCATATCGCAGATGCTGCGCGACAACCCCAACATCACCATCGAGATGGCCTCGCACACCGACCGCCACGGCACGGACGAGTATAACATCGCCCTGTCTCAGCGCCGAGCCGACTCGGTGGTCAACTATCTGATAGCCTCGGGCATACCCGCTGCCCGCCTGCAGGCACAGGGCTATGGCGAGTCGCGCCCCAAGACCGTGAGCAAACGCATCTCGCGCCAATATCCACAGTTCCCCGAGGGTCAGGTGCTCGACGAGGAATACATCCTCACCCTCAGCCCCGAAGATCAGGACATAGCCGACCAGATCAACCGCCGCACCGAATTCCAAGTCCTCTCCATGGACTATCAGATGTACTGACCCCGACGGAGGCCCGAAACCGGGTCAAATCCGATATGACAGTCAAGCATCCTTACGGCCTATATATTTAAGGAACAGCGCCTTGTCCCTGACATCCGATTTGGCAATCCTCTCGGCCAGCCTCGAGCGCCTCGCATAATAATTCTTTATCTTGATGTTGGAGAACAGACAGATGGTGCGCGGCGCAAGTCCACAGAATATCAGGATCAGGAAATCCATATCGGCGGGCTTGAGCAAACCGGCACACTGTTGGCGCAAACGGTGCGCTATTCCATCATGGAAATTGTTTGCGAAATCCTCAAATTTGGACAAGGTACTCCAATCAGTCATAGACTTTATTTCCTTCTCCACCTCTTTTAACAATGCCGGCTTGAGGACGTCAGAATCACCCTTTTCGAAAAACTCGGCACAAAGATGATTCAATGTCGAGCAATGGTCATCAAAAATGGCATGGCACAGCTCGGCGAGTTCGTTGCTACGGCTCCTGTGCGTCGAGACATTATGCTTAAGAGTCGACAATTCTGTTTTCTGACGGCTGACTGTCTCTGACAGCGTGTTCACGGCCTTTTCAGAAGAACTTGCCGTGGCCTTTAGAGCCGAACACTCATCCACGATGGCGTCATACTGTTTCTCAAGTCTGAAAAAATCAGCCATCTTGTCCTCAACACCGCTCTTGCGTTTCAGATATTTTTTTCTTGCATATATGGAGATTCCTATTCCCAAAGCGGCTACGCACACCACTATGCACCATAGTAAATTGCGCATTTTCCTTGCATGCCTGCGCATGTTTTTTTCTTTCCAATCAATATAATCCCTCTCCGCTCTCGGCACAGACTGTTCCAAAGTCATGCCCACCTCCATGCCCTGTAGATCCAACAGCTTTTCAAGAGCTATGCATGCAGACTCAAAGTCCTTTATCTTCTGTGCCTTATGGCTATCGGCTAAATTAAAGAAAATGCTGTCATTGCAACTGCTACTCAATATTTTTGCAGAATCAATATACATCTGAGCCTTTGCCAAATCACCTGATTCTATCTCTATCTCTGCAAATCCGGAGTAATCAGTCGACAATAAAGTGACATAAGGACTCAGTGCACGTATGCTGTCAGAAAAATTTCTCGCCCTACACACACTGTCCATCTCAAGTGTGACAGCCATCATCAACCCCATGCAGATGTGCCGAAGATTATAATCATCGCATGTTCTTATATCACCAAGCAGACTATCCATTACCTCTACACAATCCTCATACCTCCTTAGATTATACAACGCTGACCCCTTATCATATCTCGAGTAAAATGTATTCAGCTTCCTACCGGCCTTTTCATAATATCCTATCGCCATGTTCCGGTATTTGAGCTCATCGTCTCGGGTATTTATTTCATTGCACGCATCGGCTATCAGCTCATAACCTTTTGCCAGCCACAGGGCATCATCCCCTTGTAGCGCAATGTCCAAAGACTTGAAGCCCGCCGTCATTGCTCCTATATAGTCCTGTCCATTATTCAGTGTCACGCCCTGATAGTAATATGCCCTCATCAATAAGCTGTCGGGCCCGTTTTTACTGTAATAGCGCACGGATGCCTCTATCAATGAATCCTCCTGAGCGAATATGTGATTCTTGTGCAAGGCCTGCGACTTGAGCAGCCCGTACATTGCACGACTCTTGTCTGACCCAAGTTCTTCGACATTCATGGCATCCAGTTCACTCAAAGCTTCGGCAGGACGGGAATCCATAATGACCATAATATGTTCAAGCAACTTCCAAGAGCTATCTTCTTTCACACATGAACACAACAACGCAGGAAAGATAAGCAGGAAAATGATTTTAGGCATTTTTATGTAGATTAATCATTCTACACAAAATTATGCATTTAATTCTGCACAGCCAACAAAAGGCACAAAAAACATCGGAATTCAATCGCTCACACTCTCTAATACCATTTTGCCGTATATTTCCCGAAGGCACAAGACTTGATCAGCATTATACAAGTACATATTGAATATCAGCAAATTACAACTCTACATTGAATATAAGAATGTTCATATTTCTTTCTACACTCCAATTTTACATAAAGCACTATCCATCAATCTAATGCGCAAGCCAACCGACACTATCAGATCACTCGGCCAAGCCTAACAAACCGCAATACAGCACTATCAATCAGATACTTACACGACAGAACGTCTGTAGACTATTATTCGCCATAAATAATTCTCTCATACGATTTTATTACCCTAACTTTGCGCCGGATTCACAACAACATCAAAAACCATTTAACAATGCAACTAATCGCAAAAACCGTCATCCTGATGATGGCATTTTTCATCAGTATTTTTTCTTCAACCCAAGCCTCGGCCCGGAATTTAAGGTGGGGAGCAGAGGGCGGGGTAGACATCTCGACACCCGTCAACGAAACCCGCAGTGCTGGCGTGGGTTTTCATGTCGGACTCAGAGCCGAATACAAATTCACCTCAGCAAGCAAAGGCTGGTATCTCTCTGCAGGGCTTGGTTTGGCATCAAAACCATGGAAATCAACAGAAAATGAAATCTATGATTTTATCGAATCCCCCGACGGTACATGGACCGGCGTTCCGGCCGGCAGCGAGAGATATGACGCGACACCATATTACCTGCAAATACCCGTTATGGGAGGCTATCGCTTTCCGATAGGCAAAAAAATATCTCTGCTTGTCGAGACAGGTCCATATTTTGCGGCAGGCATCTTCGGCAAGATGAAAACGACAACTTCTCATGAAGGAAGGTCGCACGAATTCAAAGATAATTGTTTTTCAGGTTTTTATAATACCTTGGACTGTGGCTGGGGACTGAATTTGGGCCTCAGGGTCTACGACCGTTTCATCATATCAGCCGGTACAAAGATGCAATTCAACTCATTCGATGCGTCATACGACAACCACAACATAACATACGGCCTGAGTGTGGCGTATATGTTCTGATGTTAACAAAAATTATACCCCGTGGAGGGGGTCGGGGTTGGCTGTTTGACAATTAATGTATAACTTTGCAACGAGTTTCGGCGCCCCTGAAGGGCATCCGTGCAAACATTCATACAGTCAACCGCTTGAGTAAAACTCACATTTATATTATCATGCTGGTGCTCCTGTGTGCGGCGAGCATGGGCGCGGCCTCGCGTCCGTCCCGGTCCACACAGGCACTTGTCGTGCCCGACACACTGGCCATGACCGCTGTCGCCGACACACCGGCGTCTGTCGTGGCCGACACGGTCGCGCCGGCCGGAGCCCCGGTTGCCGCGGACACTGCCGTGGCCGCCGAGCCCGACACGCTGGCGCGTCCCGCCGTGACGGTGCGCCACACGGCGTCGACCGACACCACGCGCCGCACCCGCCTGAGCCGCACCCGCATACGTCCCGAGAGGGATTCGACCAAGATCGTACGCACCAAGGTAGACATCGACAATGCGGTCGACTTTCAGGCGCAGGACTCGCTGATACTCGTGGGCCGCGACGTGGCTTACATGTTCGGACAGAGCGAGGTGGTATATGGCGACATCAAGCTAAACGCCAACGAGATAAAGATGAATCTCGACAGCACCACGGTCTATGCCGTCGGCACCGTCGACTCTCTGGGCGAGGTCATAGGCTCGCCCGTGTTCGACGACAACGGCACGTCGTACGAGGCCAAGACCATGACATACAACTTCGACACCGAGCACGGCTACATCACCGGCGTGGTGACCCAGCAGGGCGAGGGATACCTGACCGGCGGACGCTCGAAGAAGGTGGACGAGAATACGTTCTATATCGAAAACGGCAAGTACACGACCTGCGACGACCACGACGACCCGCACTTCTACATGCAGCTGACCAAGGCCAAGGTGCGCCCCGGCAAGGACGCCGTCGTGGGCCCGGCATACATGGTGCTGGCGGGACTGCCACTGCCCCTTGCGGTGCCGTTCGGATATTTCCCCTTCTCTGACAAGTATTCGTCGGGCATCATATTCCCCAGCTTCGGCGACGACTATAACCGCGGATACTATCTCAGCAACGGCGGCTACTACTTCGCCATCAACGAGAACATCGACCTCGCGCTGACGGGCGAGATATACACCCTCGGCTCGTGGGGCCTCAGGGCGCAGTCGGCATACCTCAAGCGATACAAGTATTCGGGCTCGTTCAACATATCGTACCTCAAGACCATCACCGGCGACAAGGGCATGCCCGACTACTCGAAATCGACCAACTTCCAAGTGCTCTGGAACCACACGCAGGACTCAAAGGCCAATCCCAACCTCAACTTCTCGGCGTCGGTCAACTTCACCACCTCGGGCTACTCGCGCAACGACCTCGGGTCATACTACTCCAACTCGTTCACCGAGAACACCAAGAGCTCGACCGTCAACATGACATACCGCTTCCCCAACTCCAAGTGGTCGCTGTCGACTACGGCCAACGTCTCGCAGCGCTCGCAGGACTCGACGCTCAACGTCTCGTTCCCCAACGTCACCATCACCATGTCTCAGGTCTACCCGTTCAAGCGCAAGCGCGCCGTGGGTGCCGAGAAGTGGTACGAGAAGATCAAGATGTCATACTCGGGACAGTTCAACAACTCGCTCACGGCCAAGCAGGACGTGTTCTTCAAGAAGAGCCTCATCAAGGACTGGCGCAACGGCATGAAGCACTCGATACCCATCTCGGCCACGTTCAACGTGTTCAAGTACTTCAACATCACCCCCTCGCTCAGTTTCACCGACAGGATGTACACCACCAAGGTGCGCCGCCAGTGGGACCCCAACGCCTCGGCCGAGGTGCTCGACACGACATACAGCTTCTATAACGTCTGGGACTTCTCGGGCTCCGTGTCGGCGTCGACCAAGGTCTACGGCTTCTTCCAGCCCATGAAGTTTCTCGGCGACAAGATCAAGATGGTGCGCTGGGTGGCCACTCCGTCCGTATCGTTCTCGGCCTCGCCCGACTTCTCGTCGCCGTTCTTCGGATATTACGGGTCATACGAATATACCGACAGCCATGGCCGCCCGCAGACCAAGAAATACTCCATGTTCCCCAACAGCCTATTCGGCGTGCCGGGGCAGGGCAAGAGCGGAACGGTAAGCTTCTCGCTGTCAAACAACGTGGAGATGAAGATGCGCTCGGACAACGACTCGATCGGCGAGAAAAAAGTGTCGATAATCGAGAACTTCACCCTATCGCAGAGCTATAACATGGCCGCCGACTCGATGCGGTGGTCAAACCTCAACACGTCGATAATGCTGCGTCTGGTCAAGAACTTCAACCTCAACCTCTCGGCCACGTGGGACGTATACATGTACGGCCTCAACGCCTCGGGCAACCCCGTGCGCATCAACAAGCTGCGCATCGCCAACGGCAAGGGCTGGGGCAAGCTCTCGAGCACCGGCACGTCGTTCAGCTATACGTTCAACAACGACACCTTCAAGAAATGGTTCGGCGGTGGCGACGACAAGGACGGCGGCAAGAAGAAGGACGACGAGAGCGAGGGACAGCAGTTTGCCGAGGACACCTCAGACTATCAGCAGCCGCAGACCGGCACCAATTCCAAAAAGAAAAACGGCATACAGATAGGCAAGAACGGATACATGGACTGGAGCGTGCCGTGGAATCTGACATTCAACTATTCGGTCAACTACGGCTATGGCGAGTTTGACTACAAGAAACTCGAGTACAAGGGCAAGATAACGCAGAATCTATCCTTCTCGGGCAACATACGCCCCACGTCAAACTGGAACATAGGCTTCTCGGCCTCATACAACTTCGACACCCACAAGCTGGCATACATGAACTGCAACATCTCGCGAGACATGCACTGTTTCACCATGCGCGCCAGCTTCGTCCCCGTCGGCCCCTACAAGAGCTACAACTTCCACATCTCCGTCAAGTCGTCGCTCCTCTCCGACCTCAAATACGACAAACGCTCATCCCTCTCCAACGGCGTGAAGTGGTATTAATCACCCTTCACGACCTCCATGGCCGGCGGGATACCGGCGGTTGCCTTGCGCAATATTTCCGACGGCCGGTCGGTATTGAACTCGACAATCCTTCCTTCGGGGTCTATCAATATATAAGTCGGAAACACACCTGTCTTGTAGCAAGAATCAGACTTGTCGTCATCGAGAATCAGGTTACGTCCGGTCATTGAGTGCTTGGCGGCAAATTTCTCAAGTTTCCGTTTCGAGGGCCTTGAGGCACACACCGCCACAAACTCCATCCTGTCTGCCGCAGGGCCAAGCCATTCTTTCAGCGCCGGCATGACGGCAAACTCGGCAATGCAGGGGCGACAGCCGAAGTCCCAGAAATCAAGATAGAGATACTTGCCCCTGAAATCATCAAGCGAGAATGTGCCACCGTCCGCATCCGTCAGGCAAAGACGGGGTGCCGGCTCGCCTGCAGCAAGCCTCGCCATCTCCGGTGCCATCGCAGCCACGGCATCTTTTATATCCGGGTCAGCCACAAGGCCATAAAACTGTTTCACATATCTCGACGCCCTGTCAGGACCGTCATAACGCGCCGTCATGTCGAGCGTCTTGAGGATGAGCCAGTCTGCCATATACGGGGAGGGCGCCATCCCGCGCCACGCGGCGAGGCGGACGCCCGGGTCATCGTCTGCGCCATGTGTCTGCATGTAATTCAAGACAAACTGTCGGTAGGACTGATATGTCAGCCAACGGTCTTCATATCCTTCAAACCCGTATGTCACCATTGGACTCCAAGCAAGAATCGACAGGGGCCTGAACTCTGACCGTAGCCTGAAATACTCCATGCTCCGAGGCTCACCGTGATTGGCCACGAAAGTGTCGGTAACATTCACACAGGCAGAGACATATTCATCGAGCAGCCTTACGGATTCAAGATAGAGGGGGTCCGATGCCGAGTCGTGACAACCGTCGCGCCGGTAACGGTTTACCGCGTCGCTGAATTTCCTGTATTTTCCCGATGTCCTTTCGCTCAACGTCATGGCAAGGATAAGATCGAGATTAGCACCACTATCCGGCGACGATATGTCAAAATCCCTATCCCCGATTACAAGGTCTATGGTATCGCCCCGGCAAACCGGCACAGTCACCGTGCCGCCGAGATAGAGATAAAGCTCCTCACGCGGGCCACGCATCGGCACGGTCATGCAGAAATTACCCTTTCGGTCGGCCTTGAGCTCATGCGGGCGGTTTTTCACGGGGTCGGACACCGCAAACCTGACCACACCGCCCCATCGCGGCGACATGCTCCCCCTAAGCACGAACGTCCCTTCGTCCAGCAGCGACACCTTCTTGCTGTCCAGTGCCTCGCTGACCGCTCTATCAATCCCCGCGCCGTGCAGATAGCGGGCAGCGATGGTGCCGTCGGGAGCTATCAGCAGCACATGGGGCAATGCATTGAATCCATAGAGCCCCATCGGCTTCATGCCGCAATCCATCATCTGCGGCCACCCGAATTCGTTTGCCTTGGCTGCGTCGGCGGTATTGTCCGCACCTACGCCGAGCACCATGAAATCATCGCGTCCGGCATACCGTTCATGCAGCGGCTTGATATATTTCCGGCCCTCTTGGATACAGGACTTGCACCAGCTTGCCCAGAAATCAACGAGGATATACCGACCCTTGCCCGCATAGTCCGACAGACGCACGGAGTTACCTTCAGCATCCCGGCCCTCGAAATCGACAAACGGCATCCCCGTCCATGTATTGCGGAGGACACCTTTGTGCCGCCCGCACTCGCGCACGGAATACAGTTCCCTGATCCGGTCCGAAACAACGGCGCAGGCCTCATCCCACTCGTCAGGCGAGCACGCCTCGCCATACGACAACAGCGCGAACTCACCTATCCCGTCGTCGGGATTGTCCGCGACGGCACGGCGCAATATCGGCATGGGGTCAGAGCACCTCTCGAGGGTGTCGAGAAGGGCCTTCATCCCCACGTTAAGCTCGCCGCCCTCCACGGGCCGGCTTCCGTCAAGGCTCACGACGATGTCGCCGGGCTCAAGCACAAACCATGCATGACGGTCGCCGGCATAGACCATCGCATAGGCGGCACGGTCTATCTCGCCCGCAAGCACGAGCGAGTCTCCCGCAATTTCACGCCGCTCCATCAGGACGCCCTCGCCATTGTCACGGAACACCAGCATCTGCCCCACAAGCTCCGAGGGGATGTCACGCACCGTCACGCGATAGCCGAAGGCATGGCCGCCGACGGCACAACAGACCATAAGGAATGTGATGAGGATAAGTCTTTTCATGGTCGAACACTAATTTTTTCGTCTGACTACAAAATTAGGCCACATCATTCTCAAATCCAAGCATACGCCGCGGTGTTAAGCTTTTTTAACCACAAAAAAAGCCTCCGTCACACTTCCGGCGGAGGCTTGATATGTCTTGTCTGATGTCAGTTGGCCATGATGTTGCGCGGATGATATAGCCAGCCGCGGAAACCGGGACCGAGCCGGCGCACGCAGTCGTGCCAAGTGCTCTCGCCGTCGCCGCGCAACAGGTCGTGGCCCGAGACCATGGGCGACACGGCCCATACACGCTTCGACACCTCCTCCTCGAGCTGCCCGGGGCTCCAGCCGCTATAGCCGGTGAAGAATCTGATGTGGCCGTCTATGTCATATCCGTCGTTGATGATCTCGAAAAGGGCGTCAAAATCGCCGCCCAGCCACAGATTGTCACCTATGCGGCGCGTCTCGGGGATGAGATCGCCCAGCGTGTGCATGAAATACAGACGGTCGCTCCCCACCGGGCCTCCGCAATAGACCGGAATCGGATCCTTGACCTTAACGCCCTCGACAAGCTCCTGCAGGGTATATTCGGTGAGGTTGTTCACCACCACTCCCATTGCCGAAACCGGAGGCTCGTAGTCTATCAGCACCACGACCCCGTGGTTGAAATAGGACTCCTTGAGAAACGGCTCGGCCACAAGCAGTGTCCCCACTCCGGGCTCGACGCCTGTCGATATATCTATGTCGAAGAGTAGTGATTTACGTTTCATAATCCCTTTTTTATATATAAAACCCCACAACAAAGGTATAATATTACTGCAACAGTGTTAAAAATACTTAAACAAAAGTTCTTTGGCCATAAAATGCCACAGTGACAAATCCAATGGGCCATCTTGGATAACCGCATCATCCTGTCGCTTCCTCTTGAAAACAGGCAAATATAGATGGTAAAAACATCGGGGATATTGGAAAAAAATTCGTAACTTTGCGCTCTCAAAATCGAGGTACACTCTCTACGGACAATTCCCGAGTAAAAAGATTGTAATATCAATATATGGAATGGTTAATTGACCTTATCGGCCCCGGCCACACTGAACTGGCCAGCACTCTGGTGCTGTACTCGTTCGTGATAGCGGCCGGCATTTTTTTAGGTAAACTCAAGATAGGGGGAATATCCCTCGGAGTTACCTTCGTTCTGTTTGTCGGAATCCTCATGGGACATTTCGGTTATATCGTCAACCCCGAGGTTCTGAAGTTTGTCCGCGAGTTCGGCCTTATCCTGTTCATCTTCGCCATCGGCATACAGGTTGGTCCGGGCTTCTTCTCGTCGTTCAAGAAAGGGGGTGTGCTGCTCAACGCTCTGGCGGTGCTCATAATCCTGCTCAACGTGGGCATCGTGCTGACCATCTTCTATATCGACGGCAACACCTCAATCACCGCACTTGTCGGCGTCATGTCGGGTGCCGTGACCAATACACCCGGTCTGGCCGCAGCACAGCAGACGGCCGGGACCACCGAGGCCATCAACACGATGGCCATGGGCTATGCCGCGGCATATCCCCTCGGCGTGGTCGGCATCATCCTCACCATGCTCATCATCAAGGCAGTGTTCAAGATCAATCCCGACGACGAGATCAAGGCCATCGAGGACGAGATCGAGGGTAGCCAGCAGAAGCCCCTCATCGTGAGCTATGAGGTGACCAACAGACTCATCGACGGCAAGAGCCTCTTCGAGCTGCATCAGGTGCTCGACTGCGACTTTGTGGTGAGCCGACTCATGGGAGCCGACGGCAAGGTGGTGATACCCACCTCGAAGACCGAGCTCCACGTGGGCGACAAGATATTCGTGGTCCTCGCCCCCGGCGACGCCATGAAGTTCACGTCGGTCATCGGCCACCAGATCGAGATGGACTGGGAGGAGGTTCAGAGCAAGGTGCTCTCGCGCCGCATCGTGGTGACCCAGAGCAAGTATAACGGCACGCCGCTGGGCGCGCTCAGGCTGCACACCGCATACTCGCTCAACTGCACCCGCGTCAATCGTGCAGGCGTCGACCTGCTGGCATCGCCCGCGCTGCGACTCCAGATCGGCGACCGCCTCGTGGTCGTAGGCGACCCCAACGACATCGAGCGTCTGGCCGTGCGTCTGGGCAACTCGATGAAGCGTCTCAACCAGCCCAACCTCATCACCATCTTTGTCGGAATCCTCTTCGGCATCATCGTCGGCAGCATCAACGTAGGCTTCGGCATGAAGCTCGGTCTGGCCGGCGGCCCGCTCGTCGTGGCCATCCTGCTGAGCCGATTCGGATACAAGTTCAAGCTCGTCACCTACACCTCGTCGTCGGCCTCACTGCTGATGCGCGAGCTGGGCATCTGCCTCTTCCTCGCCTCGGTGGGCATATCGTCGGGCGCAGGCTTTGCCAAGACCGTGTTCAACACCACAGGCATGTGGTGGGTCATCTGGGGCTTCATCATCACCATGATACCGCTGCTCGTTGTCGGCTTCATAGCCCGCGGCAAGTACAAGATCAACTATCTCACCATCATGGGTCTGCTCTCGGGCGGTTGCACAGATCCCCCTGCCCTCGCCTATGCCAACAACTCGACCGGCTCTGATGCTCCCGCCGTCGCATATTCTACGGTCTATCCTCTCACCATGTTCCTCCGAGTCGTGGCCGCACAGGCGCTGATACTGGCCCTGTTCTGACACTGACACAAGCAATACAATACACGGCGGGCCGCCCAAACCGGGCGGCCCGCCGTGTATTATTTGTTATGTATCCTTTCAGTTCTCCATGAACACCAGATAGACTGCGATTATCAGCAGGCAGAAGGCGAGGAAATGATTCCAGTGCAGGGCCTCGCCCCTGAAGAAGAGTATCGTGAAGACCGTGAATATCAGCAGCGAGATCACTTCCTGAATCACCTTGAGCTGCAGCAGGCTGAACGCGCCGCCGTTGTCAAGAAAGCCATACCTGTTGGCAGGCACCATGAAACAGTATTCGAACAGGGCTATGCCCCACGACATCAGTATGACGATATAGAGAGGAGTATCAGAGGTGATGACCTTCATCTGCTGCAGCTTGAGCTGTCCGTACCACGCGAAGGTCATGAATATGTTCGAGACCACAAGCAGTCCCACCGTGAGCCATCCGTTCATAATGCCGTCAGAAAGATGTCATTCGTGCCGTCTTGTCGGGATTTGCCGTCAGGTGGTCCATCTTGCCCTTCTGGAATCTGTCCATCAGTTCCAGATAGAGCACGTTCTTGCTCTTGGCCATCGGCACGGCGCGCTTCAGGGGCTCCATGTAGTCGTTTCCGGCCGCGAGATAGTCTATGGTGGCCAGTCTGTAGTGGCGCTCGGGGTCTATGGGCTTGCCATCTATGGTGGCCGAGTTCACCTCGTGGGTCGAGGGGTCATAGAGCACCTTGACATTGCCGCTGACGCCGTTGCCCTCCTGCGCGGCCATGATGCCGATGTTCTCGAGCAGGTCCGAGCCCTTGATGTCGAGCACGACTATCGAGTTGTCAAACGGAGCTATGTCGATGATCTCGCCCTTTGTCACGGGGCCCTTGGCCAGCGAGTTGCGTATGCCACCCTTGTTCATTATGGCAAGGTCAATGGGCTTGCCCAGTATCTCGGCGCCGGTCTCCTTGACAAAGTCGCTGAGCAGGTTGAGCATCTCGGGCGACTTGCGGTCAAACTCGTGGGGCGAGTTGCCCACCACAAGTCCGCGCACCGAGTCCACCTTGTGCTTGTAGGGTGCTATGATGGCCGGAATCTCGGGGCCCACGCGGCTGTCGAGGCGCGAGTCCACGGGTATAAGCCTCGCATTCACCTTGCCGGTATTCAGGTCGATGTCCACCTCGCCCAGACGTGCGCCGGCATATCCTGTCTGCAACACCGCCACCGAGTCACCCTCGGCATTTGCCACGCGCCATGCCGGCTCGGCCTTGGCGGGGTCTATGGTGGTGTGCGAGTGTCCGCCGATGATGATGTCGATGTCCTTGGATGCCTCTGCCAGCTTGACGTCGCTATAGTCGTTGTCGTTGTCATAGCCTATGTGACTGATGGCGATGACGCGCTCGGCGCCCTCCTGTTTCAGACGGGCGGCCTCGGCGTTGGCGGCCTCGACGGCGTCCTTGTACTTGACACCCTCATAGTTGGGCCCCGACACTATGCCCTCGGGGTTGAGGTTGATGCCGATGAATCCGACCTTGTGGCCGTTGAACTCCTTGATGACCGAGGGCACGAACAGGCCGTCGAGGGTCGAGCCCGTGAAGTCATAGTTGGTGCTGAGGCGCGTGGCGTCGACCTGCTTCCACTGGCGGGCCAGCTCGTCCATGCCCTTGTCGAACTCGTGATTGCCCAGTATCTGTATGTCATAGCCGAGGGCGTTCATCAGCTTGCGCTCTACCTCGCCGCCGAACAGCGTGTAGTACAGCGACCCCTGCACGGCATCGCCGGCATCGACCAGCATGACATTCTGATGCACGCCGCGCACGCTGTCTATCAGCACCTTGCGGCGGGCCACGCCGCCCATGTCGTGGCGGTCGGGCTCGATGGTCGAGTGTGTGTCGTTGGTGTGGAGTATCACCAGATGGTCGGCGTCGTCCGAGGCGCCACCCTTGTTGCCGCACGAGCTCACTGCCATGAGTCCCGGCAGCAGCATGCAGGCCAGTAGTAATCGCGGTTTCATTGTATGTCGATGAGTTTATGTGTCTGTAGCGAAAGCCGCCAGTGCGGATGGTCCAGTATGTAACGGACTGTCTCGGGGATGTTGGCCCCGCTGCACGGCTGCAGGAAATAGTGCAGGGCGTTGACCGACATGGCCACCGGCTCGGGGTCGGCGCCCGTATATACCACCTTGAGCTCGTCGATGCGGTCTATCACCACCTTGCCCCCCTCCTTGGGCGAGCATGTCACCCAGTCTATGTTGTCGGGCAGGCGGTTGGTGCCGTTGGTCTCTATCTGGACATAGAATCCGGCATCGTGCAGCACCTCTATCAGCAGTCGGTCCACCTGCAGCGAGGGCTCGCCGCCGGTTATCACGAGGTGGCGCGAGGGATAGCCCAGCAGCCTGTCCACGAGGGTGTCGATCTCCATCGGCTCGGATGCCGAGTGGTCGGTGTCGCAGAACGGACAGCGCAGGTTGCACCCGCTCAGGCGCAGGAACACTGCCGGCGTTCCTGTATAATATCCCTCGCCCTGAAGGGAATAGAATATTTCGTTGACCAGATAAGCCATGCTCTCAGTCTTTTTCGTAGCTTGCGGTGTTCCCCTCGCTCTCCTGCACGTCCACGCGCCAGCATGTCGGTATCTGCTCGCATATCCAGCGCGCTATGTTCTCGGCCGTGGGGTTGAACGGCAGCAGTTCGTTGAAGTTGCCGTGATCGAGCCTCGAGGTGATCGACTCCTTGATGTGCGAGAAGTCCGTCACCATGCCGTCGGCGTTGAGCTCGGCCGACTTGCAGTGCACTGTCACTATCCAGTTGTGTCCGTGCATCCTCGAGCACTTGCTCTCGTATGACAGCTCGAGACGGTGACACCCGGCGAGCTCGAATCGTTTGGTGATATAATACATTTCAGTCCTCCTGTCTATACAATCTGCTTGGCCGGGGTGAGTCCGTGGCGCTTGCCTATCTCATACATCATGGCTATGGCCTCCTCGCGCGGGAACGGGGTGCCGTGGTCCACGTATCGCTCCACGGCCACCTCGAGTATCTCGTTGCGTATGGCGCCGACAATCTTTGAGCCGCCGATGCCGAATGCCTCCATGATGTCGTTGCCGTCTACGGGCGGGCGCACGCTGCTTATCTCGTCGCGCTGCTTGAGGTCGGCCAGCTTTGAGCGCACCAGCTTGAAGTTCTCGAGTATCCGCTTCACCTTCTCGCGGTTGCGCGACGTCACGTCGGCCTCGCAGAGGGTCATCAGGTCCTCGAGGTCCTCGCCGGCATAGGTGATGAGCCTGCGCACGGCCGAGTCGGTAACCTCGTCCTCGACGAGGGCCGTCGGGCGCATGTGCAGCTCGACCAGCTTGACCACATAGTTCATCTTCCGGTCCTGCGGCAGGCGCAGGGTCCTGAAGATGCGGGGCACCATCTTGGCACCGATGAAGTTATGGTTGTGGAATGTCCAGCCCGCCTTCTCGTCCCAGCGCTTGGTGACGGGCTTGGCTATGTCGTGCAGCAACGCCGCCCAGCGCAGCCATACGTTGTCCGACACGGCGGCCACGTTGTCGACCACGGTGACGGTGTGATAGAAGTTGTCCTTGTGTCCGCGGCCGTTGACGGTCTCGACACCCTTCATCGCGGCAAGCTCGGGGAATATGATGGCCAGCAGCCCGGTCTCGAGCAGCAGTGTCAGTCCGACCGACGGGCGGGGCGACTCCATGATCTTCATCAGCTCGGTGGCGATGCGCTCCTTGGTGATGATGGATATGCGCGCGGCGTTGCGCCTGATGGCCGCGAGGGTCTCGGGGTGTACCTCGAATCCCAGCTGCGAGGCAAACCGCACGGCGCGCATCATGCGCAGGGGGTCATCGCTGAACGTGACATCCGGGTCGAGCGGCGTGCGCAGTATCCCGGCCTCCATGTCGGCAAGACCGCCGAACAGGTCGACCAGCTCGCCGAATCCGTTGCGGTTCACCTTGATGGCCAGCGCATTAACCGTAAAGTCGCGGCGCGACAGGTCCTCGTCGAGCGTCGCGCTCTCCACCCGTGGATTGCGCGAGTCGCTGGTATACGATTCCTTTCGCGCGCCCACGAATTCGAGTTCGAGGCGTCCCCGCTTCACCTGTGCCGTGCCATACGTGCGGAACACGCTCAGGTGCGTGCCGCGTCCGAGGGCCGACGCCACTTTCTCGGCCAGATCAATGCCGCTGCCCACGGTGACGAAGTCAAAGTCCTTTGACGGACGGTCGAGAAACAGGTCACGCACACAACCGCCCACGGCATAGCACGGGCGGTCGAGAGAATCGGCTGCATCGCCGATGGTATGGAAGACAGGCCGGTCGAGCAGCGACACGACCTGTCCGAGAGTTCTTAGACGGTGTTCAGACATCGAGTTTGACAATCTCTTCGGGCGCGGGGGTCAGGCACTCCACGCCGTCGTGTCCGACGACGTACGTGTTCTCTATCCCGACCGCCCCGACATGAGGAATCACGAATTTGGGTTCGAGGGCCAAGACGTTGCCCTCCTCTATCAGGTCGCGGCTGCGCGGGGCAATCACCGGCAGCTCGTTTATCTCTATGCCCACGCCGTGGCCTATGAATCCGGCGTGCTGGCGGTGGCCCATATAATATGCCTTGAGCCCGGCCTCGTCGACAATCTGCTCGGCCCTGTGCCACATCTCCTTGGCCTCGGTGCCGGGGCGCATCATGTCGCACAGCGCGCGGTGTATCTCGATCGAGCACCTGTGGGCCTTCTCGGCAAGGGGGTCTATGTCGCCGAGGGCATACACGCGGGTCATGTCGGTCATGTATCCGTCATAGTTGCCGTTCATGTCCACCATGACGGTCGTGCCGGGGGTGATGATGGTGCCGTCGGCGCCGACCGGCAGCGAGGGATCGAGACCCGCGCCGCCCATGGCGAAGTCATAGGGCGAGGGGGCATCGGCGTTCTCGCCGACAAGTATGTTGCCCATGTACAGCTCCATCGAGTCGCCGCTGATGCGGAACTGGCCCAGACACCCCTCGAGGCGGCTCAGGCGCTCTATCTCGACCTGCAGCTCTATGTCCGACATGCCAGGACGATACAGGTGCGGTATGCGCGAGTAGACGTGGACATGCTTGGTGCCCGAGCGGCGCAACATCTCTATCTCCCTGTCGGTCTTGACCGAGCGCACCCTGCGCATCAGCGCCGAGGCGTCGGCAATCTCCGAGCCGGGGAATATGGCCGCCAGTCTCTTTATCATCGAGTATGACACGGTGTCGGTCTCCATGCCCAGTTTCTCGGGCGCGTTGAGGCCGATGGTCAGCGCCATGTCCTCGGGCTTGCGTATGTAGACCACGCCGTCACCCTCGAGCTCGACGGGACGGCGCACGAAGAATACGGGCTCGCCCTTGAGGGGTATGTAGGCATATCCGGCATATACACGCCCCGTCAGGTAATACTTGTTGGCGTTGTCGGATATGAGCAGGCCGCCCGGCCCCGAGAGGGCCATGGCGGCGCGTATCTTGTCAAGACGGCGGCCGAACTCCTCGCGGTCGAGGAGCATCAGGTTCCGGCAGTCTTTTGGTTCTTTCATGTTTCGTGGATTTTTGTCATTCACCTTCTGCTATCTGGTCGGGCGAGAGGCGGGTCAGGTTTATCACAGCCTTGCCGCTGTCGTCGCGCATCACTGCCTCGGATGCCGTGGCGCCCCTGACTGCGGTGTCGACCTGCTCGAGAGCCAGCAGGAAGGCACGCTCGGTATCCATGTCGGGGCACATCATGCGTGTCGTGGCGAGGTTCTTGAACTCGATGCCGTCACCCTTGTCGAGGTTGACGACGACATCGCCGTTCAGTATGTTGCAACCGGCATTGCCGTGAATCTTGCACTCGTCTACATCAATCACCACCTTGACATCGGCGGTGGCGGGCACGGGATTGCCCTGAATGGCTGTGACCTTCCACGCTCCGTTCAGGAACGAGAGGTTGCGGCTGCGCAGCTTCATCACCACCTTGCCGGCTGCAAGCAGCTCGAGGTTCTCGGCGTTGACCAGCCTGTATGAGGTGACGGTGTTGATGGCCACGTTGATGTCGTTCTCGTAGGGAGCGTCGGGACAGGCCCTGAGCGACGAGATGAACTCGCCGGCGGGACGCACGGCGTCGCCCGAGAACTGCCAGTCGCCGTTGATGTAGTTGCATCCGTTGAATCCGATTACCCTGAGCATGTCGTCATGGCCTGCCACCTGTGCGAACGTGATCTTGGGATGGTCCTCGCCGTTGACCACGATGTTCTTACCGGCGACTTCGGTTATCGACCACTCGCCTATCAGCGCGTCGATGGCCTGACTCTTGGCGGGGGTAGCGGTGCCGGCTGCGGGCTTGGCTGTCTGTTCCATCTTCTCGGGGGTCTGTGTGGATGTTTTCTTGAGCGAGTTGCACGATGTCGTGGCAAGCATGCCTGCCGCTATGAGGGCAACGCCCATCATTGATAGGGTTTTCATATCTAATAAGAATTTGTTTTTGTGAGACATCATATATACACACAACACCCGGCACGGGCCGATTGTGCGGACGGTCTCACGCGAAATGATGATTATTTTTCAGACCCTGTTCTGTCAGAACACCTTGATGCTGGGTATGTAGCGCTTGGGCTGACGTTTCAGGTCTATCAGGATCGAGTCGATGTGTGCCGCCGAATTGTTGATGTTGTTGTACAGGTCGGGCGAGTTGAGCAGCAGTCCCAGCGACGAGTTGGTCGAGTTGAGCTGTGCCGTGGCCCTGTCGAGGTTGGCGGTGATGTGGTTGATGTTGCGCATGGTCGAGTCGAGGGGCATCGACTTGAGGTCCTCAGACACGGCTGCCAGAGCCTTTGACACCTGTCCGAGGTCCTTCGAGATCTCGGCCACGTTGGTCATTGTGGTGTTGGCGTTGGTCATCAGCACGGGCACACCGGCCATGGCGCGGTTGAGCTGCGTGGTCGATGTCTCGAGGTTGGCCATGATGACGTCGAGACGCTTCACGGCGTTGACCAGCGCGGGGTCGGCGGCAACGGCGGTCAGCGCCACCACCAGCGAGTCGATGTGCGGTGCTATCTGCATCACGGTCGGCATGAGCTCGGTCGACACCTTGTCCATCAGGCCGGAACCCTCGACACCCTCGAGCTTCGAGCCGATGGGGAGCATGTTGGCCGAATGGCCGGGGCGCAGCTCGACGGTCGACGTGCCCAGCATGTCGGTGACGATGACTGCCTTCGAGCCCTCGGGCAGGGTGAGCTTGCGGTCGAGGCTCAGCTCTACGCGCACGTGGCCGGGGTTGTCATACTCGTATGCGATCTCCCTGACCAGACCGACCTTATAGCCGTTGAGGGTCACGGGCGCCGACTGGGCCAGACCCGTGACGTTGGTATATGACGCATAATAATAGTTTGCGGCCTTGAAGATGTTGACTCCCTTGAGGAAGTTGATGCCGAAGAAGAGGGCCACGAGTGCTATGAGCACGGCAGCACCGATTTTGATCTCACGTGAGGTGATACTTTTCATACAGCTGAGGTTTGTGTATGCGTTTTGCGTTTGTTATGGTTTCTGTTCATTTTCACTATCTGACACGTCGGCCGTCGCGGGTCTTGATGACGAATGCGTCAGAGAATTTCTTTTTCACTCCGGACAGGGCCTTGTTGGCCTCGGCCATCGTGCCGTACGAGCCTGTGGTGTACTTCACCATTCCGCCCTCCTTATAGTACTCAACATCGCCGAGCCCCTTGAAGTTCTTGTGTCCCTTGGTGAGCACCTTGGGCGATGTCATGAACTGTATCTTGTAGACAATCTCGCCCTTGGCAGCGCGGGGGGCCTGTTCGGCCCGCGGCTTTGTCTCGGGGGCGGGGGCGGTGATCTCCTGCTCGCTCTTCTTGACGCCTTCCTTGTGGCGGCGACCCTCCGACGGGCGTCCGGTGCCCTTGCGATAGCGGTCCAGACCGTTGTAGATGGCCTTGGCCAGTGCCGACGAGCCAGACTCGGAGGCCATGTACTTCTCCATCTGCGGGTTCGAGATGAAATCGAGTTCGACGAGGATGGCGGGCATGCTCGTGCGCACCAGCACCCAGAACGGGGCCTGACGCACGCCATTGTTCTTGCGTCCCGCCGTGCGCACCAGCTGGTTCTGCACGGCCTCGGCCAGCGCTATGCTCTGGTCCATGTTCTTGTGCTGCATCATCTCGAAGGCTATGTAGCTCTCGGTCGACGATGGGTCGAAGCCCTCGTAGACGGTCGAGTAGTCGTCCTCGAGCTTCATCACGGCATTCTCGCGCATGGCCACGGCGAGGTTGGTGTCAGATCTGTCAAGACCCAGCGTATAGACGGCGGCGCCGTGTACGCGCGAGTATGAGGGCGACTTGCGGTCGAGCGAGTTGGCGTGTATCGAGATGAACACGTCGGCGTGGCGAGAGTTGGCAAAGTCGGCGCGACCCTGCAGCTGGACAAACCTGTCCCCCTCGCGGGTCATCTCCACCTTGGCGTCGC
Organism: Bacteroidales bacterium M8; assembly: GCA_001689495.1. GTDB lineage: Bacteria > Bacteroidota > Bacteroidia > Bacteroidales > Muribaculaceae > Duncaniella. Next base: position 8,549 of record LUJS01000044.1, on the reverse strand, counting down.
TCATGCCGTCCTCTATCAGCTCCTTCAGCTTTTTGGCCACCTTGAGGTTGATGGTTTTCTCGTTGGTCCTCAGGCCGAGAGCACCCGCGTCGCGGCCTCCGTGGCCCGGATCGAGCACTACGACAAAATCTTTCGCACCGGCCACAGGGACCGACACGAACACCGACAGCAATATGATGATACAAGACAATATCTTATGCATGGCACCGTGAACGGAAGATAATTCTGTGCAAAATTAGCAAAAACAAGCCAAAAAGCCCTATTCAGGCCGATTTTTTATGACCTTTTGCCGAAAATTCCCTACTTTTGGGTGATGAAAAACCTCTTTGCCCGCATATTGCCCCCCGTAGCGGCCTTGATGATTGCCGGCTGCGCGGACAGACAGACACCTGTCGCCATATCCCGTCTCGACGACACGCTCGGCTCGGGACGGCTCCCCTCGACCCCCGCCGAACTCGACGCCACGAGGACGCTCTTCCTCATCTCGGGCTATGGCGAGCCCACCGACTCGGCCGTGGCCCTCTATGCCTCCATGCCCTCTATTGCCGCGCACGTTCAGGCCGTGGACTCTGCGTTTGCCGACATCAGCCCTGAGGAGGCCGCCCTCGGCGCGGTCTTCGGTCGGCTCGAAAGGATGCTGTCGGGATTCACCCGCCCCGAGGTCTATGCCGTCATCTCCCCTTTCAACCAGTCGGTCATCACGGCCGACTCGATGCTCTTCATCGGCCTCAACCACTATCTGGGCACCGGCTATGAGCCCTATGGATATTTTCCCGACTTCGTGCGCCGCCGCAAGGTGCGCTCGCGCATTCCGGCAGACGTGGCCGAGGCGGTCATTCGCGCCCGCAGGCCGTTCGCACCGCAGACGGCCTACCCCACCCTGCTCGACCGCATGATATACGAGGGGGCGGTGACGCAGGCCGCCATGAAGGCAGCAGAAGCGAGCGAGGCCGACGTGCTGGGCTATGACAGGGAGGAATCGAACTGGCTGCGCGACCACGAGACGGCGATGTGGAACACCCTGCTCGACCGCAATCTGGTCTATACCACGGACCCGGCGGTGATAAGGTCGGCCATCGCCACGGCCCCCGCCACTGCCATAATCTCTGCCGACGCTCCCGGGGCTGCCGGACGCTACATAGGCTCTCACATCGTGGCCGCGTGGCTGTCATCCCACCCCGACGCCACGGTCGACTCGGTGCTTAGCGCCCGAGACCTCAACGCCGGACAGTTCCTGAGAGATTCGGGTTACTGACCCCGCGACAGCCTTGGACAAGAAAAACCGCCCTCCCTGCTCGGATGTGCAGGGAGGGCGGTATGTTTATGCGGGTCGGTGGTGAATTACTTCACGATGACCTTGTCTACTTTCTGGCCGCGTACGCGGATATAGAGTCCGGCGGCGGGATTCTCGACGCGGACACCCTGCAGGTTGTAATATACGGCCTCGGCGTCGTCAGCGACCTCGATCACGTCGATCGCGCTGTTCTCGGCCTTGACGAGGAGGATGTCGTGCAGGTTGAACTGTGCGCCCATGTTGTAGATGCGCAGTGTCACGGGGCCCTCGGCTACGTGCTTGTAGTCAAAGCGATACATCTTCTTCTCGGCGGGGAGGGCGAATGTTGCCAGAGGATTCTCGGTGTCGCCCTTCTCGTCGGTCACGACGATGGATGCGGCTGCGGCGGGACCGTTGCCCACATAGAGTGTCAGCTCGCAGGGACCCTCGGCGGCGGGCAGCTCGGCATAGAGCGCGTTCTCACCGCCGCTGATCTGGATGCAGCGTGCCGATGCGCCTGCATGCTCCTTGCCGGCGTCCTCAAAGAGGTTGGGCTTGCCCATGGCCACCACGCGGCCGTTGGTGCCGCTGTGATAGGTGATGCCGGCCTTGGTCACGGTGACGTCGGTCGAGTTCTTGGCGATGATGTCCTCGTTGTCGCCACCCTCGTTGGGGATGTGGTTGTAGGCGGTGAAGTAGTCGTAGGGATAGTTGGCGAAGTCGGTGTAATAGAGCACGTTGTCGGCGATGGTGTTGATGGCCACGCTGATGGGCTCTGTCTTGTTGCCGGCCTCGTCGCTCACGGCGGGAATCTCCATGGTGTACTCCTTGCCGTTCTCGAGACCTGCGTATGCCACGCTCAGTTTCGAGCCCTCGACGGTGATGTCGAGCTCGGCACCGTTAAGCAGGGCCTTGCCCGATGCGATGACAGGCTCGTCGAATGTAACGTAGACCTTGCCCTCGACAGGTACGTATGCTCCGGCGGCGGGCCATGCCGATGTCATCACGGGTGCCTCGGTGTCGGGATCCTCGGCGGGACGGTCGATGCCGGGACCCTCACCCTTGACGATGAGGATGTCGTTGACATTGACCTTGGCCTTCTGGTTGTAGAGACGGAACTTGACTGCGCCCTTGTAGGGATAGGAGTATGTGTACTTGAACATTCTCTTGGCGCCCTCGACCTTGAACTCGGCCAGTGCCTTCTCCTTGTCGCCGCGCTCGTCGGTCAGGATGAGCGTGCCCTCGGTGGTGCCTGTGTTGCCGATATAGAAGGTGAGCTCGCAGGGGCCCTCGACCTCGGGAGTCTCGACATAGAGACCGTTGCCGCCGTCGATCAGCTGTACGGCGCGTGCCGAAGCACCGGCATGTTCGGGCTGATAGGGACCGTAGTCGGCCTCGGGGTCTGAAGAGTTCAGGTCGGCCTGCATGGCGACGACGCGACCCTTGCTGCCGCTGAAGAATGTCATGCCGCCGACCTCGACTGTCTTGTTGGTCGAACCCTTGGCGAGGATGTCCTTGTTTTCCTTGATGTCGCGATAGGTCACCGAATAGTCATAGGGATAGTCCCTGAAGTCCGAGTAGAACAGCACGTCGGCGGGAGCTGTGGTGAAGGTGTAGACCAGCGCCTCGGCGTTCGATGCCTCGGCGTTGCCGATACCCTTGGCGGGGATGGTCAGGGTGTATTCGGTCGAGGGTGTCAGCCCCTTGTAGTCGATGCTCACGACATTGTTCTCGACCTTGAGGGCGATCTTGGCGTCGTTCAGCGTAGCTTTGCCGAAGACTTCGACATCCACGCCATAGGTCAGCTTGACGGAGCCGTCCAGAGGCAGCATGGCCGAACCGTTGGTAGGCCATGTGGACACAGGCGCGTCAAGCACGCCGTCGCCAAAGGGTGACTGGGGCTCGGTGTATGCCAGATAGTTGGTGAAGTGGCTCCACTCGGCAGCCTCCTTGTATGCGTTGATTGATGCCTCGGGGACATAGACGGGGATGGTGGCGTCGATGTCGTCGAACGTCATCATGCCTGCGGTCGGGGGCACTGCGGCGGGGCAGGTCAGCTTGGCTATGTTGTTACAGCTCGAGAATACCATCATGCCCATGCTCTCGAGACCCTCGGGGAGCTCGATGCTCTCAAGTGCCTTGCAGCCATAGAACGTGCTGTTGCCGAGAGTCTTGAGTGTCGAGGGGAGAGTGACGCTCTTGAGTGCCGAGCAGCTCCAGAACGACGAGCCCATGGTGGTCACGCCCTCGGGAATGACTGCCTCGGTGAGTCTTGCGCAGTTGGCGAATGTCTGGTCGCCGAGCTCGGTGAGGGTCGAGGGGAGCGTTACTGCCTCGAGCAGCTTGTAGCCGTAGAATGCACGGCCTATCTTGGTCACGCCTTCGGGAATCTCGAGGGTGGTGGGGTTGGAGATTTCGCCGAAGATGACGGTGCCCCAGTTTGACTCGCGAGTCGAGCTGAACAGGTTGTAGAGGGGGTTGGCGTTGCCGTTGGCGAAGTCGGTGGCACACCAAGCGGCCATGTCAGACACCGTGAGAGTCTTGAGGCTCTTCATGTTGCGGCAGGCGTCCTGACCGAAAGAGGTCACGGTGGCAGGGATGCTCAGGGTCTTGACCGAGTTGTTGGCCATGAATGCCTCCTTGCCCACGGCCACGACGGTATACTCGTTGTCGCCGTATGTGAACGTGGCGGGAATCTCGGCATTGATCAGGGTTGCCAGACAGCCGGTCACGGTGGCGGTCTTGGCCTCGCGGTCTATCAGATAGGTAAGGCCGTTGATGGTGGGGGTGTCGGTCTCCTCGTCACCGCCGCCGTTCACCTCGCCCGTGAAGACATTGAAGTCTACGCTGATGTTGAAGTTGGTGAATGTGTATCCGTTGTAGCTCTGACCGTTGGGATAGCCATAGAAAACATTGTCAACCGAAAGCAGCGATGTGGTCTCGGAGGTGACTACATTGAGCGTGAGGTCGTCGAGATAGCCCATGACGGGATCGACGCCGCCGAGAATCCAAGTGACGGTGCCGGTTTGTTTATACTGCTTGTCCACGGGCGTGCCCACGGGCATGAATGCAGTCTGGCTTGTGGCATTGAGGGTGAAGGGCACGGGGCAATAGCCGCCATAAAGGATGCCGCTCAGACCTGCCACCTCGATGGAGTTGTCGCCGGTCTTGTTGACAAGCAGGGGCAGCTCGAAGGTGTTCGTGTTCTGTGCGAATGTTGCAGTGGCGTTGGGCTCCTGTGCGGTGAGGTCGCCCATGACGACGAGACCGCCGGCGGTGACGGCGCCATAGATGCCATAGTTGAAGGTGATGGTGTTGCCCTCGACTGTTCCGACAATGTCGTTGTTTGAGTATTTCTGTGTGGCAAGGTCGAGTGCCCAGAGGGTGATGTCGCCATAGGTCGAGTGTGTGCCGATGACAACCTCGGTGGGTATGGTCACGGTGCCCGTGGCGGCGTCATAGGTTCCTTTCACGTCATAGCCTTCGGCAAGGCCTTCGAATACCAGACCTCCGTCGGCACCCTCGGTTACAGTGAAATAATTGTTGCAGGCCCAGTTGCCGTCGTTGTAGAGAGAGACGTATGTCTTGCCGACAAGTGTCTCGGGGGCGTTTTCGGATGCGGCTTGGCCGGGGGCCTTCAGCATCACGGGGCCAAGTGCCTGTTTGAAGTTGGTCGCACTTGCCTCGAGCTCACGCACGGGGCTGCCCGGCAGTTCGTGGATGATCAGAGGAGCGGCAGACACGCCAAGGGCGCACGCTGCCGTCACGGCCATCGCATAAAACTTATTCATACAGTTTGATTTAGGGTTAAATAATTAGAACTTCGATTTTATTTTCGGCAAAGTTACAACTTTTTTTATAAAATTATAACAATCATTTTCAAAAACCTGCAACACACCCGTTTTACAACCTCTTCAATGTCAATGCGAAGCCTTCGCGGGGCGGGAGGAGGGTGATGCCGTCGGGGGTGCCGAGGGTCCATGACATGAGCGAGGGGGACGGGTCGAGCCGACTGGCCACATGCATGGCCACGACCCCCATGGTGCGCCTGAGGTTGAGCTCGATGCAGGGGTGCAGCCCTGAGGAGGCTCCGGCCATCATGTCTATGCCGAGCCAGCCGGTATATCGGGAGCCCACGAGCGGGGTGAGTATCTTTTCGTGGCACGATATGGCGCGGTCGAGCTCGCCGGAGTCCACGTGGCTGACTATCAGCTCCCTGATCCAATCCTGCGAGGCCACGATGTTGCCGCCGTATGTGCCGCGCTCTTCGGCCCGGAACACCGACAGTCCGGCAAACGTGACCTTGCCCCCCTCCGAGCGATAGAGGGCTGCGAAATCGAGTGTCTTGTCGCGGACACCGCGCTCTACGGTGACCGAGCCCTGACGGCGTATCAGTCCAGCGACGCGGGTGCGGAGCACGTCGCGGCTCAGGGCCGAGGCGCAGAACACGCCGCGTCCGCTGCACGACCACGGCGACTTGACGTAGCATCCGGTATGGGCGGCCTCGAGGGCCAGCACCTCGTCGGGGTCAGATGTCTCGACTGCGGCCAGATCCTCGCGCCCCATCAGGCGGAGTATCTCGGCGGCGGTGCGGCGGTGACTCAGGTATCTCAGCTCGGATATGCGGCTGTCCGAGGGCAGTGACGCCCCGTCCACCCCCACGGCGCGGAACTGCCTGACGGCATCGGCGCTCCACCCCCACGGGTCGGGGGTCAGCGCACCGTCGGCGGCGGTGTGGATGCGCCCGTGCAGCCCGAACCTGTCACGGACATGCGCGAGGTCTGCCTCCATCTCGGGCGGTGCGACGATGCGGTCGTCCTCGCCGGCCCACCATGCGGGCATAAGCGCCCCCGCCCTGTGCAGCGCGGCCGCATGGGACGGGGGTGTGTAACGTGGCAATCCCTGCGCCAGCGCAAGGTCGTTTTCGGGGTTGAACAGATGCAGCCTGCTCAAAGTTTCATCTTTTTGGCGATGTCGGCGGGGATGGCCGCGCGATTGACATAGATGTCGAGGGTCTTGGCGAGGAAATAAGGCTCGGAGACATAGAAATATCCGTCGTAGACCTGATTGGTGTCCCAAGAGTTCTTGACCTTATAATAATTCTTGCCGTTCTGGTCCTTGGCCTTGCCCACGATGACCATGCCGTGGTCGTCGGTCGTCTCGTGGTTGTCGAACATCTCCTGACGCAGTTCCTGTGTCACCTCTATCTCGTCGACGGGACCGGTGATGTCGTTCTGCTCGTCCTCGCGCTCCTTGTCCGAGAGCTTGACCCAGCGGGCCAGCTCGGTGCCCTCGAGGTCGGCGGCAGTCTTCTTCTTGGGCATTACGGCAAAGCCCTCCTTCCACTTGAATCCGGGCTCGCTCACGTCGGCGGCCCAAGCCACCGAGTATCCGTTGTCGAGGGCGTTGTCGACGATGGCCTTCATCTCGTCCATCGGCACGTTGTGATAAGGCAGCCAGAGCCAGTTGTCGGCCACCTCGAGGGGGAACTGCGTGTAGAAGGGGTGATGCGTGTACGAGGTGACGGGGATGTAGTCGGCTGTGTTGATGCCGAGCGACGCGGCATAGCTCTGCGGGGTGTATGTCTTGCCGTCGACGGTGAATGTCTCGGGCCTCTTGCCGAGATATGAGTCGAGGGTTGCGTCCACGGCACCCTTCCATGCGGTCGACTTCTTGCCTTTCTTGTCGTTGACGGCGGTGACGATGCCTGCGAGGACGGGGTCAAGCTCATAGTGGTCGTGTTTCTCCTCGCCATACTCGAGGCCCTTGTATGCCTCTTCGGGCACTATGCCATAGTTGTCGATGACGTAGGCCACGTCGAGTACCGAGCCGCCGGCGGCGAAGTTGGTCTTGCCGTCCATGCGCACGAATCGGTCGGCCTTGTCCGAATAGCAGTGGCGCACCACCCACATCTCGCTCAGGTCAAGCTCCTTGCCCGTGTTGCGCAGAATCTCGTTCTCAATGAATCCGATGCCCGAGAAACTCCAGCATGTGCCCGATTTGTTCTGGTCCTTGACAGGTGTTCCGGGCACCACCTTGGTGTCGGTGAACTTGAATCCCTCGACCGAGTCTTTTTTCTCTTCGGCGACCGCCGTGAGGGCGGCGAGGGCCGAAAGTGCGAGTATATATCGTTTCATAATGTGATGGATTGGTGATAAATATATGCAAAGTTAACTGAAAATCCCCAAAAAGAGGTCATAAGTTAAGAAAAAATCGTAATTTTGCCGATTGAAAACCGATATAGACCCAACAATGAAACAATTCGTCACCACGCTCATCATAGCATTCTGTGCCGTCATGGCCTCAGTTCCCGCCGCCGCCCAGTTCCGCTGGGGCCCGTCGGTGGGCATGACACTCAACGACATGAATTTCAAACAGGACCTCTTCGACGTCAAGTCGGGCATCGGAGGCTCGGCAGGTATCAAGGCCGAAATGATGTTCCCGGGCATCGGCTTCGGTCTCGACATGGGCCTGTATTACGAGCAGCGCTCCACCAAGCTCAATCTGGGGCAGAAACTGATATGGAGCTCGCTTGGCTATGGCAACGAGAACATCTGGATACACTCGATAGACATACCCTTCAACCTCAAGTTCAAGTGGACCCGCATGCAGGGACTGGAGGATTTCGTGGCGCCTTTCGTGTTCGGCGGCCCCATGTTCACCATTCAGGCCGGCCACTCCAAGTGTGACGCCCTCAAGTATTCGGGCGGCGACGTGTCGCTGATCGTAGGCGGCGGTTTCGAACTCTGGCGCCGCTGGCAGATCTCGGCCTCATATACATGGGGCATGACCTATGCGCTCAAGACCCGCCTGCTCACCGACCTCTCGGCCCGCAACCGCACATTAGACATCAAGGTCACCTACTTCCTCAAATAACGGCACCTGAAGGCGCCCCAAAAAACAAAACGAATCCCCCCCACAGCCATCATGACCGCGGGGGGATTCGTTTGTTCATTCCTTGCCCCTCGCCTTCACCTTTCCCTTTTCAAGTTCAGGGAGCAACGCTCCCGTCCCTCCGCCTCCCTTTCGTCCATTACCCCCCTTCACCTTTCCCTGTTCCCGTTCAGGGAGCAGCGCTCCCGGCTCTCCGCCTCCCTTTCGTCCATTGCCCGGCACCTTTAGGTGCCCATTTTGGGCTGTGCAGGCACCGTCAGGTGCCCCCCCCTTCTCGGCATTATCGCACCCATCTCCCCCATTTTTCCCCTACCTTTGCCGCCATGAAACCGCTCGCACGCATATCAACCCCATGGCACTACCACTTCCAGCGCTGGCTCGG
>LUJS01000043.1 GCA_001689495.1 Bacteroidales bacterium M8 | reverse complement strand
CTAAACACAGGTTTATTACCATGCGCCCGTTTTTTGCATCGTACCAAGAAACCCATTATGCATTATGAATTATGCATTAAGCATTAAGCAACGTGCATTATGCATTATGAACTATGCATTAAGCATTGATGTAAACCAGTCGGCCCCGGTACTCTCGTATCGGGGCCGACTGATCTAAACCAAAATTTAATACCATTTAAAAATCAATACCTAAACATGAAAGTAAAAGCCTTGAAACAATCTTTTTTACCTTAATGAAACTGTTCCGTCACGGAAACTTGTGTTGCTCCCTCTGATAGGAGTTGAAACGATCTTTACTTTTTGCGGCACCCGGCCGGGGTTGGAAAGAATTGCATGATGGCCGGGGCTGCCTTGTATCTTATTTATCGGAAAGAATATGTCGAGACGGTTGCATGAATAATAGTCTCTGTTTCGAATCGCATTTGTCCGGGACTTTAGTCGCGGTGTGGGGTGAGGAAGAGGAGAAGAATGAGTATGCTGTCTTTAGCGATAGTCTGCAAAACGCTCCTGAAGTTTCTTGCGGGCGAAGAAGATGCGGCTCTTGACGGTGCCGAGGGGGAGGTTCATCTTCTCGGCGATCTCGTTGTACTTGTAGCCTGCGACGTGCATCGAAAAGGGGATGCGATAGTCGTCAGAGAACGAGTTGATGGCGTCGGTGATCTCCGATGCTCCGAAAGAGCCTTCGGGAGTCTCGAGGCCCGAGTCCTGCGAGAGATTCAGGTGGTAGAGGTCTTCGGTCTGATCGACAACCGTGGCGCTGCGCGATACACGGCGGTAGTTGTTGATGAAGATGTTGCGCATGATGGTGAAGACCCAACCCTTGAAGTTGGTGTTGTCGACATACTTGCTCTCGTTGTCGAGGGCCTTGAGCGTAGTGTCCTGAAGCAGGTCATAAGCGTTGTCCCTGTTTGAAGTGAGCATGTAGGCAAAATTCAGAAGGTTTGCCTGAAGGCTCATAAGCTTGGTCTGAAATTCTTTTGTTGCCATAATAGTATGTCTTTTGCAGTTAGTTTGTGTTTGATTTGAGAGGCTCAAGGGAGTTGAGAGTAGGTGGTCAGCACTGACTGTCGTTTGAGGTGATCCTTGCTTTGTTCCTTTGAACACTTCAAAGTTACGACATTGGCGACGAGTAGTGAAATTTAAGTGAAAAATATTTTTCATTTACACAAAGATTTTTTGTAAATATTTTGTTAGTTACTGATTTTCTGCATTTTAGCTATGTATCAAAATTGTTGCAACTTTGTTACAGTCTACAATTATGTTACGAAATGCATAGCTGTGTTAACAGCAGCCCCGTCGGCCCCCATCAGGCCGCCAGGTGCCGCGTCCGCCGGGGGACACCTATATTAATATATACATATATATAATATGCACCAACGCCCGCATCGCGTACATGACCGGTGCGGGCGTTGGTGCCTGAGAGAGGAGATGTGTTGTGAGGCGATTTATCTGCGGCGCGATTTCTTGCGCTTGGATGCGTATGTCTTTCTCTTCGATGCCTTTTTGGGCGCGTAGCGCTGGGGCTTGGCATTGGTGCGCTTGTCAAAGGCGAATGTATCCTTGTGGGGAACACCGTTCTCGAAGTCGATGATGGCTGCGGGATTGATGGGTATGCCCAGATAGCGGGTCTCGAAGTGGAGGTGCGGGCCTGTCGAGCGACCTGTGTTGCCGCCCAGAGCTATTGCCTCGCCGGCCTTGACGGTCTGGTTGGGCTTGACGAGGAAGCGGCTGAGGTGGCCATAGACTGTCTCCATGCCGTTGGGGTGACGTACTACTACATAATAGCCATAGCCGCGGCCCTCGTATTTGGTGAGGCGGACCTTGCCGGGGAATGCGGCGCGGACGGTGTCGCCAATCTGGAGCTTTAGGTCAATGCCATAGTGGTTGCGACGGAAACGGGGACGATAGCCGTAGTTTGAGGTGACGTGTCCGGGCACGGGGCTCACATAGTCGCTCACGTCGATGTCGTGGCGCTCGGGAATCTCTATGTTACCGTAGGGATTGACGCTCTGCGACTCCCAGTTGAGCGAAAAGACCTCGCCGTCGAGCGAGAGTTCCTCGCGCTCCTTGATGTCGTTGAAGAGCATCGAGTTGTTCTCGATCTTGAAGGGGTTGATCGAAGGGCTCTGGTTGGCGATGAGAGAGTTGTGCTGCTGAGAGTGCTCGGCGGGAAGACGACGCTGGGCCTGAGCCGAGACGCCGGCAATGGTTATGAGTGATGCTGCGAGAAGTATTCTGAATTGATTAAACATTACTGGTATTAATTTTTCGGCAAGAGGAGTGATGCTTGATTCGGTTGATGATCTTCGGCGGGAGAGGTGAGTGATTTGGTTTACTTTTCGAGAGGGCCGTTGACAAAAGCTGCCGTGGCGGGAGAGTAGTCAAAAATCTCAGACGGGGAGAAAAACCTCTTTATCTCGGCCTCGGCATCCTCGGGAGACGATGAGGCGTGGACGATGTTTTCCTGATTGGACATTGCATAGTCGCCGCGTATGGTGCCGGGGGCTGCCTGACGGCCATTGGTGGCACCGGTCATGAGGCGGACGACGTTGATGGCGTCGACGCCACGGAGCACCATGACGATGACGGGCGAGGCCATCATAGAGCGGACGAGAGTGGGGAAGAAGGGAAGATTGACGAGGTGAGAGTAATGCTCGCGCAACAGATCTTCGGAGAGGGTCATCATCTTCATTCCGGCTATCACCAGTCCCTTCTCCTCGAAACGGCTGAGAATCCGTCCGCAGAGAGCTCTGTTGACTGCCGAGGGCTTGAATATGACAAGAGTCTGTTCCATCGTTTTGTTAACTTTTATTTAGATTTGAAATTTATCTGTCTCAAAATTAGTCATTTTTAGCCAATTAGCCAAACCGGGCGCCGTCAACACCTATATATAGCGTCGCGATTCGGGCCCGGAGGTGGCGTAAAAATATGTTTTACAACAGATTAAAGCCTAATGTAAAATAAATCTAAAAAACCAAAACATAATTTCACACTTAAAACAGAGTGTAAAATTATGTAAATTATTGTATTTTTACCCACCCAAATTTTAACATTCATACAATTTCGGGTCAAAGATTTTCGCCTTAGGCCATAAATAGCTATCTTTGCAGACAAAGTCTGTCTAACCAACCCTACAATCTAAAGAACCATGAAGAAATTCATACTCCCGCTGTTTTCATTCTCGGCCCTTGTCATGTCGGCCGCCGGACCATACGACTCTGTCGTGGCCGCGGACGGCACGGGCGACTATCGCACCGTGAGCGAGGCCATCGCCGCCGCGCCCGAGCAGAGCGCCCATCCGTGGAAGATACTTGTCAAGAACGGCGACTATGACGAGCTGATAGAGATACCCGAGACCAAGCCCAACATACACCTGATAGGTCAGGACCGCAACGCCACCGTGATACACCACCGCATCAATCAGGGCGGCAAGGCACAGGAGGGGAGCCGTTTTGACAAGACGATATTCTGGGAGAGCTCGGTCAACAATCCCGACTCGCCCAATCACGGCAAGGGTCCCGCCGTGGTGATGGTCAAGGCTCCCGGATTCTATGCCGAGGACATCACCTTCACCAACGACTGGGGCACCGAGTCGACCAGCGGCCCGCAGGCTCTGGCCATGCACAGCAACGCCGACCGCGTGGCGCTGAACGGCTGCGTGCTGCGCGGCTTTCAGGACACATGGCGCACCGTCAGCAGCGACACCGGCCGCAACTATGCCCGCGACTGCCGCATAGAGGGCGCCGTCGACTACATGTATGGCGGCGGCGACGCGCTGGTGCAGAACTCGGTGTTCTACAACGTGCGCGGCGGCTCGGTGATAGTGGCCCCCAACCACGGCCCCGACGTCAAGTGGGGCTATGTGCTTGACGGCTGCACGGTCGACGGCAACGCCGAGTCGGCCGACGGTCGCCTGAAGCTGGGACGCCCGTGGCATGGCGCTCCCAAGGTGCTGTGGCTCAACACGACGCTGCTCATACCCCTCGCCCCCGAGGGATGGAGCGACATGGGTGCCATACCGGCCATGATGGCCGACCACAACACGCGCGACCGCGTGGGAAACCCCGACGACATGTCGGCCCGCAAGACACACTATACGACCCGCAACCGCAAGACCGGCGAGACATCAGAGGGCACGGCACCCGCATCGGTGACCGACGCCGAGGCCGCGCGATATACATACGAGAACATAATCCGTCCCGCCGAGGGATGGGACCCCGCGGCGATGATGCAGAAGCTGCCCGCGCCCAAGGGGCTGAAGTATGAGGACGGCACGCTGTCGTGGCAGCCCGTCGACGGCGCCGCGGGATACATCGTCTATGACGGCGACCGCATCATAGCCGCCGTGACCGACACGTCGCTGCCCGTGACCGACGTCAGGACATCGTTCAAGGTCAGGGCCGTCAACCCCTATGGCGCCAAGGGATGCCAGACATTCAACTGAAAAGCAAATATCATTTAACCAAATCAATACAGCATGTACACAAAAACTCTGCTCGCCTGCGTGGCGGGCGTGGCCGCGGCCTTCAATCCCTTTGCCGCCGTGGCGGCAGATGCCGGTTATGCCGGTTATTACAAGAATCTGCCCATCGAGATGCCGGCGGTGACCGCACCGACCATCCCCGCACACGAGGTCAAGCTGACCGACTTTGGCGGCGTCAATGACGGCGTGACGCTCAACACCGAGGCGTTTGCCAAGGCCATGGCCCATCTGGCCCGGAAGGGGGGCGGCCGCCTCATCGTGCCCGAGGGCATCTGGTATACCGGCCCCATCGAGTTCGAGAGCAATGTCGAGCTGCACGTAGAGCGCGGCGCGCTTGTGCTGTTCAGCGAGAATCTGACCGACTATCCCGCGCTCGACTCAGACTGGGAGGGCATCAAGACATGGCGCTGCAAGTCGCCCCTGACCGCCCGCGGCAAGCACGACATAGCCATCACCGGCAACGGCACGTTCAACGGCAACGGCCAGAAGTGGCGTCCCGTCAAGCGCGGCAAGATGACCGACAACCAGTGGAAGGAGCTGACCCGCACCGGCTGCGTCAACGCCAAGGGCGACGTGTGGTTTGCCAACGAGCGCATCCGCGAGGTCTATGAGAACAAGGAGCTACAGGCAGCCGTCCACACCGGCGATCAGGCCAAGGTGGACTATGCCCACGACTTCCTGCGCCCCGTGCTGCTGTCGTTCATCGGCTGCAAGAACGTGATGCTCAAGGACGCCACGTTCGAGAACTCGCCCGCTTGGAACATCCATCCCCTGCTGTGCGAGAACCTTATCGTGGACAATGTCAACGTGCGCAACCCGTGGTATGCCCAGAACGGCGACGGCATCGACATCGAGTCATGCACCAACGTGCTGCTGCTCGACAGCCGCTTTGACGTGGGCGACGACGCCATGTGCATCAAGTCGGGCAAGGACAAGGATGGCCGCGAGCGCGGAATCCCCTGCAAGAACGTCCTCATCGAGGGCTGCACCGTATATCACGGCCACGGCGGCTTCGTCATCGGCTCGGAGATGTCGGGCGGCTGCAAGGACATCGTGGTGCGCAACTGCGTGTTCATCGGCACCGACGTCGGCCTGCGCTTCAAGTCGACCCGCGGCCGCGGCGGCGTGGTCGAGAACATCTATGTCGACAACATCAAGATGACCGACATCGCCGGCGACGCTCTGATATTCGACCTCTATTACGGCATCAAGCCGGGCGCGCCCGTGCCTCCCGTGACCGAGGAGACCCCCTCGTTCCGCAACATCTATATCAACGACGTCACCTGCCGCTGGGCCAAGCAGGCAGCCCTGTTCAATGGCCTGCCCGAGATGCCCATGCAGAATGTCGTGATAACCGACTCGCGCTTCCGCGCCGAGAAGGGCATCACCCTCAACTATGTCGACGGCCTGACCCTCAAGAACGTCACCATCGACACCGAAGGCCAAAAGATCACCGAAGGTCAGGGTGTCAAGAACGTGAAGGTAAACTGAGTGTTATAGGGTTATAAGGTTATGGGGTTATTTTTTTGGTTATGAGGTTAAAAGGTTAAATTTTATCTTTACCTAAAATAATCTCCAACCTTCTGTTTCTTAAGACAAAACCATAACCTCATAACCCCCAAAAATAACCCTATAACCTCATAACCCTATAACCCCCAAAAAATAACCCTATAACCCAAAAGAAATGCGCCGTCCGGGCATTGCCCGGACGGCGTCGTTTTTTGTCGGCTGGATCGAGACAGGTTATCTCGGCATGTTCTTGCCTTTGATTTTCTCGAGCTGTTTCTCGATGGCCTCGAGGCTGAGGTCAACGGCCTCCTCGAAGGTGTCGGCGGTCTTGTCGCCGACGATCTCCTCGCGGTCGGGAACGGCCATGACAATGATGGCGTTCTTGTTCATTGCGGTCTCGGGCTTTATGAGTCTGAGCGAAACGTCGACAGAGATGACGTTGGGGAAACGACGGATGATGCGGTCGACCTTCTTCTCGACGAATGCTGTGAGTTTGTCGGTGATGTCAAAATGGATTGCCTTGATGTTAATGTCCATATTGTCCTCCTTTCTTTTGTGCACGGGGGTGTGCGAGTTGATAGTTATTTTTAAGGTCCTTGTAAGTCACGTGAGTGTAGACCTGTGTTGAGACGAGCGATGCGTGTCCGAGCATCTGCTGCACCGAGGCCATTGGGGCGCCGGCGTTGAGCATGTCGGTGGCGCACGAGTGGCGCATTACGTGCGGACTGAGGCGTTTGGCGTGGGCTCCGCCCTCGGTGAGCCGCGCGTGGACTATGTTGTAGACCAGCTTGCGGTAGAGGGGTCGACCGTCGCTGCGCACCAGCAGGGGGGCCGTGATGTCTGAGGGATGCACTGCCGTGAGGGGCGACGAGTCGCGCAGAGTGCGGTATGCGTCGATAGACCGGGCGAGTTCCTGACCGAATGGCACCACTCTTTCCTTATTACGCTTGCCGAGCACTTTTAGTTCACCGCGTGCGGTGTCCACGTCGGCGTCGCGCAGCGTCATCAGCTCGCTGCAGCGCAGTCCGGTGGTATAGAAAATGTCTATTATCAGGCGGTCGCGCACCGACACGAAGTCGTCCTCGGGCACGGGTGCGTCGAGTATGCTCTCGGTCTCGGCCTGTCTGACATAGACGGGTATGTTCTTGGGTGTCTTGGGCAGGGTGAGCAGCGCCGCCGGGTTGGAGCCCAGTCCGTGGTGGCGCATCAGGAATTTGAAGAAAGCCCTCAGGGCGGCCACCTTGCGCCTGACGGTGCGGGGCGAGACGCCGCGACGGGCCACGCCCCCCAGCCAGACCCTGAGATCGGAGGCCGTGACGCTCATCGGGTCGAGCGCTTCGGCGTTGCCGCCGGTCATCTCGTCGGCCCAGCGGTCGAGGTCGCTGCGATAGGCCGACACCGTGAGCGGCGAGTAGCCCAGCTCGAGACCGATATATGCCAGAAATTGCTCCAATAGTGTCATGTCCGGGGCTTGGTTGTGAGGTTTGATTGCGAAATTAGCTTTTTGCCGCGAAAAAAGCAAAACAAACAATATGTTATATAACATATAGTAGAGAATACCATTTAACATTTTCAGCCACAACGACGGCGGAAACTTTTTGAGAGAACGTATGTTTTAATATTAGACACAATAAGAATCTACGACATTAGACCGCCCCGTCCGCATGTATGGACCGGGCGCCAAACATTAACACTATGAATACAGCCCCTCTCCAAGGAATCAAGGTCATCGACTTCACCGAAGTCCAGTCAGGCCCCTCGTGCACCCAGTTGCTGGCGTGGCTCGGAGCCGAAGTAATCAAAATCGAACGCCCGGGCGTGGGCGACGCCACCCGAGGCGAGATACAGTTCGATCCCGACTGTCCCAGCTATTACTTCCTGCAGCTCAACTCAGACAAGAAGTCGCTGGCGCTCAACGCCAAGACACCAGACGGCAAGGCCATCCTGACCAAGCTGATACAGAGTGCCGACATCTTCATCGAAAACCTGCACCCCGGCGCCATGGAAAAGCTGGGATTCGGCTGGGAAGAGGTGCACAAGCTCAACCCCAAGTGCATCTACGGCACCATCAAGGGCTTCCCGGTATCGTCAAAATACAAGGACCTCAAGGCATACGAGCCCGTGGCACAGGTCACGGCCGGCGCAGCCTCGACCACAGGCTGGTGGACCGGCGAGCATGACGTGCCCACGCAGTCGGGCGCTGCTCTGGGCGACTCGAACACCGGCATGCACATGGCCATAGGCATTCTGGCCGCCCTCGTGCAGCGCGAGAAGACCGGCGAGGGGTGCTATGTATATCAGTCGATGCACAACGCCTGCCTCAACCTGTGCCGCATCAAGACCCGCGACCAGCTCACGCTGGACAAGCTGGGCTATCTGACACAGTTCCCGCAGTATCCCGACGGCAAGTTCGGCGACTTCGTGCCCCGCAGCGGCAATCAGGAGGGCTCGGGCGTGCTGGGCTGGACATACAAGTGCAAGGGTTGGGAGACCGATCCCAACGCATACGTCTACGTGATATTGCAGCGCGATGCCAAGGACTTCGAGGCGGCATGCCATGCCCTCGGGTTCGAGGACTGGATAACCAATCCCGACTTCAACACGGCCGACGCCCGCGACAAACACAAGCAGCAGATATACGAGCGCATCGAGACGTTCACCATCGGCAAGACCAAATACGAGGTGACCGACATATTGTCCAAGGCCGGCGTGCCCGTGGGCCCCGTGCTGAGCACCAAGGAGATAATGGACGACGAGAGCCTCTATGACGGCAACACCCTCGTCCGCATCAATCAGGGCGGCAAGGTGGGCGAGTTCGTCACCGTCGGCGTCCCCTTCACCATGTCAAACTATCAGCCCGTCTACGGCCCCTGCCCCGAGCTGGGCGGCAATACCGACGAGGTGCTGCGGCAATATGGCTATACCGACGAGCAGATAGCATCGTTCGCGGCCAACGGCACCACGGCTCCCATGAAGAAATGAGATGTGACCTCACCTTTAATTTAACTTTCAACTGACTGAAAAACGAGAGGGGACAATAATCCAGTTGTCTCTGCACCCAGAGAGCCGATTGGACATTGTCCTCTCTCTTTTTCAAACCAAACAAATTGACTATCAGCTTATGACCAACACAACTCCCGCCCCGGCACCCCGCTATCCCGAACAGGTGACCGGCATGGACATCCTTGCAAGGGCGCTGAAACAGGCGGGCATACAGAACGTCTACGGTCTCGTGGGAATCCCCATCACCGAGGCCGCCTATCTGATACAGAATCAGGGAATAAGGTTCGTGGGGTTCCGCCACGAGCAGCAGGCCGGCATGGCAGCCGCCACCGAGGGATACCTGACCAAGAAGCCGGGCGTGCTGATGACCGTATCGTCGCTCGGATTCATGAACGGACTCACGGCCACGGCCAACGCCACCGTGAACTGCTACCCGATGATACAGATTTCGGGTGCATCGGACCCGACGATGGTCGACATGAACATGGGGACATACGAACAGCTCGACCAGTTCAACATGGCCAAGCCGGTGGTCAAGGCCGCCTTCCGCTGCTCGCACGCCCGCGACATACCTGCGGCCGTGAGCCGCGCGTATCGCGCCGCGGTCTCGGGGCGTCCCGGTGGCGTGTACATCGACATGACCACCCCGGCTCTCGGCGAGATCATGGACGCCGCCGAGGCCGACAAGCTGTTCCATGACGCTGTAGACCCCTACTCGCCCGTGGCTCCCAACCCCGAGGCCGTGACCAGAGCCGTCGAGATGCTCACCGCCGCCAAGAGGCCCGCCATACTGCTGGGCAAGGGCGCGGCATACGCCCGGGTCGACGACAGGATAAAGACCCTGATTGAGAAATACGAGATACCATACTTCCCCATGTCTATGGCCAAGGGGCTCATGCCCGACGCAGGGCCGCTGAGCGCGCTGTCGTGCCGATCGACCATAATGCAGCAGGCCGACGTGGTGATGATGATAGGCGCCCGCCTGAACTGGCTGCTGTCGTTCGGCAAGGGCAAATGGAGTCAGGAGACCAAGTTCATACAGCTCGACGTCGAGCCGCAGGAGATTGACGTGAACAGGCCCATAGCAGCCCCCGTGGTCGGCGACATGGCCCTGTCGCTCGACGCCATCCTCGCCGCCCTCGAGGGGCGCAAGATGAGCACCGACCCGCAGTGGATACCCTCGCTGCAGGCCGAGGCCAAGGCCAAGGGGGCCAAGTTCGCCGCACGCATCGACGATGCCAAGTCGCTGATGCCAATGCACCACTGGACCGCTCTGGGCGTGATAAAGCCGATACTCGAGGCCAATCCTGACGTGATACTGGTCAACGAGGGCGCCAACACGCTCGACGACACCCGCGATGCCGTCAACATGTCCTTGCCGCGCCACCGCATAGACTGCGCCACGTGGGCCATCATGGGCATGGGCATGGGCTCGGCCATCGGCGCCGCCGTGGCCACCGGCAAGAGCGTCGTGGCGGTGGAGGGCGACTCGGCCTTCGGATTCTCGGGCATGGACTTCTCGACCGCCTGCCGCTTCAATCTGCCAGTCACGGTGGTCATACTGAACAACGGCGGCATATATAACGGTGTCGGACAGCCCATGGACAAGACCACGGACCCGGCCCCGACCACGCTCGACATCAATGCCAGATACGACAAGCTGGGCGAGGCGTTTGGCGCCCGCAGCTATTACGTGCAGACTCCCGAAGAGCTGCAAAAGGCACTGACCGAGAGCATTGCCTCGAAGAAACCGTGCCTGATAGACGTGCAGCTTGCCGCCGACTCGGGCGCGGAGTCGGGCCACATAGGCTACCTCAACCCCGCCCCGCTCGAGGACATCAAGGTCTGATCGGGATTAATGCAGAATTCATAATGCATAGTGCATAATGAATTTCCAATTTCCAACTCCCAATTCCCAATTCCCAATTCTAAAAAATGGAGCATATACTATTATACGCGATTGTCCCGATTATCGTGGTCATGCTGGCGGGATTCATATCGGGGAAAACCGGGGTCTTCAGCGGCGACGACGCCAAGAAGTTCAACAAGGTCGTGCTTGACTTCGCACTCCCCGCGGCACTGTTCGTCTCGATAGTTCAGGCGAGCCGCGAGATGCTTGCCCGCGACCTGAAGCTCTCGATCATCTCTCTGGTGGGCATAATGTTCTGTTTCATGGTCGTCTACTATGTATTCAGGATGTTCAAGGGCAACACCGGAGCCGACGCCGCCGTCTCGGCCCTCATATCGGGCTCGCCGACCATCGGATTTCTCGGATTCGCCGTGCTCGAGCCCATCTTCGGCACCACCCCGAGCGTGGCCCTTGTCGTGGCCATAGTCGGCATCGTGGTCAATGCCGTGGGCATCCCCGTGGGCCTGTCGCTGATGAACGCCTCGCTCGAAAAACAGAAACCCGGCTCGACCGCCCGCGGCAGCGCGTGGAAACCGGTCATCCACGCCCTCGAGCAGCCCGTGGCGTGGGCGCCCATACTCGCCGTGGTGTGGGTGCTGGTCGGCATACCGTGGCCCGAGTGGGCCAGCCCCTCGTTCAACCTCATCAAGGGTGCCAACGCCTCGCTGGCCGTGTTCTCGGCAGGCATCACGCTGTCGTCGATCAAGGTCGTCATTAACTGGCAGGCCGTGCTGGGGTGCATCCTCAAGATGGTCTTCATGCCCGCCGTGATACTGATACTGGGTCTGCTGTTCAAGATGGATCCGCTCAACCTCAAGATGCTTGTGGTGGCCGCTGCACTCCCCCCGGCATTCTCGGGCATCATCATCGCCGACGAGTACAACACGTACGTCGCCACCGGAACATCGTCGCTGACGCTGTCCATCATCACCTTCATCGGATTCTGTCCGCTGTGGATATGGATAACCGACCTGTGCCTGAAATCGTTCTGACCCCCGCGACAAGGATATGCGGCCCCCGGGCACGCATATCCTTTGACACATCACCCTTATGAAAAGAAATTGAATTATTGTTCCTCCGACAGAGAAGCTGTTACAACCCCGAATCAAGACATACGGCGCTGATAACAATAGTTTTGACGTTGATTTTGAAGAGAGGGAGAGACGGGCGCCGTAAGCCGTCTCTCCCTCGTTTCTTGCACAATAAGGATACGAATCGCGACTGAATAAATCATAAAATTTGCCGTTTGCGGAAAAATAACTATATTTGTGGTTGAATACAAAAACAGAGACACTCCGCTTATGACACAGATCAAATGTGTGGGCATCCTCACCTCGGGAGGTGACGCGCCCGGAATGAATGCGGCCATCCGCGCCGTGACCCGCTCGGCCATCTACAGCGGCCTGAAGGTCAAAGGTATCTATCGCGGATACCGCGGCCTGATCACCGACGAGATCGTCGAGTTCAAGACTCAGAACGTATCAAACATCATACAGGCCGGAGGCACCATCCTCAAGACCGCGCGCTGCAAGGAATTCACCACCCCCGAAGGTCGCCAGCTTGCCTACGACAACCTGAAGCGTCAGGGAATCGACGCGCTGGTGGTGATAGGCGGCGACGGCTCGCTGACAGGCGCGAGGGTCTTTGCCAACGAATTCAACATACCCATCATCGGCCTGCCCGGCACCATAGACAACGACCTCTATGGCACCGACTCGACCATCGGATATGACACCGCCCTCAACACCATCATGGAGTGTGTCGACAAGATCCGCGACACCGCCACCAGCCACGAGCGGCTGTTCTTCATCGAGGTCATGGGCCGCGACGCCGGATTCCTCGCCCTGAACGGCGCCATCGCTTCGGGCGCCGAGGCCGCCATCATCCCCGAGATCTCGACCGAGGTCGACCAGCTGGCCGAGCTTATCGAACACGGCTTCCGCAAGAGCAAGAACTCGTCGATCGTGCTCGTGGCCGAGAGCCCCGTCACCGGCGGCGCCATGGGTCTGGCCGAGCGTGTCAAGAACGAGTATCCCGGCTATGACGTGAGGGTGTCCATACTTGGCCACCTGCAGCGCGGCGGCTCGCCCACGGCGTTCGACCGCATTCTGGCCTCGCGTCTGGGCTCGGCTGCCATCGACGCCCTCATCGAGGACCAGCGCAACGTGATGATGGGCGTGCGCAACGACGAGATTGTCTACGTGCCCTTCTCGAAGGCCATCAAGAACGACAAGCCCATACGCCGCGACCTCATCGACACCCTGCGCAGGCTCTCGATCTGACAATCAACCCCTGACATTTTCACCAACACAATATCGGGCGCGGTCCAGCCGCGCCCGCGTCATCTCTGCAACACCGAATGATCGAGGTCAAGAACATCAGTAAAAGCTATGACTCGCTGCGGGTGCTCGACGACGTGAGCCTGCGCATCGAGCCGGGCGAGTTTCTGTCGATTGTCGGGCCCAGCGGCGCCGGCAAGACCACCCTGCTGCAGATAATAGGGTCGCTCGAGGCCCCCGACTCGGGCCACGTGCTCTATGACGGCACCGACATCGTGGGCATGAAGGAGCGGTCTCTGGCCGCATTCCGCAATCTCAACATCGGGTTCGTGTTCCAGTTCCACCAGCTGCTGCCCGAGTTCACCGTGACCGAGAACGTGGCCCTGCCGGCCATGATAGCGGGCAAGTCGAGGCACGAGTCCATGGAGCGGGCGGCGGCGCTGCTGTCCGATCTCGGACTGGGGTCGAGGCTGACACACCGCCCCGGCCAGCTGTCGGGCGGCGAGCGGCAGAGGGCGGCCGTGGCGAGGGCGCTGATAAACAACCCGCGCGTCATTCTGGCCGACGAGCCCTCGGGCAGCCTCGACTCGCGCAACCGCGAGGAGCTCTATGCCCTGTTCTTCGACCTGCGGTCGCGCACGGGCAACACATTCGTCATCGTGACCCACGACGAGTCGCTGGCGCTGACGTCAGACCGCGTGGTGAGGATGCAGGACGGAAGAATAGTGCAATGAGCAAGGCCCGATACATCACTGCCGCACTGGCGGCTCTGGCCCTCGCGGCGGTGTCGTGCCGCCCCGACGGCGTGGACGGCGAGGTGCTGATGCCCTTCACAGACATCGCCACATACGAGGGCAACACCGCCCCCGGAGGGTGCGCCACCTTCAGCGTGATACGCGACGGCGACGAGCCCGAGGCCACGTTGCACTCCGACATTACCCTCTCGGACACATACAAGACCGGAACGAGGATGATGATACGATATACCACCCCGTCAAACCTGCCCTACACCTCGGGCCCGGTCTCGGTCGAATGGGGCTATGAGATAAATCACGGACCGGTGATGACCGAGTGGCGCGAGGAATACGAACTGTGGGACGCCAACCCCGTGTGGCTGGCCAGCGTGTGGCGCACGGGCAGGTACATCAACTTCAACCTACGCCTCCCCACACTATCCAAACCCCGCATATTCACCCTCGTGGCCTGTCACGACTGGCAGCAGAGGGAGTGGCCCGAGCTCTATCTGGCCCACACGCTGCCGGCCGGCGAGACCGGGGCGTATGACAGGGAATACTACTCGTCATACGACATCTCGGAGGTCTGGGACAGTCCCTCGACGCAGGGTGTCACCGTCGTCGTGGCCACTGACAACCGCGGCGGCGTGCAGCGATTCGAGTTCCCGAAGGCCCGACAGCAATAACAGTCTGACACACAACACACTGACGCCGACCCTGCTCACGGCCGCGCTATTTGTGCAAAGGGTTAAATTCCCTTAAACCGCAACCGCCTGATTGAAATTATTAGTATATTTGTGTTGAATAATATTGTTCATCACAAAAAACCTCAACATACCAACAGAATATGGCAAAGATAATCGGAGCCGTCGACATAGACCGCGAGCGCTGCAAGGGTTGCGACCTGTGCGTGGTGGCATGTCCCTGCTCGGTGCTCGCCCTCGAGACCAAAGATGTCAACGACCGCGGCTACCACTATGCCGCCGACGTGGCCCCCGAGGCATGCATAGGGTGTGCCGCCTGTGCCACTGTGTGCCCCGACGGGTGCATAACCGTCTATAGAGTAGTTGAAAAATAACCCCCGCACCCAACAATATGGAAGAAGAAGTCAGATTGATGAAAGGCAATGAGGCAATAGCCCATGCCGCGATCCGATATGGCGTGGACGGCTACTTCGGCTATCCCATCACTCCGCAGAGCGAGATTCTCGAGACTCTCGAAGAGCTGATGCCGTGGGACACGACCGGAATGGTGGTGCTCCAAGCCGAGAGCGAGGTGGCCGCCATCAACATGGTTTATGGCGGCGCCGCCACAGGCAAGGCCTGCATGACATCGTCGTCAAGTCCCGGCGTGAGCCTCAAGCAGGAAGGCATCTCGTACATAGCCGCAGGCGAGCTGCCCGCGCTCATCATCAACTGTATGCGCGGCGGGCCCGGTCTGGGCACCATCCAGCCCTCGCAGGCCGACTATTTTCAGGCCGTCAAGGGTGGCGGCCACGGCGACTATCACCTGATAGTGCTGGCGCCCGCGTCGGTGCAGGAGATGGCCGATTTCGTGGGCCTCGGCTTTGACCTCGCCTACAAGTACCGCAACCCGGTGATGATGCTGGCCGACGGCATCGTGGGCCAGATGATGGAGAAGGTCATCCTGCCCCCCTCGCGTCCCCGCCGCACCGACGAGGAGATAGCCCAGCAGTGCCCGTGGGCTGTGACGGGCCGTCCCGCGACGCGCCGCCCCAACGTGCAGACCACCCTCGAGCTGGATCCCGCACTGATGGAGAAGAACAACATCCACCTTCAGGAGAAATATGATCTCATCTCGGCCAACGAGGTGAGGTATCAGGAATACGAGACCGACGACGCCGAATATCTGGTCATGGCCTTCGGCTGCGTGGCACGCATCTGCCAGAAAGCCATCGAGGAGGCCCGCGCCAAGGGCGTCAAGGTGGGCATGCTCAGGCCCGTCACCCTTTGGCCCTTCCCCGCCGCCGAGGTGGCACGCCTGAGCCGTCAGGTCAAGGGCATCCTCGTGGTCGAGCTCAACGCCGGCCAGATGATCGAGGACGTGCGCCTCAGCCTCGACAACCGCATACCCGTACATCACTTCGGCCGCATGGGCGGCATAGTCATGGACCCCGACGAGGTGCTCGCCGCCCTCAAGGACAAATTTGGAATCTCACTATGACACGCGACGAAATCAGACAGCCACAGAACAAGGTGGCCTGCAAGCCCCGTCTGCTCAACGACAACACCATGCACTACTGCCCCGGCTGCTCGCACGGAGTGGTGCACAAGCTGGTGGCCGAGGTGATCGAAGAGATGGGAGCCGAACACATAGCCATCGGCGTGGCACCCGTGGGGTGCGCCGTCATGGCATACAACTATATCGACATCGACTGGATCGAGGCCGCCCACGGCCGCGCGCCCGCAGTGGCCACGGCAGTCAAGAGGCTCAACCCCACGCGCATGGTGTTCACATATCAGGGCGACGGCGACCTCGCCGCCATAGGCACCGCCGAGACCATCCACGCCGCCAACCGCGGCGAGAACATCGTCATCATCTTCATCAACAACGGCATCTATGGCATGACCGGCGGCCAGATGGCCCCCACCACGCTCGAGGGCATGGTCACCGCCACCACCCCCTACGGACGCCGCGTAGACCTGAACGGACACCCCCTCAACATCACCCCGCTGCTGGCACAGCTCGAGGGCACATGCTATGTGACCCGCCAGAGCGTACACACCGCAGCCGCCGTGCGCAAGGCCAAGAAGGCCATACGTCAGGCGTTCGAGAACTCGATGAAGGGACTGGGAACATCGGTGGTCGAGGTTGTCGGCACATGCGCCTCGGGCTGGAAACTGTCGCCCGACGCCGCCAACAAGTGGATGGAAGAGCACATGTTCGCAGCCTATCCTCCGGGCGATATAAAGAATACAGTCAAATAACACCCGCCAGACAATGAAGGAAGAAATCATCATAGCCGGATTCGGAGGACAGGGTGTCCTCTCGATGGGCAAGATTCTGGCCTACGCCGGACTCATGGACGACCTCGAGGTGACATGGATGCCCTCTTACGGCCCCGAGCAGCGCGGAGGCACCGCCAACGTGACGGTGATACTGTCAGACTCGGCCATATCGAGCCCCGTACTCAACTCTTATGACACCGCCGTGATACTGAACCAGCAGAGCCTCGACAAGTTCGAGAAGAAGCTCAAGCCCGGCGGCACGCTCATCTACGACCCCTACAGCATCCACCACGCCCCCACCCGCACCGACATCACCATCATTCCGGTCGACGCCATGGAGGCCACGTTCAAGCTCCCCTCGTCCAAGGTCTACAACATGGTGCTGCTCGGCGCCCTGCTCAAGGCCCGCGGACTGGTGAGCGTCGATGCCGTGATGCGCGGACTCAAGAAAACACTCCCCGAACGCCACCATCACCTGCTCCCCCTCAACAAGGACGCCATCCTCAAGGGCATGGAGCTGGTGGGATAAAGACCGACACAAAAAAATGCGCATAATACTCACCGCAGCCATGGCCGCCGTCGCACTGACAATGAATGCCATCGGCCCCCGCACCCTCCCCGCGCCCGACAAGACCGGAGGCATGCCGCTGATGCAGACATTGGCCTCGCGCCACTCTGACCGCCAGTACAGCGACCGCCCCCTCTCCGAACAGACTCTGGGCGACCTGCTGTGGGCCGCAAACGGCGTCAATCGTCCCGACGGTCACCGCACGGCCCCGTCGGCCATGAACCGTCAGGAGATAGACCTCTATGTCTTCGACCCCGAGGGCGTATGGCTCTATGACGCCGCCGGCCACACGCTGACGCCAGTGGCCGAGGGCGATCACCGCACCCTGCTCAACGCCGGACAGGAATTTGCAGCAACGGCCCCCGTGAGCATACTCATGGTGATGAACGGCGACAAGTTTCAGGGCACAGGAGGGCGCGCCGACCTTATGATGGCCGCCGACGCAGGCATAGTCTGCCAGAACATCAACCTGTTCTGCACCTCGGCCGGACTCCGGACAGTACCCCGCGCCAGCATGGACACCGCAGCCATCTCGGCCCTCCTCAACCTCCCCGCCACCCACCGCCCCATCCTCAACAACCCCGTGGGCTATTGACCCCGTGGCTGAGAACTGAATGATACCGACATCCCCCCGCAGGCATCAAGGCCAGCGGGGGGATGTTTCTCATCGGTGCGTGTGGTCGTTACTTGACAGTGGATGCGTCGAAAGAAGCATCGCATGAAATGACCAGACGAAGAGTATAGTATCTGGCGTCGATCTTGTTTTTTTCGACACCGGGTGTCAGGAAACTGCTTTCTATGGTACAGCCGGACGCCGATTTACTCCAGTTGCCTCCATAGCACCGGGATGATGACCAATCGGCACTGGACGCCGTGAAATACTTTCCTTGGGCAAGTGCGTCGAGCTGGGCATCGTTTGTGAGTTCGGAATAATTGCCGCTCATATCATAGAAGCCGAGCTCGTTGGCCTTGAGCAAGCCCGGAGACATTGCAGACGTGGCGTTGGTGCTATGCCAAGCCACCTCGGCGGCATCGTTGCTTCCGGCATACACAAAACCTTTGGACAGCGCGCCGCCGCCGGCTGCGAGTTTCCACTCCTGCGATGTCGGCATGCGCCACGCCAAACCGGTTTTCTGCTGGAGATTGTAAAGGAACTCTCGTAATTCTGCCTTTATTATGTACTTATCTTGGTTTTTGTCAAGTCTGACGGCATGCTCCCCGACAGTAATGTCCTTGGAGGGAATAACCTCGGTCTGCATCATCAGGAAATCGCCGTATGGTCCACCTTCTACCTTGATCATTCTGTATATCTGGCCATCAATGGAATATGTGAGCTGCGGAGTGTCGAACGACTTGGTCTCTCCGTAGTAATATGCCCCGTCTATGACGGCATATGCCCTGTAATAGTATTTCAACTCGCCTAATATGCCTGTGGCACTCAGCGACAGGTCTGTCGTGGGATTGAGTTTGGACACGGTGCGTGTCTCGCCGGATTTGAACTCCGGACTTGAGCCGAATTCGACACCGGCCTCCTTGACTTTTCCGTCCCCCTTGATAGAGATGTTGAAGCGAGCCGTGGTCGCGGTCACCGATACGTCGCCGGTCGTGACGCCATATCGCTCTGACGTGCCGAGTATATGCGATGTCACGGGGGTGAATCCGATGCCCGCATAGTCCGAATATCCCGACATCGCTTCCCAGTAGCAGGCCATCGTGTTTCGGTCGGTATCGGCATAAAGCCTTCCGCCGTCGATGTCGCCGACATAGGCATAGGATTTCAGTATGGCGTCGGCATCTATCCCGTCTCCGCCCGACGGTATCATGATGGCCGATGTGAGCAGAAGATCATTCTCATACTCATAGGCCACGAGGTATCCGTTTGCGGCATTCTCAAACAGATCCACATCTGTCGAAGGCGCGCCGAGCATGTTGTAGCCCTTCATGCGTGCGCGCACCTCGGAACGGGGTGCAAGCCAGTCAGTAGACACCGAATTGACTGCGCCGCCGATTGATCCGGGGCCATTTGCCCCGCCGTCCGACGAGTCGTCGCTGCATGACGGAAACAGTATCAGCGACAGAACGACCGGGACGAAAATCTTGATGTATTTGATATATCGTGTCATGATGGATTATCTTGTTTTTAGGACTGAATTGATAAGTTTTTTCATTTTGGCAGTGCGCGACCTTGCATTGGCCGCATCAAGCCCCTCGGGGGCCTCCACGACGGTCACCCTCACCGATGCCTCAAGTCCGTTTGCGGTCTTCACGGTAATGAGGGCCTGTCCGGCCGATACAGCCTTGAGTATGCCCGACGAGCTGACCGTGACAACCTTGGTGTTGTCCGATTTCCACGTATAGGTAGTCATGGCCGTCGAGGGGATCAGCGCGGGAGTGATTCTCGAGGAATATCCGAGATACAACCGGGCACTGCCGCCAAGCGATACGGAGGTCGGCTGGCCGGCAATGATGACCGTTCCGGTGGCCGAGAGTCCGTTGTCGGTAGTCGCCGTGACGATGGCACGCCCCTCCCTGATGCCTTTGATGACTCCCTTGCTCGTTATGGTCGCAACCGATTCGTCAGAGATGCGCCACGAGATCTTGGACGACGAGTTTGACGGAGTCAGCGTGTACTTGAATGATCCTGTCTTACCCTCCTGTATCTTCAGTTCTGAAGGCGACAGTGCAATGCTGTTGGCAGGCACGTCGGCCACAGAGACCTTGCAGACCGGATTATCGCCGCCGGTATTGGCATAAAGCGTGATGTTGCAAGTTCCCGGCGCAACGCCCTTGATGGTTACTGTCTGTTTGCCAACGGCGCGCTCGCCGTCGTCAACAAGAGCAATCTTATCGTTGTCCGTGCGCCACATGCCGATGGGTAGCTTGTAGCCCGAGCTGTTGCTGTATGTGAGCGTGGCTGTCCCGCCCGGTCCGATGCTCAGGCTCGACTTGTCGATGGTGACCGTAGAAGCCCGACACGAGAGCGTGAATCTGAGATGTCCCGTCTGGTTGTGACGTCTGCCACCTGAATAATAGTGATAGCCATACTGGCACTCGATTGTCGCGACACCTGAGAAATACGACTGGATAACCACACTGGCGCCCGAAGCGTCGCCTGAGATGCTGATGTCGTTAGACCTGTCGCTATACCACGCGATGGCATCCATGACTCCCGTATACGATGGGCCGGAAAGGTATCCGGGCTCTCCCACATAGAGTGAGCCGTCGGCGGCCGTGGCCGTGACGCTGCAGCCAAGACTCAGCAACAGCATCGCAATAGTGAGACAAAACTGCTTTCTTGCCTCACCCTTCAACTTTAAAATGTTCATGATGAATTGGTTGGTTCATTATATGGATTGTATGTGTTTCAGACAGGAAGCAACGGAGAGAGCTGTCCGCGGTGGTGTTTTCAATGTATCGGATGTGCATTCTTCATAGTGTGTTCAGACAATGACACATCCCATTATAGGCGCAAAGATAATATTTTCCCGGCAAACATACAAAAATAAAAAAAGTGACCCAACCCCGCTTTATTGCATATATCACCGTCTGTCGGTAAAAATATCCAGATACATGCGCCGTGTGGGCTTGCCAATGTCAGAGGCCGTCTGAAACTCAAAGCCGAGTACTGACTGATAAAAATTTATTGCCCTGTGATTGTTGAGGGCATCGACAGTTATGAACTGACAGCCGGTCATACGGTAATGAGCGAATGTCTCGGCGACAAAAACCACAATCAACCGGCCTATGTCCTTGGATTGTCTGTCGCTTCTCACTGCAAGATGCCCGATATTGACCGCAGGAAATGAGGTTTGCTGACGGAAAATCGCCTCATATTCGTCCGGGAGATTGGGAAAGTCATATTTATCCTCATACTCAAGCGCAATCACGTCGTTAGACAACGTAAACAAGCCGAGAATCTCGCCCGAGTCACGATGAGTGCATTTATATGGAATGAGATAGCTGTATCTTGAGCACAGCTCAGCCTGATTCCTGAAAAAACTGTCGATTGTCTCGACTCCGCACGAAAACGTGCCCAGTTCTGCAAAATCCTCGTCTGAGAGGGGTGCGAAACTCAATTCAGCGGGAGAGTAACGGATTCTTGCCGCCATTGCCTTTCAGGATTTCCTCATACACCTTGCCACGCCATTCGAGCTGTCTACGCTCGCGATCGGTGAGGTCGCCGCGCATGCGGCGCATCATCTCGCGGCGGAAATGGGTTGCCTCTGCCGCGGTCATTGTGGAGCCGGAATTAGGGTGTATCATGACGGGGTCTGTTTGAATATCTGTCGCAAAGATAGTGATTTTTATGCAAAACGCAAAATATCAGCATTTTGTTTGCATTGACACAACTCACAAGAACAAACAGAGCCGCGCCCGGGGTGCGGCTCTGTTTGGTGATATGGGGGGATGATCAGCGGCCTGAGGTGGCGATCATTTCCTTGAGGCGGTTGTTGAGTTCCTTGGCTTCGATGAGCTGGCCGGTGGTGAGGTGCATGCGGTATCTCCAGTAGTGGCGGGGGTTGGCGGGGATGTTGATCAGCTCCTCGCGCGGGTCGCGGCGGCGCATCACGCCGTCAATGCTGAGCCAGTCCTGAAGGGGGAGTATGCAGAGCATCGAGGGCGACTGCAGGTGCAGGTTGACGATGCGCTCGCATATCCACGGCTCGGCATACTGCGGAGCCTCGCCGGGCTCGCGCAGCACCTCGTTGTAGAAGCGCTGGGTCACCGACCTGTCGGCCTCCCACCAGCGGCGTATGCCGTCCATGTCGTGGGTCGACGTGGTGCAGACCGAATAGTAGGGATAGTGCCAAGTGTTGCCGAACGGCGTGGCGGGGTCCTTGGGCATGCGCTGTATCTCGAGAACGAGTATCTCGAGGGCGTTCATCACGGCGGGCACGCAGGCGGGTATCATGCCGAGGTCTTCGGCGCAGGTGAGCATGTCGGTGGCCTGAATGAGCGGCGGCATCTTCCACATGGCCTGACCATACCAGAAGTCGTTGTTGCGACGATAGTAGAAGTCGTTGTAGAGGCGGTTGAAGCACCACTTCTCATAGTCGGTGAGCGAGCGGTAGCAGTATGTGAACTGTGCCGAGATGCGGGGATGATACTTGCCCTTCTCGACGGGATCCTCGATGAAGAGGACGTCGTCGATCAGTCCGAGGAGGGCCTCGCAGATGCGCACGTTCTTGTCGCTCTTCTCGAGGGCGGCAAAGTGGTCGGCCACCTTGCGCTGGGTGTCGAACTCGGGCTTGAGGCGATACGAGCCATAGCCGGCGTCGACCAGATAGGTGTCGCGGCACTCGTCGGTCCACTCGCCGAAGAAGTCGCCCAGCATCCACTCCTGAATGAAGGGCTTGGTCTGGCGCTCGGTGTCGAGCCAGAAATCATAGTTGTTCCTGAGCTCGTCGGGCGAGAAGGGCAATGCCCTGTTGAAGACGCCGAGCAGGCCGTGGAGGGCGTTCATGGGTATCTGCCATATCCTGAAGAAGCCCAGAACGTGGTCTATGCGGTAGGCGTCGAAATACTCGGCCATCTTGCGGAAACGTGCCTTCCACCACGCGAAGCCGTCCTTTGACATCTCCTCCCAGTTGTATGTGGGGAATCCCCAGTTCTGGCCGAGGACAGAGAAATCGTCCGGCGGAGCACCGGCCTGACAGTCGAGGTTGAAGAGTCGGGGCGAGAGCCAAGCGTCGACGCTGTGGCGCGAGATGCCGATGGGGATGTCGCCCTTGATGGCCACGCCGTGGTGGCGGGCATACTCGTGGACCTCGCGCATCTGACGGTCGAGGTGATACTGTATCCAGTACACATAGTCGATCTCGTCGCGGTGGGCGTTGATGAATGCGTCGACCCTCGCGGCGTCATAGACGGCCATGTCTCCCCACTTGCTCATGTCGGGGGTCTTGTTGAGGTCTCTAAGCACGCACCAAGCGGCGTATGGGGTGAGCCACGATGCGTTCTTCTCGACAAACGCCTTGACCTCGGGGCTCTGCATGGCGGCCGGGCCGTCCTGTGCGAAGAGTTCGCGCGTGAACTCGTTCTTGGCGTTGTTGGCGCGCTCGTAGTCGACCTCGGCGAGGCGGTTGAGCTCGCGGCCCAGGTCGTCGTAATATCTCTGGCGCTCGGGATCGTTGAGGCGCCCCATGGCCTGCAGGCGCAGATACATGGGATGGAGGGCAAACGTCGAGTTTGCGTTATAGGGATACGAGTCGGTCCACGACCCGGTCATGGTGGTGTCGTTGACGGGCAGGAGCTGCACGAACTGCTGGCGGGTCTGCACGGCCCAGTCTATCATACCCTTGAGGTCGAGGAAGTCGCCAACGCCGAAGTCGTCGTCGCTTCTGAGCGAGAAGACGGGGATGGCCACGCCTGCGCCCCTCCACGGGGTGAGGGGGTTGACAAGACGCTGTCCGGCATCGACCACTGTGTCGCTCGGCTGCACGTCGAGGGGCTCGAGGCGGCGGTTGTCGCGACCTTCCCACGCCACGACGGCGCCGGTGGCCTTCTTGACGATGAGGAACTTATAGTCGGTGCCCTCGCGGAGAACCGAGAGGGGTATGTTGACGCTCCACGTGGGATAGTCGGCATCAGACATGCGCAGGGCCTTCTCGGGCATCCAAGCGCCGAGGGTCTCGTCCTCGCCGCTGACGGCCACGGCCTCGTCTTGGGCTATCATGGGGGCGTCGACGGTGAGCGTGAGCATTCCGGCCGAGGGGAGCTGACGCTCGTCGCGCTCCTCGCGGCGGCAGATGCAGTCGGTGAAGGCCATCGAGTAGTATGGCTTGTCCCACGGCTGATCCTGCCAGCGGTCGCAGACATAAAAGCGATGGGCGTTGTCGGCCCTGCGGAACGTGCGGGGGTGACCCCACTCCTTCTTGACGCCACCGTTCTCGTGGCGCACTTCGTATCCGTATTCAAACGGAGCGGCATCCTCGGGCACGTCGACTACGGCGGTCCAAGTCTCCTGTCCGTCGAGGTGCATGGGCACGCCACCCTCAAGCGCGGGCGCGGTGCCGGCTATCCAGAGAGACTCGCCCCATTCGGTGCGATAATTGACGCTGAATGTGAGTTTCATTTTTCAGGTAAGTATGATATGTTTATTTTAATATTCTTCTATCGGCAAAGATAATACAATTTATTTATAAAAACAAAATCGCGGGGCTTAAGTTGACAAGACGCAAAGCGCCCCCGCATGTCGTGAGACGTGCGGGGGCGCGATAGCTGAAAGATCTTATTTATCAGTTGTACCAGCGGGGGTCACCGATTCTCTTCTGATAGATCTCGTGTGACTGAACGCGGGTGTCGGTCTTGACCTTGAGAGCGTTGAAGATGTCTGCGGGAGCAGCGTGGTCATTTACGTTGGGGTTAGCCTTGTCAAAGCTCTTGTAGGGAGGATTGGGGTTGTTGAAGAACTCGTCGGCGCGGAGAGGCGTAGCGCCTACCTTGACCTTGAGGTCTTCCTTGTCGCCCGACACGAGGCCGGGATACCAGTCCCACATAGCGCCCATCGAGTTCTTCGAGGCCGAGAAGGCAGCGGCGTTGAAGATACCGTCGTCCTTCATGTGGTCGTCGGTACAGCCGAGCGAGTAGTTGTCCTTGACATCGAAGGTTATCCAGCCTGCGCCCGATACCTCGCGGATGTCGGAACCGGCCTGATTGAGGTCACGCTTGTCGGCGGGATCCTTGGCAAGAACGATAAGGTTGTTCTTGAAGGTGATCTTCGAATCGTTGGGGAGGTAACGTAGGTCAAGGAGCATACGGCTCTTAGAGCGGGTCGAGAAGTTGACGAAGGTACAGTTCTCGACGGTGATGTTGAACTTGACGCCGTCACCCCAAGCCAGAGGCTTGTTGTTGTCGGAGATGAGAGCGTGACGGGGCGAATCGTAGAACGTGCAACGACGCAGGATGAACTCGTTCCAGAGGTTGGTCTTCACGTGACCGCCGTCACCGGCAAACCAAGTGTAACCGCGGCCGTTGTTGTCATAGTAGCCCTGATTGTAGAAGAGGCAGTCCTCGACGAGAAACTTCTTGAAGACCTTGTAGCGGGGACCCTGCACGCGGATGAAGCCGCGGACAAAACCTTGGAAGGTACAGTTCTTGAGCTGGAATGACTCGAAAGTCACGGCAAGACCGCCCGAGTACATGTTGACGAAGTAGTTGCCGGTAACCTGACCCATGCCGAAGTTGCGGGCAAGAGGACACTTGAAGTCGATGCCTTCGAAGATAACGTCAGAGATCTCGATGGGGGCGTCGACGTCGCCGGCCTCCTTGTTCTTGCCGAGTACCCAGTTGCCTGTACGGGGAGTCTCGCCGTTGAGGCCGATACCGCCGAGGAATACGGTGGCACGCTTGCCCTGCGCGAGGTCATCGGGATGTGTAGCCAGAGTGAAGCCCTTCTGCACGAGGGGGTTGCCCTCGGTGTAGTAGTTGTGGCCGCCGCGGAGGTAGTAAACCTGACCCTCGGCAATCTGGTTTGAGTTCACGAAGTTGGTGATGATGGTGTCGATACGGGTTGCGTTGTACTCGACAGCACCGGGGATGGTATCGTTGGGGTCAACGATGGGCTCGATGATCTGCGGCTCGCCAACGACGCCCAGTGTACGGATGAACATGGGGCCGTAGAGGGCGTAGATGTCGGTGGTCTGCTGCTTGCCGCCATTGTCGGTATAGGTGAGCAGCTTGTTGTCGTTGCGCAGATAGAAGTAGTAGCCCGAGTTCATGTCAAGACCTGTTACCTTGATCTTGCCTGAGGCGAGCTCCTCCTGAGTGATGGCGCGGGTGCCGTTGGTGAAGCCCTCGGGCATGGATGCGGTCACGTTATAGGGAGCGGGGCGGCAAACGACAGTCGTAGCGACGAACTTGCCGTCCTTGATCTCATAGCGGTTCTGGATGCAGTTCTCGTTGGGAGTACCGTCATCGTTGATCTCCTTGACGTCGTTGGCGCTGAACTCTTTGGGGTTGAAGGTAAGATCGAAGCTGATGACAGCATCGGTGAAACCCTTCTCCTCAATCTGACAGGGGGTAGGCTTGGTGACGTCGTTGGTGGTGATGCCGAGATAGTCCTCCCACTCGCGGCCGCCGCCGAGGCCGTACCACTCGGAGTGGTGCGACTCGCCCTGAGGCGAAAGAACGCGGATGATGAAGCGGTAGTCAGAGCCATACTCGAGGTGCTGGATCTGTGCGTTGAGCACGTGGGGACCTACGACGAAGGTCTTTACCTTGGGCTCGAGACCGTTGATGGGCAGGGTGTCGCACCAGTCCTCGTAGACACCGGTTTTGAGGTTCTGCGCATAGCGGATCTCGTAGCCGGCAGCACCCTCGACGCCATACCAATAGAGCTGGACCACGTTGTCCTTGCCGGGCACCAGTTTTGATGCATACTCGTCAGCCTCGGGCTTCTGGTTGGTCGAGTTCTCACTGCGGAACATCGTACGCGGCAGACGGGGCAGGTCTGAAGGCGAGTAGTTGATTTCGTCCTCCTTGCAGGAAGATGCGCCCAGAGCCACAAGGGCCGTAAGGGCATATATCAGTTTTTTCATTGTGTTTGTTCGGTATATTAATCAGGCAAGATTATTTGTAACCATACTTGTTGACATACTGACCGCCCGAACGGCTGAGGACAGCGCGGGGGATAGGCAGGATGTAACGGATAACGGGAAGATCCTTGGCGGTGGGGAACGACGAGGGATTGATGTTATCCATCACGAAGTTGCCGTTGTTGTTGATGTAAACCACACCGTCGAGACCGGTGGTACCATTGCCGAGGTAGATGTAGCCGCGGTGCGAGAAGTGAATCTCGTTCTTGATCGAGCCTTCCTTGGCCCAGTTCATGTATTCGGCATCCTCAAGGTTGCTGACGGTGCTGAAGTCGTTCTTCTTGGCGTACTCATAGGGGTTGAGTATGCGGGCCACCTTGACGTCCTGATTGGGGAACTGGTTTACGGGGAGGATGGGCTGCTCAACGCCATCGACCTTGATCTTGTTGTCGACGTTCTTGACATAGTAGATGTGGAAGGGCATCTTGTCGTAGGCGTCGTCACGACCGAAGTCGTAGGTAGACACATACTGTGCGTTATCCGAAGATGCGTCGCAGAGCTCGGCGATGCTGAGATAGCGGTAGAATGACCAGTAGACGATCTCGTTGAGCATGTTGTGACGCACGAGGTCACGCCAGCGCATGTTCTCGCCTGCAAACTC
This sequence comes from Bacteroidales bacterium M8, assembly GCA_001689495.1. Lineage (GTDB taxonomy): Bacteria > Bacteroidota > Bacteroidia > Bacteroidales > Muribaculaceae > Duncaniella. Next base: position 65,655 of record LUJS01000043.1, on the reverse strand, counting down.
CCACTTGCGCTCGTCGAGGACGGCCTTGCGGAAATCCTCCTGCGAGGTGCGGGCTGCGATGTAGCCGTCTACCTTCTCGGCGTTGGAGAACGCGCGGCGGCGAACCTTGGCGAGAGACTCCTTGGCTGCTGCACCGTTGGCACCCGACACGCCGTCTTCAGTCTCGTTGACAGCCTCGGCATACATGAGGAGGACGTCGGTATAGCGCATGAAGGGGAAGTTGATGCCGGTGTTCTTGGTGGTCTGGGCACCGAGGCCGGGACCCCACAGCTTGGACCACTTGCCGTTCTGAACTACATAAGCGTTGTGCAGGATGGCCTCGCCCTGAGGAGCGTTGTACTTGATGAGACAGTTAACGTAGTCGCGACGGATGTCCTCGGGATCGAACTGGAAGCGATAGAGAGCGTTGAGGGCTGCGTTGACCTTAGACTCGCCATAGACACCGAAGCCTACGCCGGAGTCGCTGTCCATCTGGGGACCGTGGTTGTAGCCGACCTGACCGGTAGACTCCTTTGCAAAGGGGATCTCCCAGATGACGTCGTCGGATACGGACGAAGCCTTGAGCTGGCAGGGCTCCGAGAATACCTGATAGAACTGCTTGTTCAGGTCGTGCTTGCCCGACTTGATGACCTTGTCGGCATACTTGATGACAGTCTTGTAGTAGTCCTGCCAGTTCTCGGGATTCATGCGCTCCATCTTGCCATAGGTGTCGCCCTCGGGACGGAGGGTATAGCCTGCGGCGGTCTGGGCGATGCGGGCGATCATGGCCCAAGCCATTTCCTTGGACACGCGCTCGACGCCATCCTCGAGCTCGTCGGCAAACTTCATGTCCTCGCAGATGCTCTCGAGGTCAGCGATGATGTTATCGAGAACCTCGGCACGGTCGGTGACGGGGTGGATGGTGGTGCCGGTTACACGGCTTGAGCTGAATGTGAAGGGCACGTCGCCGAACATCCAAGTGAGGTCGTGATATACGATGGCACGGAGCACCTTGGCCTCGCCGACCATCTGGCGCAGGTTGGCGTATGTCTCCTCGTCCTCGGGGTTGTAGAGGGGAGAGCCCTCGACACCCTCGACAAACATGTTGGCGAGCTCGATGGTCTTGTACTGTGCCGCCCATGTGTTGTTGATGTCGCCACCGTCGGGGTCGGCGTCATAGCGAGACCATGCGTTGCCCGAGAGGAACTGTGAGCTGCTCGACTTGAAGTCTACGTCAGTGTTCATGACGTAGGTCGAGTAGAGTTTGTCGCCATAGGTGTTGTCGACGAGCATGGATGCATACACGCCGTTGAGGGCGCGACCCATCTCGGTCTGGTCCGAGTAGACGTAACCCAGTTCGTTCTGCGAGGGGGCTGGAACGTCCAGATAGTCGGAGCAGGAGGCGAATGCCAGCGCCGACAGACCGGCTATGAATATATTGCGAAATTTCATTTTATTGTTTCGTAAGTGGTATATGGATTTAGGTTAGAATGCCACATTGAGACCGAACACGTAGCTGCGCGAACGCGGGTAGCGGTTCATGTCGTACGAGGGGGTAAGACCGCTCTGAACGTCAACCTCGGGGTCATAACCGCTATAGCTGGTGATGATGAAGGGGTTGGTGACAGAGGCATAGAAGCGGCACTTGCTCATGCCTGCCTTCTTGTAGATCTTGGCGGGGAGGGTGTAGCCGACGGTGATGTCGGTGCAACGCAGGAACGAGCCGTCCTCGACGAACTTGCTGATGGTGAACTCCTTGTTTACGTCAGAGGGGTTCCACTCGGTGCGGCCGGCATTGACTATCTGGAACATCTCATAGCCCTTGAGCTCAGCGCCCTCGAAGCCCGAGCCCTCGAAGTTGGGCCAGAACATCTGGGGGTTGCCATACATGTGCTCTACGCCGTTGGTGTACATCCAGCGGTTGTCGTTGTTGAACGACGAGAGGACGTTGTAGAAGTTGTTCTTGTTGTTGGTCGACGAAGAAAGTACATAGCCGGTGGCGTTGTAGACGTCGAAGTCGCAGAAGAAGGTGAAGTTGGCAGTGAAGTCAAAGCCCTTCCACTGGCCGTTGAGACCGAAACCGCCCTGCAGCTTGGGAGTGGTGCGGCCGATGATGGTCTTGTCGTTCTCGTCGATGACGCCGTCACCGTTGAGGTCGCGGAACTTGGGCTTGCCGGGCTGGGTCTGGGTACCCTGATCGTTCGAGTTGTACATGTTGTCCATCAGGATGGTACCGCTGATGAGCTTGCCGTTCTCGTCGAACTCCTGAGGTATGGGGTCGAAGACGCCTGTACCGGTGTTGTAGGTGAACTCGTCGAAGCCATAGAGGCCGTCATATACATAGCCGTAGATGAGACCAACCTCGCCACCTACCTCGAGACGGTAGTTGTTGCCGGCCGAAGAGTTGGCGCGGCTGTGACGGAGCTCGATGTAAGACTCGTCGCCGGTGAGCTTGTCGACCTTCATCTTGTTGGCGCCGAGGTTGAAGCTGGCGCTGAGGGCATAGTCCTTGCCACGGAGGATGTCGCCGTTGACAGCGAGCTCGAAACCGCGGTTGGTGACCTGACCGATGTTCTGGAACTGCTTCTGGTAGCCGAGGGTGGTGAGCACGTCAGCCTCGTAGATAAGGTCTGAGGTGGTGTTCCAATAGTACTCGGGGGTGATGCGCAGACGACCGCTGAAGAACGAGAGGTCGATGGCGAAGTTGCGGGTCAGGGTTGTCTCCCACTTGATGTCGGGGTTGGGGAGGTACTTGTCAAAGTCATACCAGAGCTCGCCGTCGGGAGTAACCTCGCCGAAGCCGGGGCCGCCGGTAGAGTTGGAGGTGTAGAGGTAGCGCCACATGTCGGCCTTGATACGGTTGTTACCGGCCTTACCGATGGCGGCACGGATCTTGAACTCGTCAAGCCATGTGAGGTCCTTCATCCAGTTTTCCTGAGACATTACCCAAGCACCCGAAACCGAGGGGAAGTAGCCCCACTGGTGGCCCTTGGCGAACATTGTCGAACCGTCGGCACGGAACGTGGCCGAGAGGAGGTACTTGTGGTCGAAGTTGTAGTTGAGCTGACCGAAGTACGATGTGGTGCGGTCGGCGGTGCCGAGAGTCGAGGTCGAGGTGTAAGGCTGACCGAGGCCCATGTTGCTGATGGCCTTGTCGGCAGTGATCTCGCGGGGGAAGTAGCGGTTGCGCTGGGTGGTGGACTGGCCCTGCTTGTGATAGAGCTCGAAGCCGACGAGGGCGAAGAAGTTGTTCTTCTCCTTGATGCTCCAGTCATAAGAAGCGGTGGTGGTCCAAGTGTACTGGTTGGTCTGCGACTTCTGGATCTGAGCCACGGGCAGCGAGTTGTTGCTCTTGCCGGTCGAGGTCAGGGGGCCCCAGAAACGGTTGTCGTCAGAGAACGAGAAGGTATAGTTGCCCTCGGTGCGCAGGGTCAGGCCGGTGATGGGCTTGTACTCGAGAGACGCCTGATTGGCAACGCTGTAGGAGTGTTTCTTGCGGGTGTTGGAGCGGATGTCGTTCACAGGGTTGGTGTACTGGAAGAGCTGCTCCTGATCGGGATCCTCGGCACCGGGAGTCCAAGTGATGCCACCGAGCTCGCGGATACCGTTGGTGGGACGATAGCGGAGAACGTCGATGATACCGCCGGTACCTACGTTGTCGCCACCTGCGCCCTCATCACGACGATAAGAAACCTTGGGGTTGTACTGCAGGGTGAGGTTGGGGAGGATCTTGGTCTGCAGCTTGGTGTGGATGTTGGTACGACGTACGCCCGAGCCCATGATGATACCCTTGTCCTCGCTCTGGGTGAACGAGATGTTGTAGCGGGTATTGTCATTGCCACCGCCGATAGAGAGGTTGGTCGAGTACGAGAAGGGGTTGTTGCCCATTACCTCGTCCTGCCAGTCGTGGTGGGGAGCATAGCGATAGAGATCCACGTCGCGGATGTTGCCGAAGTTGAAGCGGAAGAGCTTGGCAGCCGAAGACGACTTGGAACGGCCCGTGGCGAAGTCCCACTGGTAGTTGACGAAGTCGTAGGGATCCATGAGGTCGAGCTTCTTGGAGATGTGGCTGACAGAACCCTGAAGGTTGAGAGACACCTGAGTCTTGCCTTCCTGAGCCGACTTGGTGGTCACGATGACAACACCGTTACCACCCTTCGCACCATATATAGCGGTGAGCGAGGCATCCTTGAGCACGTCGATGCTCTGGATGTCGGACGGGGGAATATCGTTGATGTTCTCTACCTGAAAGCCGTCCACGATATAGAGGGGGTCGTTGGACTGGGTCACCGATGTCGCACCACGCACGCGGATGTTGATGTCGGCACCGGGCTGACCGTCGACGGTGGTAACCTGCACGCCGGCAACCTTACCCTGAAGGGCGACGGCTGCAGAGGTCACAGGCACGGCGGCGAGCTTGACACCCGATACGGAACCTACTGAACCGGTGAGGTCGCGGCGGGCACGTGTGCCGCCATAACCGATAACGACTACCTCCTCAAGAGCCTCGGAATCCTCGACGAGGACGATGCGGAGGTTGGTCTGACCGTTTACGGCCACCTCTTCGGTCTTGTAACCAACATACGAAACCTTGAGAGTAGCTTTGGGAGAAATGTTCTTGAGAGTGAAGTTACCGTCAATGTCGGTAGCTGCACCTTCCTTAGAGCCGTCAACGAGGACGGTGGCGCCGATCATGGGTTCGCCGGTGCTATCTTCGACCACACCGGAGACGGTGATGTTCTGAGCCGAGACCGGAAGGCCTGCGCAGAGCACCATCAGGAGGAGCATGGTTTTCCAATGCGTCGCAAGGGAAAATCGCCGCAGCCACTGGCTACGACCTGTGATTAAGTCTTTCATGTTTTGTCAGTTGATAAATAAGATTTTTTTTCATGCAATTCTTTCGTATTGAGCTTTGATTGGTTGTTTGTTCGATTTTGGTTTGGTCTTCGTGTTTGAAAATGGTTTTGTTTTACGGTATAGATTATTGGCAGTCAAAAAGTTGGCACACGCTCTCACGACCTTATTGTAATAGGGTGTATGAACAGAGGGTGTATGTCAGCAATTTTCAATACAAAAGTAATAAAAATTTCCGAAACCACAAAGGGTTAACAAAAAATAACTAAGAATTTTAACGCTTTTTTTGGCCTATTGGGTCAATCGTTCGTAACTTTGTGCAGCCGATGAGCCAACACCCAGTCGGCGACGCTGTTTTAGCCTGAATACATATATTATATACACAAAAAACCATGAAGAAAATCTCGACCCTGCTGCTGGCCCTCTGGGTAGCGGCAACGGCCTTAGCCACCACTCCGCAGGAAGCGTGGGAACAGGTGTATCCGCAGATCGAATCGCGGATCAAGGCCCCGCAGTTCCGCGACAAGGACTACAAGCTGTTTGACTACGGCAAAAAATCCAAGACCAAGGGATTCCTCTACACCGAACTCATCAACAAGACCATCGACCTGTGCTCGCGCGAGGGCGGCGGCCGCGTCATCATCCCCAAGGGACAGTGGCTCACCGGCCCCATCACGCTCAAGGACAACGTGAACCTGCACCTCGAGGAGGGCGCCACGCTGCTCTTCACCACAGACCCGTCGCAATATCCCGTGGTGCGCACCCGCTGGGAGGGCATGGACTGCTACAACTATCAGCCCCTCGTCTATGCCAACGGCGCCACCAACATCGCCCTGACCGGCAAGGGCACGCTTGACGGCCAGGCCGACAACTCGAACTGGTGGGGCATGAGCGCCAAGAAAGGTCACGACTACACAGGCACCGAGCCCATCGCCACCCAGAAGATTGGCCGCCCCCTGCTGCAGGAGTGGAACGAAAACGGCGTGCCCGTGGAGAAGCGCCAGATGGGCGACGGATACGGCATGCGCCCGCAGCTCGTGAACTTCGTCGACTGCAAGAACGTGCTGATCGAGGACGTGACCCTGCTGCGCTCGCCGTTCTGGGTGATACACCCCCTGTTCTGCGAAAATCTCACCGTCAAAGGCGTGCACATACAGAACGACGGCCCCAACGGCGACGGCTGCGACCCCGAGTCGTGCAAGGACGTGCTGATCGAGGACTGCTTCTTTGACACAGGCGACGACTGCATCGCCATCAAGAGCGGCCGCAACCGCGACGGCATCGTGGCAGCCCGCCCCACCGAGAACGTCATCGTGCGCAACTGCCGCATGAAGAACGGCCACGGCGGCATCGTCGTCGGCTCGGAGATCTCGGGCGGATTCAAGAACCTATTTGCCGAGAACTGCGTGATGGACTCGCCCGATCTGGACCGCGTGGTGCGCATCAAGACCAACTCGTGCCGCAGCGGCGTCATCGAGGACATATACGTGCGCAACATCGAGGTGGGCCAGTGCAAGGAGGCCGTGCTCAAGATAAACCTCATCTACGAGCGCAAGGAGGCCTGCGACCACTCGTATCCCCCCGTGGTACAGAACGTCTACCTGCAGAACATCACCTGCAAGGAGAGCGAGTACGGCATCAAGATCGAAGGATTCGAGGACCTCTGCAACATCCGCAACATCGAGGTGATAGACTGTCACTTTGACGGCGTGAAGAAGGACGGCAACTCGATAGAGGGTCTGGTCAAGAACCTCATCATCGCCAACACGTACATCAACGGCAAGCTGGTCAACGAGCACGCCCCGCTGTCGCAGCGCATGGTGATGTCTGAGATGAAGCGCAATCCCCAGAGCGTGCGCCTCGACGGCCAGAAGGGCCTGAAGTGGACATACGCCGTGGGCACCGAGCTCGACGCATTCGTCAACGTGGCCAACCGCTATGGCGACAAGAACATCGAGGACTATGCCATCTCGTATGTCGACTCCCTCGTCAACCCCGACGGCACCATCAAGACATACAAGATCGCCGACTATAACCTCGATCAGGTCAAGAACGGCACCCTGCTGATGGTGGCATACGACCGCACCGGCGACGAGAAGTACATGACCGCCATGAAGACCCTGCACGAGCAGCTCAAGGGCCAGCCCAAGACCGCCGACGGCGGATACTGGCACAAGAAGGTATATCCCCACCAGATGTGGCTCGACGGCCTGTTCATGGCCGAGCCCTTCAGCGCCAAGTATGCCAAGCGCTATCTGAGCGCCGACGAGCAGGCCAAGGAGTGGGACAACATCGCCAACCAGTTCCTCACCGTGGCCAAGCACACTTACGACCCCAAGACCGGACTCTACCGTCACGCATGGGACGAGAGCAAGGAGCAGTTCTGGTGCGACAAGGAGACCGGACAGTCGGCCCACGCATGGGCCCGCGCTCAGGGCTGGATATTCATGGCACTGCTCGACGTGCTCGAGGAGATGCCCGCCGACAACCCCAACCGCCCCGAGCTGGTCAAGCTGCTCAAGTCGCTGGCCGACGGCGTTGTCAAGTTCCAAGACACCAAGAGCGGATGCTGGTTCCAAGTACTCGACCAGCCCGGCCGCGAGGGCAACTACCTCGAGGGCACTGCCACGGCCATGTACGTCTACTCGCTGCTGCGCGGCGTGCGCATGGGCCTGCTTGACGACAGCTACCTGCAGGCAGCCCTGACCGGATGGAACGGCATGCAGAAGCACCTCGTGCGCGAGGACAAGGACGGCACCCTGTCGCTGCTCAACTGCTGCGCCGTGGGCGGCCTCGGCGGCAAGAATCGCCGCGACGGCTCGTTCGAGTATTATCTCTCGGAGCCCATCATCGAGAACGACTGCAAGGGCGTAGGTCCCTACATCAACGCCTGCCTCGAGATGGAGCGCCGCTAACCTCCCTCCCCCACCCCCACACAGCCCCCGCCCCACAAGGCGAGGGCTTTTCTTGTTTTGGAAAGTGACGTAAGGTGACCTTTTTGAAGGTTTTTTGATTTTTTCACCGTTAATATTGATTAGATTTCGGGGGAATTTTCGTAACTTTGGACACAATTTATAGTTTCGGGCCGTAACCGAATCCTTAATCATCAGAACTACACCTTAAATTAAATATATGAATCTCTTATCCCGCCTTACACTTCTGGCTCTTGCCGCCTCTGCATCAGTAGCCGCACAGGCAGGCAACAAACTCTCGGAAGTCTGGGTGCCCGATCTGGGCAACGGCCAGTATCAGAACCCTGTCATCGACGCAGACTATTCGGACCCCGATGTCGTGCGCGTGGGCGATGACTATTATATGACCGCATCGAGCTTCTGCGACATCCCCGGCCTGCCCATACTCCACTCCAAGGACCTCGTGAACTGGACACTCATCGGCCACGCCATCGCCGAGATGCCCGAATATGCACAGTCTGCGCCCGATCCCAGCCACGGCAACGCGGTGTGGGCTCCCTCGATACGCTATCACAACGGCGAGTTCTATATCTATTACGGCGACCCCGATCTGGGCATCTTCATGACCAAGACCAAGAATCCCGCAGGTCCGTGGGAGCCTCTGGTGCACGTGCACAAGGCCAAGGGCATCATCGACACCTGCCCCTTCTGGGACGAGGACGGCAAGGCATACATAGCCCACGGCTATGCAGGCAGCCGCGCCGGCAACAAGAGCATCATCGGCATGATCGAGATGACCCCCGACGGCAAGTCGACCATCGGTCAGGACCGCATCATATATGACGGACACGTCGACAACCCCACCATCGAGGGTGCCAAGATGTACAAGCGCGACGGATGGTACTGGATATTCTCTCCGTCGGGCGGCGTGGCCACCGGATGGCAGGAGGTGATGCGCTCGAAGAGCCCATGGGGCCCCTATGAGGAGCGCAACGTGATGGAGCAGGGCGACACCGACACCAACGGCCCCCATCAGGGCGCGTGGGTAGACACCCCCGACGGCAAGGAGCACTGGTTCCTGCACTTCCAAGACAAGGGCCCCTATGGCCGCGTGGTGCACCTGCAGCCCATGAAGTGGAACGAGGACGGTTTCCCCGTCATCGGCGTTGACCCCGACGGCGACGGCCGCGGCACTCCTGTAAAGAAATACAAGAAACCCAACGTGGGCAAGACATACGACAAGGCCACTCCCGCCGAGAGCGACGAGTTTGACGCAAATTCGCTGGGCCTGCAGTGGCAGTGGAAGGGCAACCCCTCGGCCCTGTGGTATTTCACCGACGCCAAGGCATCCAAGCTGCGCCTCTTCTCGGTCAACACCCCCGGCGCCGAGCGTCTCTATGACATGCCCAACATGCTGCTGCAGAAGTTCCCCGCACGCAACTTCACCGCGACTGCCAAGGTCGATTTCCGGCCCCGCGAGAAGGACGGCAAGATACAGGCCGGCGAGGTGGCAGGCATCACCGTGATGGGCTACAATTATGGCGCGCTGGCCCTCGAGAGCCGCGCCGACGGCATCTATCTGGTTGACATCCACGGCAAAAAGGCCAACAAGGGTGGCAAGCAGGAGGTAGGCGAGTCGATCAAGCTCGAATCGGGCAAGGACCTCTACCTGCGCGTCAAGGTGAGATATACCGGCGAGAAGAAGCCCGTCAAGAAGCCCGACTACAAGTGCGAGGCAACATTCTCATACAGCCTCGACGGCAAGAAGTTCACCGACTTCGGCCAGCCCCTCCAGATAACCGAGGGCCACTGGATCGGCGCCAAGGTGGGTCTGTTCTGCTCGCGTCCGTGGGTAAGCAACGACTGCGGATGGCTTGACGTAGACTGGTTCCGTATTACGAAATAACAATCTGAATATCAGCTAATGACACCAATAAAAGCTAAAATGCTGACACTCGTGGCCGCACTGCTCATGGCAGTGTCGGCCTCGGGTGCAGACAAGTGGAAGCACGACATCTTCGTGGCTCAGGACGGATCGGGCGACTATGCCACCGTGACCGAGGCCCTCGAGGGTATCCGTGCATACATGGACTATACCGTCACCGTGCATATCGCAGACGGTATATATAAGGAGAAGATCGTCATCCCCTCGTGGCTCAAGAATGTCGTGTTCGAGGGCGCGTCGGCCGAAGGCACCATCATCACCAACGACCACCACGCCAACATCGACAACATGGGCACGTTCCGCACATATACCGTCAAGGTCGATGCCTCGGAGGTGACTTTCAAGAACTTGACCATCGAGAACAACGCCCCGCAGCTCGGACAGGCCGTGGCGCTGCACACCGAAGGCGACAAGCTGCACTTCTCAAACTGCCGTTTTCTGGGCAATCAGGACACCGTCTTCACCGGCGGCAAGAACACCCGCCTGCTCTTCGACAACTGTTACATCGAGGGCACTACGGACTTCATCTTCGGCCCCGCGACGGCCTACTTCAAGGGATGCACCATCCACTCCAAGCGCGACAGCTACATCACCGCCGCCTCGACACCCGAGGACGTGGCCGTGGGCTATGTCTTTGACGGATGCAGGCTTACGGCAGCCGACGACGTGAAGAAGGTATATCTGGGCCGCCCGTGGCGCCCCTATGCCCACACCATGTTCATCAACTGCGAGATGGGCTCGCACATACGCCCCGAGGGATGGCACAACTGGAACAACGCAGACAACGAGAAGACCGCCCGCTATGGCGAGTATGGCTCGAAGGGCCCCGGCGCACAGGCACAGGGGCGCGTGCAGTGGGCATCGAATCCCGACGCGCAGACTGCGGCAGCCCTGACCGATCTCGACAAGGTATTCAGCCACTCGACAGACTGGAAGCCGGCCAAATGACACGAATCTAAACCGAAACAAAACATAACGTAAAACAAAATGAAAGCCTTAAACAAACTCACTGCCCCCAAGGCAGTTGCACCCGAAAGAATCATCCAGTTCGGCGAGGGTAACTTCCTCCGCGCATTCGTGGACTGGATCATCAAGAACATGAACGACAAGACAGACTTCAACTCGTCCGTAGTCGTTGTTCAGGGTACGCCCGACGCATTCGTGATGCAGCTGCTCGAGGGTCAGGACTGCCTGTACCATGTCAACCTTCAGGGCCGTCTCGAGGGTGAGGTCATCAACTCGTTCACCCGAGTGGACGTCATCAGCCGCGGCATCAGCCCCTTCACCCAGACCGACGCATTCCTCGCGCTGGCCGACCAGCCCGAGATGCGCTTCGTCATCTCGAACACCACCGAGGCCGGCATCACATTCGACCCCGCCTGCAAGCTGGCCGACCGTCCCGCCTCTTCATATCCCGGCAAGCTGACACAGCTGCTCTATCACCGCTACAAGACATTCAACGGTGCTGCCGACAAGGGCTTCATCATCATGCCCTGCGAGCTCATCTTCGAGAACGGACATCACCTCAAGGAGTGCATCACCAAGTACATCGACCTCTGGAAAGAGGAGCTCGGCAGCGACTATGAGGGATTCCGCGCATGGTTCCTCGAGCACAACTACGTATGCTCTACGCTCGTAGACCGCATCGTCCCCGGATTCCCCCGCAAGGAGATCGCCGACATTCAGGAGAAGCTCGGCTACAAGGACAACATCGTGGTACAGGGCGAGGCATTCCACCTCTGGGTCATCGAGCGCGCCTCGAACATGACCCTCGACGAGCTCCGTGCCGAGTTCCCCGCCGAGAAGGCCGGCCTGCACGTGCTCATCACCGACTCCGAGGCTCCCTATCACGAAAGAAAGGTGACCCTGCTCAACGGCCCGCACACAGTGCTGTCGCCCGTGGCATTCCTGAGCGGCGTCAACATCGTGCGCGATGCCTGCAACCACCCCGTCATCGGCAAGTACATCCACAAGGTGCAGTTCGAGGAGCTCATGGAGACCCTCAACCTCCCCATGGACGAGCTCAAGAAGTTTGCCTCGGACGTTCTGGAGCGCTTCAACAACCCCTACGTCGACCATCAGGTCACCTCGATCATGCTCAACTCGTTCCCCAAGTTCCAGACCCGCGACCTTCCCGGCCTCAAGACATATCTCGAGCGCAAGGGCGAGCTGCCCAAGGGTCTCGTGCTCGGTCTCGCAGCCCTCATCACCTACTATAAGGGCGGCAAGCGCGAGGACGGCACCGAAATCGTGCCCAACGACGACAAGAAGATTATGGACCTGCTCGCCGAGCTCTGGGCTACAGGCGACACCCGCAAGGTGGCCGAGGGCGTCCTCGCAGCCAAGGACCTCATCTGGGGCGTTCAGGGCGACCTCAACGAGGTTCCCGGCCTCACCGACCTCGTCACCTACTATCTCGACGAGATCCAGAAGAAGGGCATGCTCGAGACCGTCAAGGAAGTCGTAGAAGCATAATCCCCTACGGATGAAGGACTTTATCAAGATCAATCCCGCGGACAACGTCGCGGTGGCAATCAATCCCCTGTCCAAGGGGACGGTTGTCACCGTCGACTCCGTCGGTGACATAACCCTCGTGAGCGACATCCCCGCAGGCCACAAGTTTGCCCTGCGCGATCTGGCCGAGGGCGAGAACGTGATCAAATACGGATTCCCCATCGGCCACACGCGCCATGCCGTGGCCAAGGGCGCATTCCTCGACCACAACGACATCAAGACCAACCTTGCAGGTCAGCTCGACTACTCGGACATCAGCATCAAGGACGCCAACCCCGCCGCTCCCGGCTCGGGCCTCAAGGGCGCCGAGGCCACTTTCGAGGGCTTCGAGCGCGCCGACGGTCAGGTGGGCATCCGCAACGAGATATGGGTAATCCCCACCGTAGGCTGCGTCAACGGCATCGTCAAGCAGATCGTGGACCGCGTCAACGCCGAGACCGGCGCCAAGGGCGTGGACGGCATCTTCGGATTCCCCCACAACTATGGCTGCTCGCAGCTTGGCGACGACCACGAGAACACCAAGAAGATACTCCGCGACATGGTGCACCACCCCAACGCCGGCGGCATACTCGTCGTGGGCCTCGGCTGCGAGAACAACCAGCCCAGAGTCTTCGAGGAGTTCTGCGGCGACTATGACCGCGACCGCGTCAAGTTCATGGTGTGTCAGGAAGTCGAGGGCGACGAGGTCGAGTATGGCGTGAAGGTGCTGACCGAGCTCTATGAGAACGCCCGCAAGTGCGTGCGCACCACCCAGCCCGCGTCCAAGCTGCGCATCGGCCTGAAGTGCGGCGGCTCTGACGGATTCTCGGGCATCACCGCCAACCCCCTGCTGGGCGAGTTCTCAGACTGGCTCTGCGACGTAGAGGGCGGCACGACGGTGCTGACCGAGGTGCCCGAGATGTTTGGCGCCGAGACCATCCTGATGGAGCGCTGCTCGTCGCCCGAGCTGCTCGGATCGACCATCTCGCTGATCAACAACTTCAAGGAATACTTCCTGAGCCACGGCGAGCCCGTAGGCGAGAACCCCTCGCCCGGCAACAAGGCCGGCGGCATCTCGACCCTCGAGGAAAAGGCCCTCGGCTGCACCCAGAAGTCGGGCAAGAGCCCCGTGTTCGGCGTGCTCGAATATGGCGAGCGCATCCACAACCACGGCCTCAACCTGCTCTCGGCTCCCGGCAACGACCTCGTGGCCTCGACTGCCCTCGCCGCCGCAGGCTGCCAGATGGTGCTCTTCACCACCGGACGCGGCACCCCCTTCGGCACGTTCGTGCCCACGATGAAGGTGTCGACCAACACCGGTCTGGCCACACGCAAGCCCACGTGGATCGACTTCAACGCCGGCGTCCTCGTCGAGGACAAGGAGATGAAGGATGTCGTCGCAGACTTCACAGCATACGTGCTCCGCGTGGCAAGCGGCGAGCTTGTCAACTCCGAGAAGTCGGGCATCCACGAGATTGCCATCTTCAAGAACGGCGTGACACTCTAACCTCAAATCACATATCAACCTCCTAAACCAAACCTGAATCCTATGAAACCCTTCATGGACGAGAATTTCCTGCTCCAGACCCCCACGGCGCAGAAACTATATCACGAGCATGCGGCCAAGATGCCCATCATCGACTATCACTGCCACCTCATCCCCAAGATGGTGGCCGACGACCACAGATTCAAGTCAATCACCGAGATCTGGCTCGGCGGCGACCACTACAAGTGGCGCGCCATGCGCTCGAACGGCGTTGACGAGCGTTTCTGCACTGGCACGGACACCACCGACTGGGAGAAGTTCCAGAAGTGGGCAGAGACCGTACCCTACACCTTCCGCAACCCCCTCTATCACTGGACGCACCTCGAGCTGAAGACAGCTTTCGGCATCGACAAGCTGCTCAACCCCGAGACCGCCAAGGAGATCTTCGACGTCTGCAACGACAAGCTGATCAACGACCCCAACATGACAGCACGCGGCCTGATGCGCCGCTATAACGTCGAGACCGTCTGCACGACAGACGATCCCGTCGACTCGCTCGAGTATCACAAGGCCGTGCGCGACAGCGGCTTCGAGATCAAAATGCTCCCCACATGGCGTCCCGACAAGGCCATGGCCGTCGAAGTTCCCGCCGAGTTCCGCGCATACGTCGAGAAGCTCTCGGAGGTTTCGGGCGTGACCATCAGCAAGTTTGCCGACATGGTCGACGCGCTGCAGAAGCGTCACGACTTCTTCGAGGAGATGGGCTGCCGCCTCTCTGACCACGGCATCGAGGAGTTCTATGCCGCAGACTATACCGACGCCGAAATCGAGGCCATCTTCGACAAGGTGTACGGAGGCAAGGAGCTGACCGACGAGGAGATACACAAGTTCAAGAGCGCGATGCTGATCGTGTTCGGCGAGATGGACTACAACTCGGGCTGGACACAGCAGTTCCACTATGGCGCCATCCGCAACAACAACAGCAAGATGTTCAAGCTGCTCGGTCCCGACACCGGCTTCGACTCGATCGGCGAGTTCAACACCGCCAAGTCTTGCGCACGCTTCCTCGACAAGCTCAACACCCGCGGCAAGCTCACCAAGACCATCCTCTATAACCTCAACCCCTGCGCCAACGAGGTCATCGCCACGATGCTCGGCAACTTCCAAGACGGCTCTATCCCCGGCAAGATCCAGTTCGGCTCGGGCTGGTGGTTCCTCGACCAGAAGGATGGCATGCAGAAGCAGATGAACGCCCTGTCGCTGCTGGGCCTGCTGAGCCGCTTCGTGGGCATGCTCACCGACTCGCGCTCGTTCCTCTCGTATCCCCGCCACGAGTATTTCCGTCGCACGCTCTGCAACCTTGTCGGCAACGACATCGAGAACGGCGAGATACCCTACACCGGCTATGAGGAGCAGCGTGTGAACCAGATGATCGAAGACATCTGCTATAACAACGCCAAAAACTTCTTCAAGTTCTGATCATGGCAGCTACGACACCCCTGCAGGCAGCCAATCAGAAGATGACCAACTTCCGTTGGACCATCTGTGCGTTACTCTTCCTCGCCACGACCGTCAACTACATGGACCGTCAGGTCCTCTCGCTGACGTGGAAGGAGTTCATCTCTCCCGAGTTCCACTGGACCGACGCCAACTATGGCCTCATCACCGCCGTGTTCTCAATCGTCTATGCCGTGGCCAACCTTCTGGCAGGCCGCTTCATCGACTGGATGGGCACCAAGAAGGGCTATCTCTGGGCCATCGGCGTGTGGTCGGCAGGCGCCTGCCTCCACGCGGCCTGCGGCTGGGCCACCGAGAACTATCTGGGCCTGCACAACGCCCACGAGCTCCTCGAGGCCACCGGCGACGTGGCCATGACCATCGCCACCGTCTCGGTCTACTTCTTCCTTGCCGCCCGTACCATCCTCGCACTCGGCGAGGCCGGCAACTTCCCCGCAGCCATCAAGGTGACTGCCGAATACTTCCCCAAGCGTGACCGCGCATACGCCACCTCGATCTTCAACGCAGGTTCGGCCGTCGGCGCCCTCATCGCTCCGTTCTCCATCGGCCCGCTCGCCAAATACTTCCAGAGCATAGGCTGGGGCAACGGCTGGGAGATGGCATTCATCGTCATCGGTGCCCTCGGCTTTGTCTGGATGGGCTTCTGGGTGTTCCTCTACAAGGAGCCCGCCAAGAATCCCCATGTCAATGCCGCCGAGCTCGCCTATATCGAGCAGGACAACGAGGACAAGAACGAGACAGCCCGCGAGAAGGCCGAGGTCGAGGACAGCGAGACCGCTACGATCCCCTTCTTCAAGTGTTTCGCCTATCCCCAGACATGGGCCGTGTTCTTCGGCAAGTTCCTCACCGACGGCGTGTGGTGGTTCTTCCTCTTCTGGACTCCCGCCTACATCACCGACGTGTTCGGCCTGTCGACATCTCACGGCGAGGGCATGCTCATGATCTTCGTCCTCTACCTGATCACCATGCTCTCCATCTATGGCGGCAAGCTGCCGACTATCTTCATCGACAACGCGGCCAAGCGCGGCGTCACCGTCGATCCCTACTCGGCACGCATGAAGGCCATGTTCATCTTCGCACTCTTCCCCCTGCTGGCACTTCTGGCCCAGCCCCTGAGCTCGGTGTCGCAGTGGATGCCCATCATCATCATCGGCATCGCAGGTGCTGCCCACCAGTCTTGGTCGGCCAACATCTACTCTGTCGTGGGTGACATGTTCCCCAAGAGCACCATCGCCACCATCATCGGCATCGGCGGTATGGCCGGCGGCATCGGCTCGTTCCTGATCAACCTCGGCTCGGGCGTGCTCTTCGACTATGCAGCACAGACCAACATGGCGTTCATGAGCTATGTGGGCAAGCCCGCGGGCTATTTCGTGGTGTTCTGCATCTGCGGCGTGGCCTATCTGGTAGGCTGGTGCATCATGAAGCTGCTCGTACCCCGCTACAAGAAGATCGAAGCCTGATAATCAGGTCTCTTAGACAATCTCTCATAACTTCTGCGCGACCCGCCAAAACGGGCCGCGCAGTTTTTTTGCTGACGACAGCGCATGACGTGTAACATATTTTAACAGTTGGGGGGGGTAATAATTCGGATTTAATATTGTATTTTTGTGCCCCACAAACACAATCCCCAATCACAAACAGCAATGAAAAGTCTTTTCAAGTATGCAGCCATGGCAGTACTTGCCACGGTTTCCTGCTCGCTGGCTTCTTGCAGCGACGACGACAACGACGACCCCAAGCGCCCCGACGCACCCGTCATTGACCAAGTATTCCCCGAAGGCGTCCCCTCGCAGATCGGCGACACCAAGATTGTCAGAAACTCAAACGGTCAGGTGACCAAGATCGAGACCAAGGACGAATCGTACACGTCGACAGCCGAGTTTGAATACGGCACATTCTCGCGTGCCACCGAGTTTCAGGTTAAGCTGACACAGTATGACAGCTATGACCCGACCGACAAGACCGTCATCTACATGCAGCTCAACGACAAGGGTTTCGTGAAATACGCCCTCGAGGTTTATTCGGATCCCGAGTACAGCGATGACGAATGGTGGTTTGAGTATAACGCCGATGGCCAGCTCAACTATCTCAAGCGCACCGAAGGCGACAACGAGGTCACCCGCATCACATACACCAACGGCGACATCACAAGCAGAGCCACCACCAGCGACGACCATCAGACCCCCTCGATCTACAACATCTCGTACACCGACAACAACGTGAAGAGACCGATTGCCAACAAGGGCGGCATCATGCTGTTCGACGACCTCTTCCAGATAGACATGGACGAGATGGAAGTCGCCTACTATGCCGGTCTGCTTGGCAAGGCCACCAAGAATCTCCCCGTCCGCCAGCAGTATGCCGGCTCGGACAACGATGGCGAGTACACCTCTTTCGAATGGACACTCAACGCCAACGGACTCCCCACCCTGCTGAATATCAAAGAGGTGAACCCGTGGGGCGGCTATGACGAGCAGATCAGCTTTGTCTGGTAATTACTGACGATCGTAATGCAATACAATCGGCCCTCGGCAGCAATGCCGGGGGCTGTTTTGCATCATCAAGCCGCCCTGCAGGTCTTTGACGGTATCGGATTTTGTATTATCTTTGCCGTGACAACACCCATAAACCCGAAAAGCCGATGAACAGGAAACACATACTCACCGCCGCTTGCCTCATGTCCACCATTACGTTAGCCGTCACGTCGTGCGGCGGAGGCGGAAGCAGCGAGGCAGAGTCCGAGGCCATATTCCCTCGCGAGATCCAAGTGATGGACTCCAAGACCATATTCACCACCGACAGCGCGGGCCGCGTGACGCGACTGGCCACGACGGAGGGTGACTATGAGAGCCTTGTCGAGTTTGAATACGGCAACTTCAGGGAAGATGGCAACTATCAGGCCCGGATGACGTGGACGGACAACGAAGAGCCCGGCACGAGGTCTGAGATATACCTGATGCTCGACGATGACGGCTGTGCCGTATATGCCCGCGACACCCGCAACGCCCGCGACGAATGGTGGATGGAATACAACGACGACAACAGGCTGGAGTATGTCAGGCACACCGGCGGCGAGAACAGCGAGACCAGAATCACTTATGCCGACGGCGACCTCTCTGCGGTGACCGTCAGGGACATGGACAGCGGCGTCGAGTCGTCGTTCACGTTCACATATACCGACGGCGACCACGACACCCCGATGGCAAACATGATGGCCATGATGCCCCCGATGGTGGTGCTGCCGGTCTATCCCGGCGACCTCGAGCCGGCATTCAACGCCGGCCTGCTGGGCAAGCCCTCACGCAACCTGCCGCTGCGCCGAGTATATACCGGAGCGGACGACCAAGGCCTGACGGACTACATGGCGTGGACCCTCGACGACACAGGTTTTCCGACCCGAGTCGTCATATCAGATCCGACCCTGACGGGCGTAAACAGCATGGCCATCACTTTCGTCCGATAGGATAATCACGCATGGTGCAATATAATCGGCCCTCGGCAGAAATGCGGGGGCCGTTTGCATATTATCGTTGTTTATTGAAAGAAAAACGGACGTCTGAGTCATCATGAATGCCTAATTTTGCAATACAACAACTGATACCGTGAAACGACTTTATGTATTGAGCTTACTCATCGTTATCCCGGTCTGGCTGTGGAGCCATGCCGGGACAACGGTGATTGTTCCCCTTTCGGGATGGGGTGATGACGACGCCACAGTCTGGGACTTCAAGTGCACGGACGGAATGAACTCCGGCCGCTGGTCCAAGATACACGTGCCCTCGTGCTGGGAGCAGGAGGGTTTCGGAGCATATACCTATGGCCGCTATTATCACGACCGCCCGGGCTCGGAGCCCGCGCGAGAGTCGGGTCTGTATCGCACCACGTTCAATGTCCCGCGCGACTGGCGAGGCAAGAGGGTCGAGCTGGTGTTCGAGGGCGTCATGACCGATGCCACCGTTACCGTGAACGGCCGCAGCGCAGGCCCCACGCACCGCGGGGGCTTCACGCAATTCGAATATGACATAACTCCGCTTATAAAGAGCGGCAGGAACACCCTCGAGGTCAGGGTTGACAAGGAGTCGTCGGACAGGAGCATCAACGCCGCCGAACGCAAGGCCGACTGGTGGCTATTCGGGGGCATATACCGTCCGGTTTACCTGCGTGTCACCCCTCTGACGCGCATACGCCGCGTGGCCCTCGATCCGCGACACGACGGCAGCCTGACACTCGACCTCATCACCGACAACCTCGCACCCGGCTCGCGACTGCGCGTCACTGCCGCCGGACAGACCCGCGAGGCCGCATTGTGCGCCACGGACAGCCAGAGGGTATCGGTGAGCTTTGACGGCATCTCGCCGTGGCACCCCGAGACACCCGCGCTATACGACGTCAGGTTCGAGCTGACGGGGCCTGACGGCACCGTGGCCCACGCGGTTACGGAGCGCACGGGATTCCGCACCATCGAGTTCAGGGAGCGCGACGGATTCTATCTCAACGGCCGCAAGCTGACTGTCAAGGGGGTAAACCGCCACTGTTTCTATCCCGAGACAGGCCGCACGGGCAGCAAGAAGCGCGACATCGAGGATGTCAGGCTCATCAAGGGGATGAACGCCAACGCTATACGCTCGCACTACCCGCCCGACAGTCATCTGCTCGAGGTCTGCGACTCGCTCGGCGTGCTCTATCTCAACGAACTGCCGGGATGGCAGAACGCATACTCGACCGCCGAGGGTGGCCGCATACTGCGCGAGATGCTGACGCGCGACGTCAACCGGCCCTGCATATTCGCGTGGAGCAACGGCAACGAGGGAGGCTACAACTATGCCCTCGAGCCGACATTCGCGGCCTACGACCCTCAGGGACGCCACGTCATCTATGCTTGGGCCTCGCGCAACGGGGTCGACGCACATCACTATCCCGCATATCAGACCGGCGTGGCGCGACTGGGCAACGGATATGACGTGTTCATGCCCACCGAGTTCCTGCACGCTCAATATGACAAGGGCGCGGGCACGTCGCTCGACGGATTCTGGAGCAACTGGTCGCAGAATCCGCGCTTTGCCGGTGGCTTCATTTGGGCATGGGCCGACGAGGGGATAGAGCGCCGCGACCGCGACGGCCGCATCGACACCGACGGCCCCAACGGCCCGGACGGCATCGTGGGCCCGTACAGAGAGAAAGAGGCGAGCTGGTACACCATCCGCGACGTCTGGTCGCCCGTCACCATCGAGCCCGTGGCCGTGACGCCCGCGTGGGACGGCACGCTCACCATCGGCAACGGCTATCTGTCGCGCAGTCTCGACGGCATCGTCATGGAGTGGCGGCTGCTGACGGTGCCGACTCCGGCCGAGGGTGACTATGAGCAGACCGTCGCCTCGGGCTCGTGTCCGATGCCCGGCATAATGCCCGGCGAGAGGCGCAACGTCAGCCTCGGCATACCCGAGGGGC
The DNA here is from genome assembly GCA_001689495.1 of Bacteroidales bacterium M8. GTDB lineage: Bacteria > Bacteroidota > Bacteroidia > Bacteroidales > Muribaculaceae > Duncaniella. The sequence goes on along the minus strand of LUJS01000043.1, from coordinate 45,017 downwards.
TCGACAAGGCCGACCTGCTGCGCCTGACCATCCTTGACGAAAAAAGAGACACCATAAACGTCCGCACCATGCCCGTGAGGTATGCCGACCAATATCTCGCGGCCCACACGCTCCCCTCGGCCTCAGGCAAGGCCGTGGCCACGGACTCGACCCTCAGCGCCAACAGCCTGACGGTGACGTTCGACCCCCGCTCGGGGCGTATCGCCTCGATTGTCCGCGACGGCACTCCCCTCCCCTTCGGCGGCGGCCCCGTGCCCGTTGGGATGAAGGCCGAGCTGATGTCCATGTCGGGACATCAGGAGGGAAAAGATGCCGTGATCGTGGCCCGATACAGGGGCGCCATCGACTCAATAGAGTGGCGCATGACTCCCGCCGGACTGCTCGGCATGGACGCGGTGATGCTCAACGACCGCAGGGGGCACGGATACAAGGGACGGTTCTTCGACAACGAGGTGCGCAGCTTCGGACTGACCTTCACCTGCCCCGAAGAGGGCGTGAGCGGCATGAGATGGTTGGGACGCGGCCCCTACAGGGTGTGGCGCAACCGCCAGCGTGGCATGGAGCCGGGAGTGTGGCACAAGGAGTATAACAACACCGTGACGGGCGAATCTGAGGGACGCCTTGTCTATCCCGAATTCAAGGGCTATCACGGCAACGTGTACTGGGCAACGATCGAATCGCAGACCGCGCCGTTCACGGTCTACTCGGCCACCGACGGCCTGTACATGCGCGTGTTCACGCCGCAGGAGCCCGCCGCCCGCCGCGACGGCAAGGACACGATGATGCCGTTCCCCGAGGGAGACATCTCGTTTCTGCTCGAAATTCCCCCGATGCAGTCATACAAACCCGTCACCCAGCTCGGCCCACAGGCCCAGGCCCCCAACATCCGCCTCAACCCCGGCGACAAAGGCCTGAGAATAAAACTCATCTTCGACTTCCTCAATAACGCAAAAAATCACCCCCATTCCACCTATATTCAGTGACATAGAGTATTGACAGAGTGCAAAAAGTGAAATTTTTATCGTATCTTTGCGTTATAATATCAAACACAAGATACTAAACATGAGCGAAGTCGAACTCATACTCCTTAACAACAGCGACAAGTGTACTGTCTATACCATTCGGTTCCTCGGTGATGAATTGGATGAGTTCAACAAATTTGTCGCCAAATTCAGAGAGGATTCTCAGTTAAATGCCGATTATCGTGCCATTATACGATATGTCGAGCAGATAATTGAGCGCGGAGCTCTTGAGCGCTACTTCCGCAACGAGGGTAAGATGCGCGATTCGGTTGTGGCACTCCCGACCTTACGATCCAAACTGCGCCTCTATGCCCTGCGGCTGTCGGACAAGATAATAATTCTCGGCAACGGGGGCGTAAAGACAACCCGGACTTATGAGGAAGACAATGAGCTTCAGGGATACGTCGTAACCCTGCAAAAGTTCGAGGAATTACTCAAATCCGGCATCAAGGACGGTTCGGTAGTGATAACCGAGAATATAATAGACACGGATAAAACTTTTGAGCTATGAAAGAGAACTTAGACCTACTCCCTCGCCTGTTTGCGGAAATACCTGAGGAAGAAAGAGAGAGTGCAAGACTCAGCTTTGCAATATCCGACCGCATATATGACCTGATGCAAGAGCGCGGACTGTCCAAGAAACAGTTTGCCGATGCATTGGGCCGTCGTCCGAGTGAAATCACCCAATGGCTCAGCGGACAGTACAACTTCAACATCTCAACCCTCGCCATGCTCTCCACATATTTCGGCAAATCCATAATCACGGTTTAACATGGCAAGCCATTAGCTGCCACGACGATCATGTATTCTTTCGGTCTCCTTGTATCGTCCCCACGTCATTAATACCCGCACCATGAAATACAGACATATATTGGCGATATTGGTCGCCTCGCTCGCCGCTTTCGGCTCGACGGCCGGGGAGCTTTTCTCATATTCGACACCCGACGGCAGGTCGGGCCTGCGTCTGGCCCTGCGCGATGCCGTGGGTGAGGAGTGGCGTCCGCTGGGCGAGAAGTTCAACTTTGTCAGCTCGGACTTCGGCCCGTGGGGCGAAGGAAAGAAGATGTTCTCGCCACGCCTGTTCGTCAACGCCGCCGACTCGATGTGGACATGTGTCTGGACGGCGACTGCCGACGGGGCGGTGACCGCCGTGGCCGTGTCGCCCGACCTGCGGAAGTGGCAGCCGCAGAGATATTTCGCCAGTCCCCACGACCTGCCGCGCGACATGCGTCCGCTGTCGCCCGTCACGCCCGACTCGACCGTCATTGATGGGGCGATGGTCAGGGGATACCGTCAGGAGATCTCAGATGATTTCGCTCGCCGCCTCGAGAGGTTTGTCGCCGAGCGCAACGCCCTCGGTGCGCGTCATTCGCAGCACGCCGTGGATGACGGCAGGCGGTTTGCGGGGCTCGGCCCGGTCACATTCTCGGCCACCGCACAGCCAGACAAGGCTTATCCCATCACGGACAAGCTGATAGGCATATTCTTCGAGGACATCAACTATGCCGCCGACGGCGGACTGTATGCCGAGCTGGTGCAGAACCGCGACTTCGAATACACCCCATCCGACCGCAAGGGCGACCCCGAATGGTGCGCGACACACTCGTGGGCCACGGCCGGAGCGGGCACGGCCGCAATAGACTCGGCGGCGCCCATACACCCCAACAATCCGCACTATATGTCCATCGACGGCGAGGTGACGCTGACCAACGCCGGATATGACGGCATGTCGCTGAAAAAAGGTGACAGATACCTGCTCGACGTGGCCCTGCGCACTCCGCGCCCGCTCAGGGTGGCCGTGACGCTGACAGACCCCGACGGCAGGACCGTGGCCTCGGGCACCATTAAAGCCAAAGGCGCGGACGGCTGGCAGCACTGTACGGCCACGCTCCGGGCCAAGCACAGCGTATCCGGTGCCCGTCTCAACCTGATGTTCCCCAAAGCGACCGATGCCGACGTCGACATGGTGTCGCTGTTCCCAGAAAAGACATTCCACGGGCGCCACAACGGCCTCAGGGCCGATCTGGCGCAGACCCTCGCCGACCTCAAACCAAAGTTCGTGCGCTTTCCGGGCGGCTGCGTGGCCCACGGCAACGGCATAGACAACATCTATGACTGGAAAGGCTCCGTCGGTCCCCTCGAGGCCCGCAAACCGCTGCGCAACCTATGGAACTATCACCAGACACGCGGTCTGGGATACCACGAATACTTCCTGTTTTGCGAGGATCTCGGCGCCGAGCCCCTCCCCGTGCTTGCCGCAGGCGTGCCCTGCCAGAACTCGAGCATGGTGTCGCACCATTCAGACCATCCCCTCACGGCCCTCGGTCAGCAGTGCGGCATTCCGATGGACGAGATGGACGCATACATCCGGGATGTGCTCGACCTGATAGAATATGCCAACGGCGACGTCACAACCGAGTGGGGCGCACGTCGCGCCGAGGCGGGACACCCCGAGCCGTTCAACCTCAAGTATCTCGGCATCGGCAACGAGGATCTTATCTCCGAGGTGTTCGAGCCCCGATTCCGCATGATTTACGATTCCATTCGCGCCCGCTACCCCGAGATTACGGTCGTGGGCACCGTCGGCCCATTTTACGAGGGCTCGGACTATGACGCCGGTTGGCGACTGGCCGAGAAGCTGGAGATTCCGATGGTCGACGAGCACTATTATGTCGACCCCGCGTGGATGATACACAATCAGGACTATTATGACGGCTATCGCCGCGGCGGCACCAAGGTATATCTGGGCGAATATGCGGCGCATCTGCCCGGACGCCCGAGCAATGTCGAGACGGCGCTGGCCGAGGCGCTGTACCTGACCTCGGTAGAGCGCAACGGCGACGTGGTCGATATGACGTCATACGCGCCGCTGCTGGCCAAGGAGGGGCACACGCAGTGGCGTCCCGACCTGATATACTTCACCAACGACTCGGTCAAGCCCACCGTAGACTATCACGTGCAGCGGCTCTTCGGCAACAATGCCGGCACGCGCTACATCCCCGCTCCCCTCAAGGTCGACAGCGACAACGACGACGTGACCCGCCGCGTGGGCATGTCCGTGACACGCGACGAGGCAACGGGCGAACATATCGTCAAGATCGTGAACCTGCTCCCCGTCGAGGCGCGCGGCGACATAGACCTCTCGCCCCTCGGCATCAGGGCCGGCAGCGTCAGGGCCACTATCCTCACCGGCCACCCCGCCGACAGCAAGGCCATCCCCACCGAGACAACCCTCACCCTGCCCCATGTCACCCTGCCACCCTACTCCTTCGCGGTGATGAGGGTGAGGTGACCTGCTATCTTATGAACACCGTGCCGGGGGCGGTGAAGGTGATGGGAATGATGATGTTGAAGGGCTTCTTTTCGGGGAGATAGTATTTGACCCTGAACTTGGGCATTATGCCTATGAGGCGCTCGGCCTCCTTGTTCAGTGCCTCGTTCTCGCCTCCGCGTGCGATTTTCCGGAACACGACGGTCCCGTCTGTCTGCATCTTGGCATCCACCATCACTCGCTTGCTCCCGGTGAAGCCCTCGGGATAGCGGATGTTCTCGTTGAGCCATTCAACCAGCTTGCCGTTTCCGCCGGGGAACTCCCAACGGGGGTAAGGATACTCGCCAAACACGCCGCGGGATGCGGCCTCGCGGGCGGCGAACAATGAGTCGACCACGGCCTGTGGCATGGTCATGAAGATGGCCTTGTTGCCATATTGGTCAGGCTTGATCTCGATTTTCTCTATGGAATGTGAGTCGATGTCCTTGGCATACCCGTTCGAATAATACCGGTCGTTGAGATAGATGAACGAGTCATTGCAATCGTTCTCCGTGAGGGGATAACGCAGCTCCATGACCGGAATGGTGTCGGCGGCACAAGTGTCGGCGGCGCTGACGGTGCCGACATGCATGGCTGCAAAAAGCAACAAAAGATTGGCTGTCTTCATAATTTTGATTCCTTTCGGGCAAATATACTAAAAATTTGACACCCAAGCATTTTTTTGCCCGAAAAATTTTGCAATTTCGAAAAATACGCATACCTTTGCGGTGTACTATAATACTAATACACATTAAATGCTTGAAGTAAACAATCTCACATTCTCGTACAAGCGCAAGGGACAACCGGTGCTTCAGGACTTCTCGCTGACCATCAATGCCGGCGGGGTCTACGGTTTGCTGGGGCGCAACGGCGTAGGCAAGTCCACACTGCTCTGCCTGATGGCGGGCGCTCTGACCCCGGGCAAGGGTAAGGTGTTGTTCAAGGGCATCGACACCCGTCGCCGTCTGCCCGAGACTTTGTCAGACATATTCATTGTGCCCGAGGTGCTCGACCTGCCGCAGATAAGGCTCCGGGATTATGTCAAGGCCAACGCGCCGCTCTATCCGCAGTTCTCGACCGAGGACATGGCCCGCCACCTCGAGACATTCGGCATGACCACCGACGTCAACCTCGGGCGTCTGTCGATGGGCCAGAAAAAGAAGGTGTTCATGAGCTTCGCCCTTGCCTGCAACACATCGCTGCTGCTTATGGACGAGCCCACCAACGGCCTCGACATACCCGGCAAGGAGGCTTTCAGGCGCTTCATCGCAGGGAACATGACCGACGACAAGGCCATCATCATCTCGACCCATCAGGTCAGGGACATAGACAGACTGCTGGACCATGTCGTCATCATGGACGACACCCGCGTGCTGCTGGACTGCAGCATGGCCGGAGTGTCCGAGCGGCTCAAGTTCGTCACCACCGACAATCCCGCCGAGATCGCGGGGGCACTCCTTGCACGCCCCTCGCTCGGAGGCACCGACATCATCGTGCCAAACGCCGACGGCATCGAGACCGATGTCGACATCGAGATGCTCTTCACCCTCGCCACCAACCGCCCCGACGAGACACGACGCATATTCTCAACCCAAAACGATAAGATATGAGTTCAGACCGGATATTCAGCCCCGCCAGATTCGGCCGGCTGTGCAACAAATACTTCATCGAGCAGCGCCGCTCCCTACTGCTCACCTCACTGTCGCTCACGGCCGTGTTCATAGCCGTGGCACTGATGTGCGGCCTCTCGTACGCCCGCGAAAGCAGATTCGGGCTGCACATTCCGCAACCCACCGAGACCGGATGGTTCGTGGTGATATTTGCCATCTGGGGGCTGGTGATGACCTCGTCGGCGTTCAAGTCGCTGGGCAAGCCGACCACGGCCCTCGCCACGCTCACCTGTCCCGCCTCGCAGTTCGAGCAATTCCTGATGCGATGGCTGGCCGTGGTGCCGCTGTTCATAGTCTGGGGCTTTGCGAGTGCCGTTCTGGCCGATGCCTGCAGGGTGCTCATGACCCGATATGTCCTATGGTGTCCGGCCGAGTTCATGGACTGGTGGGAGATACTCAAGGGTGAGCCGGGAGTCTTGGGACTCCCCGACAATATGTTGTGGATACTACTGTTGACGTTCCTGACCCAGCAGTCGTTCTTCCTGCTCGGCGCCGTGGTCTGGAGCAACCACCACTTCCTCAAGACTCTGGCCACGGTCTGGTTGATATGGGTCGTGTACATGACAACCGGTTTCGTCCAGTACATCAGCTTCATGTTCGACCATCAGCAGATTCCTGTCGGATTTCACGACCCGTCGCTGCCGATAGGCATCTTCTCGGCGATAGTCATACTGTTCAACTACACGCTCGCCTACATGCGTTTTCGCGAGGCCGAGATCATAAACCGATGGTAAGCCTATGTTATTCAAGGAGAACGCCAAACCCATCTTCCTGCAGATAGCCGACCGCATCTGCGACGACGTGATGGGCGGAACGCACGACGAGGGCGACCGCATACCGTCGGTGCGCGACTATGCCGCCACACTACAGGTCAACGCCAACACCGTGATGCGCAGCTATGAGCACCTGCAGTGCGAGGGCATCATCTTCAACCGCCGCGGCATAGGCTTCTTCATCGCCGAGGGGGCGCGCGACCGCATCACAGCCATGAGCCGCGAGTCATTCTTGGGCGAGGAGATGGCCGACATATACCGCCGCCTCAACCTGCTGGGCGTGACGCCCGACGACCTTAAGGAAAGGTATGAGAAATACTTAAACGAAACATCCAGATGAAAAAGACGACATACATAATGATTGGCGCCATCGTGGGGGGCTTCATCGCCGTGCTCTCGCTGTCGCGATGGTATATGCACAACACCGAGACCATGCCCTACGATACGGCCGAGGCAGACTACGCAATCCCCTCGATAGGGGGCGAGGTGACCAAGACCCCTCTGCCACCATTCGACGCCATGGTCATCGGCGACAATGGGGACAAGGTGAAGATTGCCAACTACAAGGGCATGGCCGTGTGCGAGAGCGACACCGCCACGCGCCCGTGGCTCATGACGAGGGCGCAGTGGCAGCCGCTGCTGCTGAGTTCGGTGGCCGACGGCACCCTTGACCTCAGGGTGAACCGCGAGGCCATAGCCGACCTCTATGGCCTGAGGGTGAGCACCGAAGACTACATGCTCGCCACCGTCATCGTGCCGCGCGGCATGGTGAACAGGGTATCCGTCACCGGCCACACGCTCTATCTCGATTCGGTCAGGGCCAAGACGTTTGCCGTCAGCGCCCCCGACCGCCTCGTGCTCAACGTCTGCACGATTGGCTCGCTCCGCAACTCAGCCGGCACCATGAACGAGCTCAAGCTCGATGCCTCGACGGTCGACATGGCCAACCTGCGCGGCGTGTCGGGCAAGTTTACGGTCACCTGCACCACGCCCGAGTCCGTCATCGACACACTCGCCATAGACGGCGTGTCCAAGGGCAACAAGGCAAGACTGCGCCTCAAGCGCGCCAACATCGGCACCCTCGTCTGGAATCCCGACGACAACGTCACCGACATCGACCTCGAGACATCCAACCCCATCAACTTTGTCAGACAGAAATAAATCACGTCCCAATCCCGACAACTTAACGTGGCCGAAATTTTGCCGATTCGGCGAAAAGAGATAAATTTGTCACAGCTAAAACAATTACACCATGTACAGGATAGACCTCCAGAAACTCAGGAAGAGGGCGGGAATGAGTTAGCGGGAACTGGCCGGGCTGCTGCAGGTGCGGCCGAGTTTCCTGTCGGCCATCGAGAACGGCCGCAGCCGCATGCCCGAGGAGAAGCTGGAAAAGATAAAGGAGATGTTCGAGCTCGACTCTCTCGACGATTACATCATCGACGAGAGCGCCGAGACGACAGTGCCGCCGCACACCCACGCGACCGAGCAGGACGACACGCTGACCAAGCTGCTCAACCACTTTCACGACCTCGCGCACAAGCGCGAAAAGGCCCATTCGGGCGAGGCCGAGGAGGAGGCGTCGAGGATAGACTTCCTGACCAGACGCAACGACAGGCTCTCTGACCGCGTCGATAATCTGCGCGACGAGGTGGACAACCTCCGCGCCGAGAATCTACGGCTCAAGGAGCTGCTGCTGAAGAACGGCATCGAGTATTGATGCCGTGGCTAAGCCTGAGTGCGCGAGCGTATCACGATAATATACTCGTCGGCAGTGGCCGACACCACCGAGGCATCGAAGCCCCAACTGTCCATCATCCCCGCCAGCGTGCGGGCCGATGGCAGGTGGTCGCTGTCGGTGCCCCGTTGGTGATGTATGGCGTTGATGAATTTCTCGTCCGACGGGAATGCTATGACTATGACGCCGCCGGGTTTGACGTTCATCCTGAACAGCCACGCGAGTGTGTCCGAGGGGTAATGCAGATGGGGATAGACCGAATAGAGCATCACAACGTCATACCTGCCGGGTATCTGCTCTTCCTCGAAGTCGATCTTGAGGAACTCGACATTACCGAGGGTTCCGTATTTCTTGCGGGCCTCGGAGAGCATCCCCTCCGAGAGGTCTACGGCCGTGACATGTCCGCGGGGACCGACCATCCGGCTCAGATAGGGCACGAGGATGCCCGTGCCGGTGCCGAGGTCGAGGATGTCGGCCCCCTCGGCTATCGGCAGCTTGCCGAGTATGCCGGACACCCTGTCCGGGGTCGAGCGCACCTCGTCGGCATCCCACGTTTTGGAAATTTTATCAAAAAATTCAACTTCTGATTGTGTCATTATGTTATAGCTGTATAATTAAGTGGCATCATCGCAAAGTTAAGCAAAAAACACTTAATTTTAGCATCGTTTTTATTAACTTTGCCACGTTTTCACTATAACAAACCAAAAACACTAAAAGATGAAGAGAATCCCGGCCTCTTTGGCAGCCATGCTCCTCATGGCCCACGCATCCAATGCCGCCGAGGCGGCGCGCGACACAGTCAGCCTGCACGACGTCGTGGTCACCGCCCCGCTCAAGTCAGACCCCGAGCTGATGCCGCTCAACGTGACAACGGTCTCGGAGACCCAGATAGAGAAATCGGGCGAGAGTTCGCTGCTGCCGGTGCTCGTGGCCAGAGTGCCCGGCTTGTTCGTGACCGAGCGCGGCTTTGCAGGCTATGGCGTGTCGGGCGGCAGCGCGGGCACGGTCAACATACGCGGTGTCGGACAGGGCAACAAGGTGCTCTTCATGATAGACGGCCAGCCGCAGTGGGCCGGCGTATTCGGACACAGTCTGGCCGACACGTATGTGGCCAACGGCATCGAGAGGGTCGAGGTGGTCAAGGGCCCGTCGTCGCTACTCTATGGCTCGAACGCCATGGGCGGGTCGATCAACCTCGTCACCCACGCCCAGCGCAAGGATGGCCTCACGGGACGCGCCCGCGCCATGTTCGGGTCGTTCAGCACGCAGAAGTTCGCCCTGTCGTCGGGATACAAGAAGGGCAAGTTCTCGGCCACGCTGTCGGGCCAGCTCGACCGCAGCAACGGCAACCGCGAGGGGAGCGCCTTCTGGCTGGCCAACGAGTTCGTACAGCTCAAGTATGCGGCATCCAAGCACTGGAGTCTGGCCGGCATGGTGGACATGACACAGAGCCACGCCGACAACCCCGGCACGCTGCACGAGCCGCTCGAGAACATGTGGACCGACATATTCAGGGGCACGGGCGGACTGTATGTCAAGAACACATACGACACGTTTGACGGCGGCGTGCAGGCATACATCAACTGGGGACGCCACAAGGTGGACGACGGCAACACCCCGGGCGAGGCTCCGCGCGACTATCTCTTCAACTCGACCGACTACAACATGGGCATCACGGCATACGAGTCATTCTATCTCTGGAAGGCCAACGTATTCACCGCCGGACTGGACTTCCAGCACTGGGGCGGCCATGTCTGGAACACCGACAAGGCTGACGCCAACAAGCGGTCGGCCGAGTCGGAGCACCACGTCAACGAGGTGGCGGCCTATGCCATGATGCAACAGGGATTCTTCAACGACATTCTCAACATCAACGGCGGCGTGAGATTCCAGCACGGATCGACATACGGCAACGTGTGGGTGCCTCAGGCCGGCATCATCGTCAAGCCCCGTCACGACTCGCAGATCAAGGCCTCGTTCAGCAAGGGCTTCAGGTCGCCCAACATACGCGAGCTCTACCTCTATCCCCCGGCCAACCCCGACCTCAAGCCCGAATACATGCTCAACTACGAGATAAGCTATCGTCAGTATCTGCTCGACTACAGGCTGATGCTCGGTGCGGCGGTGTTCTATATCGACGCCAAGAACATGATACAGACCGTCCGCGTCGACGGCCGTCCGCGCAACGTCAACACCGGCAAGTTCCATAACAAGGGCTTCGAACTCGAGGCATCATACAACATACTGCCCAATCTCAACGCCAACATATCTTGGTCGTACCTGCACACGGATTCGGACAACCTCTACTCGCCCAAAAACAAGCTCAACGCCGAGGTCACCTATTCGCCCGGCAACTTCAGCCTCACGGTAGACAACCTAAGCATCTGGGGCCTGAAGAACGGAAATCCCGGCGGATGGTCCGAGAACTATTCGCTGCTCAACCTGCGCGCCGCATACACGCTCGGCATGCACGTGCCCGTGACGCTGTCGGTCAAGGTCGACAACATCACCAACAAGCACTATCAGATCATCTACGGCTGCCCCATGCCGGGCACTACCCTGATGGGCGGTGTCGAGTTCAAGTTCTGACCGCTGCGACATGAAGGCCCGACTCTCTCTTCTGTATTTCCTCCAGTTCGGCGTCTGGGGGTGCTACCTCACGTGCTTCGGACAACTGCTCGGAGCCGGCGGCCTCGGCAGCACCATAGCGTGGTTCTATGCCGCCATCGGACTCGTATCCATCATCTCGCCACCTCTTCTGGGCCGTCTCGCCGACCGCACGGGGCGTCCCGAGAGGCTGCTGGGACTCTGCCACCTGCTGGCGGCCGTGGTCATGGCGACGATGTGGCACTACTGCTACACGCATCCCGAGCTTGAATTCAGGGTGCTGTACCCGCTCTACATACTGTTCCTGCTGCTGTACATGCCCACCATGGCGCTGGCCAACACCACGGCGTTCGACATCCTCGCGCGGCATGGCAACAATACGGTCACCTCGTTTCCGGCCATCCGCATCTGGGGCACGGTCGGGTTCGTGCTTGCCATGTGGTTTGTCAATTCGGCATACCTGCACGACGGGACACTCGGATTCACCATCAGCGACACCGGTGCCGGTGCCCGCCTGAGGTTCCAATACAACGCCATGCAGCTGCTATGCAGCGCCATCACGGGATTGGCTACGGCGCTATATACCCTCACCCTACCCTCGTCGGGACGCGCGGAGGCCGTGCGGCAGGCCCCGGGACACCAACAGTCGCTCGGACGGTCGGTCAGGACGATGTTCGGCCAACGCGAGACTGCGATCTTCCTTATATTCGTAATCTTCTCGGGCGTATGCCTGCAGATTTCCAACGGATTCGTCACCCCCTACATCACCCACTTCAGCGGCATTTCCCGATATGCGGGGTCGCTGGCGTCGGGCAACGCCACGATGCTCTTCTCTCTGTCGCAGATAGCAGAGGCCGCGTGTGTCCTGCTCGTGGGCATCTCGTTGAAATGGAAAGGCATACGCACGGTCTATGCCGCCGGACTGCTGGCTTGGGCCTTGCGGTTCCTGCTGCTCGGCACCGGAAACCCCGGCGACGGGCTGTGGATGCTGATAGGGTCGATGCTGATGTACGGCATAGCCTTCAACTTCATAACCATAGCCGGACACCTTTACATACAGCAGGTAGCCCCACAGGGAATGAAGGGATTCGCACAGGGCCTGATGATGTTCATGAGCAACGGCATCGGAGCCACATTCGGCACCCTCGTGGCCGGGTCGATAGTCAACAGATGGTGCGGGTGGCAGATGGTCACGGTCGCGGGGTCGGAGATGCCCGCGCGTCTGTTCATGGGCCAATGGGAATATCCGTGGCTCATGTTCGCCGCCTACGCCTTCGCGATAATGCTGCTTTGGCTCCTCATCTTCCACCCCCGCAAGGAGAAAGCATAATTAAATACCCCTCAGCTACTTACCCCAACAACATACACTTTTTCGGGGGAATAAGCAAGCGTTGACTACATTTTTACGGACGAATAAATGTAGTCTGACCGCACTTTTTCGGGCGAATAAGTGTAAGAACGGTGACAATCTGTCAGAATATGTGGCACTGAAAGCGTCAGGGCTGATAGTATTTCAGATCAAAAAACATGGCCCGTGTCGGGTCCATAGTCTTTGGTAAATCATTCTATGATAATTTTTTTGTCTGTTTAGAATTATAGTTGTATATTTGCAGAGTCTAATATAAAAAACACTGCTTATGAAACGATCTCTGACTTTCGTCGTCCTGCTGATTTCCTGCTTGGCAGCATACTGCAACGACCCCATCGCATTCAAGGTCATGGCCTATGGCGTAGGCACCTATGATGAATCAAAGGATGCTTACAACGATATTGAGAAACCTTTGGATTGTTCGGGATCTGGCTATGTCGATCTCGACAAAAATGTCATCTATTTAGATGAAGATACAATGTGGCAGAACACTCTTTTTGATCTGACCAAACCTACCTACAATGATGGAAAGGGACATATAAAATGGGATGCCAAAGAGCGTTCCAAACAGAAATTCTGTACGCTCGAGCTCTATAACCATCAAAACGGAATGTCTTTCTTCGTTGTGACATACCCTAAGGAAATAAAGGTTATGTATCTGATGAAGGAGTAGACGCATTTCTTGAGACCAGCGTATTATAAATCCGCGCAGACCATTGAAACGCAGCTAATTATCCCACAAACAATTAAGATTATACAAAAACTATATGAAAAATATAGTAAAAAGCCTTATGGCTTTAATTACTCTTTTATTGTGTTCATGTGACGATGGGGACACCAAGACAACCATCGGGACAAGCGATATGGACGGAACTGTATCACATCAGACTGTCATTCATAACTTTACCTTCCCCAAACAAGTCCTCGAACTTGCAAATGTCAGGATTGAATATTTAGATGACGACAACGATTTCCATTCCATTATTACAAATGACATACATGTTCAGTTGCCGACCTTGACATACACCGTTGTTTTCGGAAAACCAAGAACAGATTATGGTATTGTCAGAATATATTTCGAGGCAAAGCCAAATATTGATGAGATACTTCAAAATGGAGATTATTCCCATTTTCTCACGGATAAAGATGCGGAATTAAATTCAAAAGGCACGTCAAAACATGAAGATGGAGTTTTCGGAGGCAGTTTTACTTGTGTCGAATACTTTAGAGACATGGAAAGTTCGGCAATAAAACCCAAGGAATATTCAAAGGATGAAATCAAGAAGATTTTGACTCGTAACACTGCAATCCATACTTTCAAGATGCAATGGGGAAGAGATGAAGACAACGAGGTTAAGTGGACTTATCAAACATCACGAGACCTAAAAATTTGATTAAGGAGTTCGTTCTGTTCTAAACTAAGACATAATCGACAGAACGCAGTCTGTCACCGGAATGTAACACCCTCGATAGAAATCCTGTCGAGGGTGTTACATTCCGGTGACAGATTTTTGTGGGGGCAAGCAACTAATTGGCACGAATTTTGTTAGATAGGTATAAGAGAACTCAATTAGTGAACCTTCAAAATACATCATACAGCTCATGAACTTCAACAATTTCACAATCAAGTCTCAAGAAGCGATACAGAAGGCGGTAGAGATTGCCCGTGGTGCAGGCAATCAGGCTATCGAGCCCGTGCATCTGCTCAAGGGAGTGATGACCGAGGGAGAATCGCTCATCAATTTCATATACTCCAAGGTGGGGGCGAGCCCCGCGACCTTGATGCGACAGGTTGATGAGAAGATTGCCGCCGAACCCCGTGTTCAGGGTGGCGAACCCTATCTGAGCCGTACCTCTAACGATGTCTTGCAGAAAGCGCTCGACATCGCAAAGAAGCAAGGCGACGAATACGTCACTCTCGAAGCCATTCTTCTTGCCATCTTCACGGTCAACTCTCCGGCCTCGACAATCCTCAAGGATGCCGGATTGAGCCAGCGTGAACTGGAAGCTGCCGTGGCAGAGCTCCGCAAGGGCAAAAAGGCTACAGACCAAAGCGCCGAGGATACATATCAGGCGCTCTCCAAGTATGCCATAAACCTCAACGAGCGGGCCCGCGAGGGGAAACTCGATCCAGTCATCGGCCGAGACGACGAGATTCGCCGCGTGCTCCAGATTCTGTCACGACGCACCAAGAACAATCCAATGCTCATAGGCGAGCCCGGCACAGGCAAGACCGCCATTGCCGAGGGTCTGGCGCAACGCATCGTGCGCGGAGACGTGCCCGAAAACCTGCGCACCAAGCAGATCTATTCGCTTGACATGGGCGCGCTGGTGGCAGGCGCAAAATATAAAGGCGAGTTCGAGGAGCGCCTCAAGGCCATCGTCAACGAAGTGACGGGGGCCGACGGCGAGATCATCCTCTTCATCGACGAGATCCACACTCTGGTCGGCGCCGGCAAGGGTGAGGGCGCGATGGACGCCGCAAACATCCTCAAACCTGCTCTTGCCCGTGGCGAGCTCCGTTCGATCGGCGCCACCACGCTGGACGAGTACCAGAAATATTTCGAAAAGGACAAGGCTCTGGAGCGCCGTTTCCAGAAAGTGATGGTCAACGAGCCCGACGAGGCCGCCGCTATCGCCATATTGCGCGGACTCAAGGAGCGCTATGAGAACCACCACAAGGTGCGCATCCGCGACGAGGCGATCATCGCCGCCGTGACCCTGTCGGAGCGCTATATCACCGACCGTTTCCTCCCCGACAAGGCCATCGACCTTGTCGACGAGGCCGCATCCAAGCTGCGCCTCGAGATTGACTCCGTGCCTCAGGCACTCGACGAGATCTCGCGTCTCATTGCCCAGAAGGAGATTGAGCGCGAGGCCATAAAGCGCGAGGGCGACGAGCCAAAGGTCAAGGAGATCGAAAAGGAACTGGCCGACCTGCGCGACCGCGAGAAAGAGCTCACCGCCAAGTGGAAGGCCGAAAAGGACATCATAAACAAGATACAGCAGAACAAGATAGACATCGAGCAGCTCAACTTCGAGGCAGAGCGCGCCGAACGTGAAGGCGACTACGCGAAGGTGGCCGAGATACGATACTCGCGCATATCCGAGAAGGAGAAGGACAATGCCTCCCTGCAGGAACAGCTCAAGGTGATGCAGGGCGAGAAGGCCTTCATAAAGGAGGAGGTCGACTCCGAGGACATCGCCGACGTCGTCTCGCGCTGGACCGGCATCCCCGTCAACAAGATGGTACAGAGCGAGAAGGAGAAGCTGCTGCACCTCGAGGACGAACTGCACAGCCGCGTCGTGGGCCAGAACGACGCCATACGCGCCATCGCCGACGCCGTGCGCCGTTCGCGCGCAGGTCTCAACGACCCGCGCCGACCAATAGGCTCGTTCATATTCCTCGGCACGACAGGTGTCGGCAAGACCGAGCTGGCAAAGGCTCTGGCCGAATACCTGTTCGACGACGAGAACATGATGACCCGTATAGACATGAGCGAGTATCAGGAGAAACACGCCGTGTCGAGGCTGGTCGGAGCGCCTCCGGGATACGTCGGCTATGACGAGGGCGGACAGCTCACCGAGGCCGTGCGGCGCAAGCCCTATTCGGTCGTCCTGTTCGACGAGATCGAGAAGGCACACCCCGACGTGTTCAACATACTCCTTCAGGTGCTCGACGACGGCCGCCTCACCGACAACAAGGGCAGGATGGTCAACTTCAAGAACACCATCATCATCATGACCTCCAACATGGGCTCGCACGTCATCCGCGACAACTTTGCCAAGATGACCGCCGAAAACCGCGAGGAGACCATCGAGAAGACCAAGGACGAGGTGATCGAACTGCTCAAGCAGCAGATACGTCCCGAGTTCCTCAACCGTATCGACGAGATAATCATGTTCACCCCGCTCGACGAGGCCGAGATCGAAGAGATCGTCGGACTGCAGATCAAGTCGATACAGAAGATGCTCGCCACCAACGGCATAAGCCTCGAAGTGACGCCGGCGGCACTCAAGTTCCTCGCCGAAGAGGGCTACGACCCCGAATTCGGCGCGCGTCCCGTCAAGCGTGTCATCCACCGCATGGTGCTCAACCAGCTGTCAAAAGACATTCTGGCCCAGAAGGTGGACCGCGCCCGACCCATCATCATCGACTATGACGGCAACGACATAGTATTCAAGAACTGACATCATCAGGAAGGATTAAAGATTAGGGTTTAAAGATCAAGAGTGAATTCCTTAATCTTTAGACTCTAATCTTTGGTTGTTCCATGATACCGGATCCTCAATCCTCAAAAAATCAAACTAATCTCTCAACTCAAAATGAAAAAACTCTATTATTTCCTGTTCATGCTCCCGCTGCTGGCACTCATGGCCGCCTGTAGCGACGACGACAAGGACCTCCCCAAAGTAGACATCTCAATCCAGTACAGCGGAGCCGTAGAGCAGTCTGACGGCGCAATCGCAGTGGCTCAGGGCCAGACATTCACCGTCGACGCCATCACCGTGTCACCCGCTCCCGGCACCAAGAAGGCCATGCTGGGCAACACCACCTACTCGATAGACGGTGTCCCCTTCTATACGACAGGCATCTCGCCCTTCAGCTGTGAGATCGGTACCTCCGACCTCGCCGTCGGCGACCACTCGCTCAGTTTCGTATCTCAGGTATTTCAGGAAGACCGCGAGCCCGGCTTTGCCGTCTATCGCTTCACGCTCCGCATCACCGAACCCGCCGACGATCCCGGCGAGGGTGGCGGCACCGTCACTCCCGAAGTAGGCATCTCGGCCAACCAGATGTAACGACACAACAATCCATTCCCCATACACCCCCGCCCGTCCCCCCGGACCCGCGGGGGTGTCTGTATATATGCGCGGACGGGGTGTTTTTTGGGGGTGTGGATATAATGTCGTAACTTTGCGGGATGTTTTACAATAGGTATAGGCTCATCTGATGGATAATGATACGATAAATCTTGGCGAACAGCCTGTCGGCAAGCTGTTCAGGACATATTTCATCCCTACCCTGCTGGGAATGCTCAGCCTGAGCGTGGTGACGATGGCCGACGGCATATTCGTCGGTCAGGGCGTGGGCCCCGCCGGCGTGGCAGCGGTCAACATCATCTGGGCGCCCATGATGTCGGTAATCGGCTTCGGGCTGATGCTGGGCATCGGATGCTCGGTCATAGCCTCGATACGACTGGCCCACGGCGACGTCGAGAAAGCCCGCCTCGGCGTGAGCCGCGCCCTCGCGGGCGCCACCATCACCGTGGGCCTGATAGTGCTGCTGCTCATGGCCAGTCCGCGCACCACGGCGCGCCTGCTGGGCTCGTCGGACAGCCTGATGGACATTGCCGTAGACTATCTCGTATGGTTTGCCCCGGCGCTGATACTGAACATGTGGAGCATCATCGGACTCTTTGTCGTCAGGCTCGACGGCTCGCCACGCTTTGCCATGTGGTGCAACGTCGTGCCCGGCCTGCTCAACATCTTCCTCGACTGGCTCTTCGTCTTCCCCCTCGGCATGGGGCTCAAGGGTGCCGCCATAGCCACGGCAATAGCGGTCACTGTGGGCGCGCTGATGGCCCTGACCTATCTCGGATTCTTTGCCCGCACGCTGCGGCTCGTCAGCATACGCCTCGACGCACGCGGATTCGTCGAGATGGCCCGCACCATGTGGTATCAGATGCGCATAGGCGTGTCGGCATTTCTCGGCGAGGCCACGATGGCCATGGTCATGTTCACGGGCAATCTGGTATTCATGCACTATATGGGCGACGACGGCGTGGCCGCGTTCGGCATAGCCTGCTACTATTGTCCCTTCTTCTTCCTGATAGGCAACGCCATAGCCCAGTCGGCCCAGCCCATAATCAGCTATAACTATGGCCTCGGGCTGTGGGACCGCGTCAAGGCCACCGAGACGCTGGCCATCAAGACCGCCCTTGTGTTCGGCATCGTCGTCACGGCCGGTTTCGTGGCCTTCCCGCGGCTGATGGTCGAACTCTTCATCGACCTCGACAGCCGCGCGGCCATCTATGCCGTCAAGGGCCTCCCCATATTCGCCGCCTGCGTGATCTGCTTCATATTCAACGTCACCGCCATCGGCTACTTCCAGAGCGTCGAGAAAGTCGCCCCCTCGGTGTGGTTCGCCCTGCTCAGAGGCTTCTTCTTCCTCGTCCCCTCTTTCCTGATCATGCCCGTGGCGTTCGGCGAGACCGGCATCTGGCTCGCAGTCACCGCCAGCGAACTCCTCACCACCGTCGGCATTCTCACCTACTACCTCCGCCACCACAACCGATAGTTCATCGTGCGGCGTTCAACTGCGAGGCGGCGATGCATCACCCTCCCTCCATGCGAAAAAAATCAGCCCCCGGTGCCGTTTAGGCGCCGGGGGCCGGTTATGTAGTGGGGTTAGTGTGATCAGGCCTGTGCGAGTTCCTTGAACTTGTCGAGCGATACGGTCTCCTTATCAAGTGTCACTGCCTCCTCGATGGCCGAATAGAGCTTGGCCGAGAGCACCTGCTGGGTGATCTGGTTGCGCACTTCCTCTTTCTCGAGCTGCTCCTTGGCATAGCGGCTGATGATCTCGTCGTCGAGACCGGCAAGGCCATACTGTGCGAACTGGCGTGCGGTGAGGATCTTGGCTGTCTCGAGCACCTCTTCCTCGGTCACCTTGATCTCGAGGTCGGTGAGGAGGTTGTTCTCGATCACCTCGTGCTTGATGCCGTTGAGCTCGGCGTTGTATGCCTCGTCAGCGTTCTCGGCCTTGGTGAAGAAGAGCTTCTTGATGGTCTCGGCGGGGAGCACCATGTCGGCGTATTTCTCCATCATTGCCTTGTCGAAGGTGTTGCGGAAGAGGATGTGCGAGTTCTGCTCGAGCTCGCCGGCGATCATCTCCTTGATGGCTGCGCGATACTCCTCCTCGTTGTGCACCTTGTCCGAGCCGAATACCTGATCGAAGTACTCCTGATTGAGCTCGGCGGGGATGTTGACGATGATCTCCGAGATGTTCATCTCGAAGTTGCCCTTGATGTCGGGGGCGATGTTCTTGTCGACGTGGAGCATCGAGGCGATCTCGCCTACGTTGCCGCCGGCAGCGTCATAGGGGTTGAAGACAACCTTGTCGCCGGGCTTCTTGCCGTCGAAGAGGGCTGTCTGGGCCTTGTCCTTGAAGTAGAGGGGGAAGACGATGCCGTCCGTCACCTGAATGGCGCCCTCGTTGGTGTTGACGGTGCCGTCCTCGTTGAGCTGCATGATCGAGCCCTTGACAACGCCGTCCTCGGTCATCTCCTCGCCGGGCTTCTGAGTGCCGAAGCGCTTGCGCAGGTTCTTGTCCTGCTCCTCGACCATCTCGTCGGTAACCTCGATCTCGTAGAAGGGATAGTGGTCCTCCTTGGTGGGCTTGATGCCCTCGAGGGTGGGTATCAGGGCGATGTCATACTTGAACTCCTGATCGCCCTCCATGGACGCCTCCTTGACCTCGACGGGCAGGGGATGACCCATGACACGGAGCTTGTTCTCGGTGATATAGTCGATGACGGCGCGATATACGGTATCGTTGATCACGTCGCTTGTCACCTGCTTGCCGAAACGGCGCTTGAGCTCGCCGAAGGGCACGTGACCCTTGCGGAAACCGGGCAGCTGGTGGGTGCGGCCGATCTCCTTGAGCTGTTTGGTGACATCGTCCTTATAGTCGTTTTCGCTCAGGGCCACGGTCAGGCGCAGCTCTACGGGCGAAATCTCTTCCTTGCTGATGTTCATTGTCTCGCTAAAGAATTTATTATCTGATTATTATATTTTACACATTACGGGGACGTGACGGCACACCGCCACAAACTCCGCGCAAAATTAACAAAAAAATCCCGAACGAGCAAACCCCGCGCCACCTAATTGACTTTATCGGGCCGGATTGGAGTCGCCATTCATGTCTTCGAGCGAAAGGGCGACGTACTCAACATGCCACCCCTTGCGTCTGGACACGATGTTCCTCGACTTCTCTTCAAGACCGTGCAGGTCTATGCGGCGGGGGTTGCGCTTCACCTCGCCGATCACAATCTCGCGGTCGGCATCGTTGACGGCTATGAGGTCTATCTCGTTGCTCCCGTCCTTCTCCCAATAGTTGGTCACGAGGTTATAGAGCCCCGACTCGCGGTATCGTTGGCGGAAATACCGCTCCAATATCCAGCCTGAATATGTCGAATAGTCTGCCGATACCTTTGCCCGCACATAGTCGAGATTTCCTATCTCGACCGCGCTCCGGTATTTGTAGATGAATCTGAACCAGAAATTCAGGAAATTGTCCTTGATGCCGTAACGGACATTGCGGCTGTTCTCCGTCGCGAGATACGGACGATAACGATATACGAGGTCATAGGTTTTCTCCAGCTTGTCAAGGTAACCACCGGCCTCTATTCCGGTATATGACTTGATCTCGCCCCGCTCGTTGAAACCGTCGGCTATCGCCGACAATATCGAAAAGTAATTGCCATAGTCCTTGCCGAACTCGTCCGAGAGCAGTTCTTTCCCCTCGTCGATGAAATATGACCCGAACGACAATACGGTGTCGATGATGCCATCCTTGGTGAACGCTCCGGCCATGTGGAGCTGTTCCACGTATTTTGCCACGCCTCCCGTCATCATGTACAGGGCAAGCAGGTCGTCGGGAGCGTAGTCCGGATTATTGTCGAGCATGATTTCGCGCAGTGTCGCAAGAGGAAATTCGCGAAGCCTGATGCGCGAAGTGGCACGACCGTAGAGGGGTTCCTTGCGGTCGTCGAATATCTTGGTCATCATCGAATAGAGCGACCCGCAGACAATCAGGTTTATGCGGGCCTCATCCTTGTTGCTGTCCCAGATATTCTGCATGTCGCTGAAAAACGACTCGTTGACATACTTGAAGTTCTGGAACTCGTCGAAAACCAGAGTGAAATGCCTGCGCCTTGCAATCTGCATGATGGCCGCGAACAGTCGGGCCATGCTCGAAAAGTCGCCCAGATCCTCGCCAAGCACATCCCGTATGGTGTCCGTGAGTTCCTGACACAACAACGCCTCGCTCTTGCGGGCCACGAAGAAATATATCATCTCCGAGCCCTCGAAGGCGTGCTTAATCAGAGTGGTCTTGCCGATGCGCCTGCGTCCGGTAATGACCGTCAGCTGGGCATATCTGCCGGACGTGGCTTCTATGCGCCTCAATGTCTCGGCCTCTATCTCTCTGTCGTATAATTTCATACTAATGCAACGGTCGTTACTGTAACCGCTGTTGCAAAGATAGCTGTTTTATTCCGGTCAAGCAAGAGTCCGTGTCTGATTAATGACCTTTTTCGGGCCGGATTGGCAAAATAATGCAACAGCGGTTACAGTAACAGCCGTTGCATTATTTGTGGGACGGAAGCTCGGGGTGTCAGAATGAGAATGGGGCGATCGTCGAGTATTGCACTGCCACGCCGCGGCCTATGGCTGCGACGGCCTTGGCGGCATATTCGCTGAGCAGCATCGGCTCGCCCAGCAGCTCGCCCTTGCGATTCATCCACTGGGCCCCCTGACCTCTGCCGAGATTGACCAGACAGCGGTCGCCGATAAAGTTGCTTATGGCCTGATATTCGGGGTCGAGCACTACATTGCCCTTGCGGTCTATGAAATATGTCACCGTCTTGCCCTCGTCTATCAGACACAGGTCCGATATGCCGAATGCGGTCTTGTCCCTATCGGCGATGTCGAACTGGGGCTCTATCTTCACGTTGCCGTCCTTGTCCATCCATCCCGCCAGTTTGTCGTCGTCCAGAAACAGATACCAATCGCCGTCATAATTGATGTACCGGTATTCAGGCTCGACCGCCCAAGTGCCGTCAAGGCGCAGAAGGCCGTATTTACCGTCGTCGGTCTTGACGACCATGCGGTCGTTGGCATCGACGGCATAGATGTAGGGCTTGGCTCCGTCGGGCAAGAGACCGTCGAGATGGCGCTTGCCCGTGGCTACGTCGAGAAAGCAGGTGAATCCCTCTGAGTCGAACAATGGGAACCACGTCGGATGCGCCAGCGATGCAGCCGTGGGGAAAGCCTGAGTCATCACGAAAATATCGCCCACATGCTCGTCCTGTTCGGCCTCATAGACAATCTCGCCCTTGGCATTGATGATGCCGTTTTTTTTGGAATAACGGGTGTAGTTACTATAGACGGCATATCCCTTGCGCATGGGCGTGCATGTCCGGCCCTCTACCTCGAACACCTCTTCGCCCTGACGGTTGAATGCCACGATAGACTTGGTCTTATCATCTTTCTGGGCCAGATACAGGTCCTCGGTCATGTATGGCAGCAACGTGCCATAGCCCGACAGGTCGACGACCGGCTCGCCCGACGTGTCTATCAGCGCGGTCAATTTGTCGAAACGCACTACGGCCAGACCGTCGTTAAACAGAGGCAGATCGCTCCTGCTCATGCCGCATACGTCGTCTATCTTGCCCCATTCGAGGACTCTCTCGCCATCCTGCGTGCCATATCCGAGGTTATCGCGCAGTCCCCGGGACCACGCCAGCGGCAGCAGGTCGAGGTCGAGGGTCGATACATCATCCTTCATGCTCTCCTGCTGCGAGGGAGAGCATCCGGCCATGCCGAGCATCAGCCCGGCCATGGCGAATGTCAGTTTGTGTCTCATCGTATCAGAAAGCATTTCACTGTATCAAATCATAATCATACATGGCGTCGTTCTCCTCGTACACCAGATAAGTCTCGGTGTCCGAGATCTTGTTCAGATAGATTGTCGTCAGATCCTCCGTCAGCTCGGGTGCGATCTCGACCGTAAGATATTTCTTCCGGCTGTTCAGCAGGTCATAGACGGCCTTGGCCTTGGCGTGAGTATCGAACGTGGCCTTGACACTGTATGCCGAGGGTTTTGCCGCCGAATTGATCACCTTCGTGCGGCTGTAGCGGTTCTTGCTGACCACGGGATAGTCATCCAATGTGAGAATCAGCTGAAATGACCCCAGATGCTTGAAATCCTTTTCCTCGACCGTCCCGTCCCAAGAGACACTGGAGATTTTATTGAAGGTGAGTCCATATTTGTCGGCGAGTTTGCCGAAATTGGTGTCGAACGTCGTGCCTTCGAGCATCTTGTCCATCACCGCCACCGCCTGCGAGGGGTCAAACCGCTGGGTGTAGGCCACGACATGGCTCTCGGCGAGCAAGTCGAACACATCATACTGTATTGGCCCGACATATTTGCCGGCCTCATCTATGATGCCCCACTTGCCGCTGCCCGAAGTGGCCGCGAACATACCCGAGGCCAGACCTCCGATGTTGTTGAACTGCGGATCGCACAACACGTTGCCCGCCTTGTCCGCAAGGCCCCACTTGTCGTCCTTGCGCACCAAGAACACGCCCGGAGTCCACGAGGGCTTGATCATGTCATACTTGGACAGCACGCAGGCCTCGCCCTTGGCGTCGATGACCTGAAACTTGTTGCCCGAGACGCTCACTCCGGCATAACCATCGCCCGAATGGAAGAAGAATGATACGGCCTTGTACTTGGCCGGAATCACCTCCTCGCCCTTGGTATTGATCCATCCGTACTTCTCCTTGTCGTTCTCGAAAGCCACGAGGTCGTCGGTATCAAACCTGAGAGACTTGTATCGCGGATTCACCACCATATTGCCCTCGAAGTCAACCAAGCCATATTTCCCGCCCATCTCAACGATGGCCATGCGGTATTCGGCCGAGATGTCCTCGATCTCCATCCCCTCGGGCAACTTGACAGGCTCGACGGCAAGACCGTTCAGCCTGCCGACACACTTCCTGCCGCCGTCGGTATATTTGACATAGCCGAACTGAGGCACCTGTACGTCATTCCAGTCCTTGTTCAGGGCAACCTTCTCGCCCTTGCCGCTGACCAGAATGGAACTGCCCTCGGCGTCTTCGGCCAGCGATATGCCGTCGAAGAATACCGAAGCCGACACCACCTCGGGCAGAGAGAACCTCACATTGCCGTCTATGTCGATGACACACAGGCACGAGTCGGGACGGGCCACAACCGCCAGACCTCCGTTGAAGTCTGTAGCCGAGGCATACGCGGGCTCGATGACCCACTTGCCGCTCTCGTCGATGTATCCGAGCATCGACGTGGCCGAGTCGGTGACGACGGCCAGACCTTCGTGAAAGCTCGACGCCGTCTTGTAGACAAACCCGGTGGCCACGCTGCCGTCGTGATGCAGATAACCGTAGAGACCGCTCTCGCTGAGCCGCAGGGGCACTATCTTCTCGGTCTTGAACTCTTCGATATAACTCTTGAGCGAGGAGTCCGAGCTCCCGCACGAAGTCGCCGCTGCCAGCAACCCGGCAACCGCCAGCGAACGAATGATACTGTATTTCATATATGATTGATTAGGATTGTATTGTTATTGATTCAATATGCTGCCTTGAAAGCCTTGCCGCCGACAGTGCGGACAATGTATATGCCACGGGAGGGCAGGCTGAGGCCGGAATATCGTCCGGCATATCTGAGGACTCCGTCGAGCGAATAGACCCTGACATCCTCGTCAGGCAAAACAGCGTCCGGACTCTCTATCGACGAGACGGGTATGTCCTCCTCGACAATGCGGCTGAAAAGCGACCATTCGGGCGCTGCCGCATAGCGTGCGCCATAGCCGATGGGCACGGCAAGCACGCCTGTGGTCTCGCGCGGAGTACCCCAGAACACGCACCAAGATATATCGAGCGGCGTATAGTTCTTGGCAGTCACTTTCTCGAGCCGCTCACTGCCCAGAAACGCATTCAGGCCTATGCCCTCGAGCCCTTCGGGGAACTCGACGCTCTTCAGGCCCGAAACGTAAAAAGCATTGTCACTTATCCATCTCAGGCTCTCGGGCAGCACGATGCTCTCGAGCGTGCATGTCCATTCGAGAGCCTTGTACGGCAATATGCCGTCGGGACTCCCCTCGCTGCACAGGACAGCTCCGCCCAGATCGAGACGCCGCAGATTGCGGAATGCGGTGCGCAGCAACTTGAAGTCGTCGCCGGTGATTTCACCCGTTATCCTCAGGTCCGTGATACGGTCGAGGGCGCGATCGAACTTCATGTCCCTCAGGCGTGTCGAGGCATCGAGCGAGACATCAATGCGCGGATGCTTGAGCTCGGCTTCGGTATATGAGCACAACTTAACGGTGACCGTACCGTTCTTTCGCGGGCAACTGACCCTCAACGGGACATCTCCGTCGGGATAGCTCTTGTCGATGCGCCACGGCGAATAATAGAACTGACCGTCGAGATACATGTGCCTTACGGTCTGCTCGCGGGGGTACATGACATTGTAGCCGTTAGGAAATCCGAACACAGCGTACTCCGGACTGCTGTTCTGTTCCGGAATCACGGTTATGCCATCCTGTATCTCCCAATGAATCGGATTGCGGTACACGACATTGCCCTTGGCCGGCACGCGGTCTGCGAGGCCGCCCTCGGCCACGACATGCCTATATGGCTCGTCCGGACCTTTCGAGATGAACAGTTGCAGGCAGTCGTCGGCGGCGACAGGGCCGTTCACCGTCAAGGTGGAGGGATAGACCGTCACCGCACCCTCATGAAAGGCAGGATAGGGCGACTCGACAGTCTCGAGCACCTCCTTTATATTGCCGTCACGGTCGCAAAGCGCATAGATGTATCTCGGTCGTTCTATTTCAGGACCATAGTTCCATACACCCGGGCCATTGACCCTGAAGGGGACTCCGGTCTCGATATTCTCCACGTCAATGCTCAGGCCCAGAGTCTCGCCCTCGACAAAATCCTTTATGACAATATCCTCGACGCTGCTGTCGTCGCCCGGACGTATGTCGGCGACCATGCTTGCATCCAGACCATAGACTGCGCCGAGGTCAACGGCCTCTCCGGCAAAGGCATAAAAACCGTCAGAGGCACCTTCCCAACCCCAGTTGACATGCAACAGTCCGTCAGAGTCGATGCCGTCTATGACAAAGGCATGGCCCATCCCCGAGGAAGAGTGACCCGAAAACATCAACGGAAAACCGGCCGAGATCTCATCCCGTACCTGTTGCAGCCATTCATCCTCGTCATGCTCTGCCGGTACTATGGTACGGGCACCCCTGTCATACATGAAGTTGCAGTAGATGTCTCTGGGCACGGAGTTCGAATTGGCCGAAGTCTCGTAGACGCCATAGTTCGATTGCAGCGAGACACCACAGGCATACATAAGGTCAGCGACTGCCTGACGTGCGGCCGGAGAACTCTCCTCCGAATAGTCGTCAAGCATGGCGTCCCATGCTATCGGACGCGAGAAATCGCAGGTCACGTCCTTGTCATGCCACCTGTATTCGCCCGTGCCGCGTCCTGCCGACGGCCAGCGGTGATGCTTCATCAGAATGGCCATAGCCGTGGCGGTACATCCCGTCAGACAATTCTTTCCATTCAACTCGGGACACGACAGATTGTAAGGGTATCCCTGTCCCCACTTGGCAGTCGGAATAACCGTAGAGGTCGTCGCACTGACTTGGCTCCACGATTCGTGTGTCCCCAAGCCATCGTTCAGACCTGATGCCGACACCTCGTAAGCCTTGAGCAGAGCCGCGGCGGCTGGCGGCATGTCATCGGTCTCCATCTCTCCGTCAGGAGAATAGGCAAGCACCATCGGCAGACGGTCGTCTGCCGCGATGACCGCAAATCCGCCGCCGGGGGCATTGAAGACATAATAGGCGCTGTTGTCATCCGTGGCGCGTTGGGCACGCAGGGCCTTGACGCCATTGGGTCTGCCCAGCACGCCCGCGGCTATCTCTGCCGCCCTATCGCGACTCACCGGGGCCGCCGAAACCTGCGCCACCGTCACTCCCACTGCTGCCAGCGCACATATCACACTGTATTTCATCATGTTGATTAGGGTTTTGCCCCTCCCGATCCCCGTCGAGGTGTGTTTGACATGGGTGCAAGACAAGGTGTGAGGATCGTATGTCTGTCTTACGGGCCATTCGGGTCTTGGCAGTCCCGAGGCAACGACAGACAACAGCCCCACACCGCTACGGTCATACATGCCACGCGCCCACGGCGGCATGGCATACAAGCGGATGTGGTGCCATTGTCCTTCGTATCCCGATGCCTAAGTTCATAACTGCCAAGTTTGAATGACCGGAATAAGAATTTCAATAACACCTGCGAGGCCGTCAGGCAATGTCAGACGCCGACAGCCCCTATTGCAAAAAAGCGGATCGCCCGTGCAGCCTCTGCCCACGGGGCACCGATCCGTCGGCAAAGCTAACACTTTTTTCGCAAATCCGCAATACCCGCCCGCCCAAAAACATTGTCAATCACACACAAAGCCCGCGCACCTGTGTGGTGGGCGGGCTTTGTGTATCGGGTGCGGTGACGGCTGCGGGGGCGATTATTTGCCCAGCGCGCCCTTCACCTTGTCCTTGGCGTCGTTGGCTACGTCTACGGTCTTGTCCTTGACGTCCTTGGCCACGTCAACGGTCTTGTCCTTGACGTCCTTGGCCACGTCGACGGTCTTGTCCTTGACATCCTTGGCAACGTCGACGGTCTTGTCCTTGACATCCTTGGCCACGTCGACGGTCTTGTCCTTGAGGTTTGATGCCTTCGAGGCTACGCTGTCTGCAGCAGTCTTGGTGGCGTCTACGGCGGTGTCGAGCGTGCTGTCAGCCTCGGCCTTGAGGCGGTCGAAGAGACCTGCAGCCGAGCTGTACTTGGCTTGTACCACGGGGGCAACCTCGCTGAGATATGCCTCGGCGGCCTTCTCGTCGCCGCTCTTGACCAGCTTGTCGGCATAGTCCTGAGCCTGTTTCACATAGATGCGGAGGCTGTCGGGGTCCGAACAGTTTTCGATCTTGGCCTTGATGGCCGCGCCCTCGTCTTCGGCTTTTTTCTCGGACGAAGCACAGGAGGTGGCTGCGGCCATGGCTGCAAGCACTGCAAATGATAGAATCAGCTTTTTCATAAAAAATGTCTGTTTTTGCAAAATATCACTAACATATAATGCCTGCAGGTGCCAAAATGTTCAGAATCACTGTCGTTTTCGGGCTGCACGTCACATAGGAGCCACGGCCAGACGGCGTGTCTCGGTCGACGGCTGCGAGCCGTCGGTGGTCACGGTGGTCCTGTAGAGGTATATGCCCCTGCCCACGCGGCGGCCGCTGCCGTCGGTGAGGTCCCAGCGCACGGGTGCCGACGAGAACATGTCGGCCCTGCCCTTGACGGACGAGGTCCACACCTTGCGGCCCGAGATGTCGTATATCTCGACCGCCACGTCGAGCATGGCGTCGGGACGGTTGTGGCTGATGTAGAAGTTGGCCTCGACCGTGGCGGGGTTGGCGTCGGTATAGACGTCGAATATCTTGGGGGCGACAGTGGGGTCGACAAAGAAGTCGAACTCAGAGGTGGCGCTGTTGCCGGCCACGTCCCAGACCTTGAACACGGCGTGGTGGGCGCCGGTCTTGATCTCGGGCATCTGATAGGCTATTACGCCGCCCGGAGTGCCGTCGGCGTCGGGGGTGAACGAGGCCGAGATGTCGGTGAGCGTGGTGGTGTTGTCGATGCGCAGGCTCATCTGGTGGCCAATGCCGTTGGCGGCCATGTTGAGGGCGGTGTTGTCGCTGACGCGGGCCAGCAGCATCGGGGTGTCGTTGACGGTGTCGCCGCTGCGGAATGTCTCGTGGTTGAGGTAGAGGTATTCGATCTCGGGGGCTACGTTGTCGGTGATGCCGTCGTCGGTGATGCCATAGACATAGAGGTCGCGGCTCACGCCCAGAGCCTCGGCGCCGTCGGCCTCGCAGCGGGCATAGAGCGAGAGCGTGGCGGGACGATAGTTGTCGGCTATCTCGGAGGGGAGCACCACCTCGACCGACCACCGGCCACCCTTGACTGTTCCGCGGCCCGTGAAGAGGCGCTCGCCCTGCTCGTCGGCCACATAGGGGTTGTCAAAGTCGCCGCGCACGGTCGAGAACGACTGCTCGGCGTCATAGAGCGTGAGGCTGACGTATCCGTCAAAGCCCTCGGTGACGCGGCCGTCGGAGTCGAGCACCGAGCCGGCAAACCTGACGCGCGAGAAGGCGGGAATCACCACCGGGTCGGCGGTGTCGTCGTCGATGGGGGTCACCTTGATGCCGTTGACCGAGTCGAGCGACACGGTGTTGCCGGGGATGGCCAGACGCATGGCCGGGTCGCCCAGCATGACGTAGCGCATCTTGTTGTTCTCGTTGAGGGTGCGGTTCTTGGCCAGACGCAGCACCTCGGCCACGGGACGCATGCGCCCGTCATTGCCGCGGGTGAAGAGCTCGGAGGCCATCGTGGCCGAGAAGGGGCCGTTGCGGGCTATCTGCACGGGGCGCACGGCAGCGATGCCGCCGATGAGGCCGCCAGACTCCTCGAGGGTCAGTTTCTGCAGGCCGGCCTCCTCGATGCGGTCCCACTCGACAAACGAGCAGGTGGCGCCATAGAAGAACGCCGGTTTCCTCAGGTACAGGCCCCTGACGTCGTCGATGGTGAAGACCCCCTCGCCAGACAGTGCCGTGGGCGAGGCATGGCCGATATAGTTCCACCACACGACGCCGTCGGTGAGCAGCGAGTGCAGTTTCTCGCGCGCGGCCACGGTGACGCCGCCCTGCAGGGCGAATGCGTCGAGATAGACCTTGCGGTATGTCATGTCCTCGCCCGAGCCGTTGCCGCGCATCGACTGCTCGACGGTCTCGGTCTGGGTGAGGTGTATGCCGCTGTCGCCGTCGTCGGCCAGCAGCAGCACGCGGTTGCGCCATTCGCCCTGTCCGGGCGACTTGATGTATGACTCAAGACGGTCGGTGAAGACCTCGGCCTCCCTGACCGAGCGCGCGGGCACGCGGCCCACGGCTATGTTCATCTTGTCGCGGCCCGTCATCAGTCCGGCATTGTCCTCGAGGAAGGCCACGGGGTCGTCCGAGCAATACGAGTAGCTCTCGTTGTTGGCGATGTCCGTCTGCCACGTCGGCACTATCGTCGCGCCCGACCCGCGCCATGCGGCGGTGAGGCCGCGGTGGTCGTAGGTCACGCCACCCATCAGCAGCAGGTATTTGGGAGCCTTGAGCGAGGGGTCGGCCACCGAGCGGTCATAATACATCTTCATCAGGCGGCGGAAGGCGTTATAGTCTGCCGTGCCCGACGAGAATTCGTTATACACCTCCTGCAGCGTCACCACCTGCACCGCCAGCGTGTCGGGCTCGGCCGCATGGAGGGCGGCTATGCGCTCGGCCTTAGCCTTGAGCGAGGGGTGTGTGACGATGACCATGTCGGGATTGGCCGTGCCGTGCAGATTCTGGTTGCCCACGTTGCGGTCGGCTATGCGGGGGGTGAGGAAGGTGGCGTTCTCGTTCCACGCCACATAGCGGCGGTTGCCATAGAACTCGTTGGTCCACGCCACGCCGCGGGGTGTGGCGGTGACCTTCATGCGGGTGATGGCGAGGGGCGAGGTCACGTCCCACACTCGGGTGTCGGCGGTGGCACCGGCCAGCTCGGGCGACCCGACGGGAAGTCCGAACGCGAGCGTGCCCGACGAGGGCATGGCCAGCGCGCGCACATAGCCCACGGCGAGGTTGTCGAGGTTGGCCATGCGCATGCTGCCCCCACCCTTCGCAGTGATGCCGAGGTTGAGGGTCTCGCCCGTGACGCGGAACACCTTGCGTATGCGGCATGTGTCGCCATCCTCCTGCGAGGCCCTGACGCGGTCCGACGGGCCCGAGGCTATCTCGCCGCCGTTGGCCGTGAACGAGAGCTGGGTCGTCGAGCTCGAGGCGGCATAGAAGTCGCACTGCATCCACACGTCGGTGCCCTCGACGCGCCCGGGCATCTGGAACTTGAACTGGCGCGTGGGGTTGAACCTGAAGTCCTCGCCCAGCAGCAGGTGTCCGCTCTCCATGGGCGACGTCTCGTCCTTCTCGTGGAAGAGCCCCTCGGCAAACACGGTCAGTGTCTCGCCCTGCGGCTCGCGACCCTCGACAGGTATCTCGCGGGGCTCGGCCTCGCGGTCCGACAGAAAATAATATCCCTTGGTGTCATACGGATTGTAGGCCCTGTAGTGCCATTGCGTCTTGGCCACGTCGATGCGGGTGTCGGTGGCTACGCCATAGAACACGATGCCCCTCGCGGTGGTCTCTGACTGCACCACGGGCAGGTCGTCGACATAGGTCGAGGCCGTGAACTGGTCGGCGATGCGGCGGCCGCCATAGCCGTAGACCCTCACCTTCGAGGGGTCCGTAAAGCCCCACGAGCGCAGGTCCGAGTTTGAGACAAGATGCATTCCGGTCTCCGAGACACTGATGCGCACCCAGCGCCCCTCGGCCAGCGCCGACGCCGGGGCGTAAGTATCGGGTGCGAAAGCCCTCGCGGCTGTCGGCATGGCCAGCGCAAGGAGTATGATGTATAGATATTTAAGCACGGTTTTCATCAACATATATAACGTATAAAGTCAGGCGGTTATTGTGTGGCCGGGATGTCATTCGCCCGCAAAAAGGCACCAGTCCGCGCGCGAGCCCCTGAAGGCGTTGATGTCGACGGGATGGTCTATCCCCTCGACCCTGCCCGAGTGCGTGGCCTGCCACAGCGTCCAGTCGCCCTCGGCGGGCTCCTCGCCCAGCGAGCATATCCACAGGGGCAGCGACCTCGGCAGCTCGCGGATGAAGCGGTTATAGCCGTTCTTGTTGGTATAGAGCATCACGCGGTGTCCGCGGCTCTCGAGATGGTCTATCATCTCGGCCAGACGAGTCACCACCAGCGGCGTGGCCTGCGAGTTGGGGTTGGTCCACTCCTCGATGTCTATGACCGCGGGCAGGTCCACGTCGTGCCCCTCGAGGACGCCGGCAAAGTTGAGTCCCTGCATGTAGCCCGGGGTGTCGAAGCGGAAGAAGTGATAGGCACCAACCTTGAGCCCCGCCTCGCGCGCCAGACGCACGTTGTCCAAGAAGCGGCGGTCGCGGAACGTGCCACCCTCGGTGGCCTTGACGATGACGAACTCATAGCCCTGCTCCCTGACCTTGCCGAAGTCGATGTCGCCGTTGTGGGCCGAAATGTCGATGCCGCGCACCTCATACTTCAGCGGGTCGGGATACGGAGCCGACGGCGCATGGCCCGAGCACCCCACCACGGCGAGCAGGGCCGACAGCGCCACCAGACGCGATATGACACGGACTACATGCGGCATAAGGCAAAGTTACGACATTTCCCCGACATCCGCAACACCGGCCCGGTGCCGCGGATATATAAAAATTCATAATCATCACGCCACGCACTTGCCCGAGACGCGGATTTTGCATATTTTTGTATTCCAATCATCATCAGACCTCAGACCATGAAATCAAGACTCAAAGCCCTGTCGGCCGGCCTGCTCATGTCGGCTGCCGCCGCGACCGCGGCCACGGCGCTGACGGCATTCCCCGGAGCCGAGGGATTCGGCATGTATGTTACAGGCGGACGCGGAGGCGAGGTGTGCCACGTCACCCGCCTCGACGACGATACGCTGCCGGGCTCGTTCAGGCACGCCTGCATGCAGCAGGGACCCCGCACCATAGTGTTCGATGTCTCGGGCACGATATTCCTCAAATCACAGTTGCGGCTCGAGAGTCCGGACGTCACCATAGCCGGACAGACAGCCCCGGGCGACGGCGTGTGCATAGCCGACTTCCCGTTCCTGATACAGGCCGACAACGTCATCATCCGCTTCATGCGATTCCGCCTCGGCGACCGTCAGGTGGCCCACCACGAGGGGGACGGCCTCGGCGGCAGCAAGCACCGAGGCATCATGGTGGACCACTGTTCGGTCAGCTGGAGCGTCGACGAGTGCATCTCGGTCTACGGCATGGCCGACTGCACCGTGCAGTGGTGCATAGGCTCGCACAGCCTCAACTCGGGCGGCCACCACAAGGGCCAGCACGGATATGGCGGCAACTGGGGCGGCAGCGACATCAGCTATCACCACAACCTGCTGTCCAGCCACAAGTCGCGCACGCCGCGCCTCGGCCCCAGCCCGTTCACGCAGACCGACGAGCGCATGGACCTGCGCAACAACGTGATATACAACCACGGCAGCGGCGGATGCTATGGCGGCGAGGGCATGACCGTCAACATCGTCAACAACTATTTCCGGCCCTCGGCACAGGAGAACGCCATGCCCGACAAGATAGCCAACCCCGGCATACGCACCCTGCGCTACTGCCTTGACCTCAGGCGGATGGCCGAGGAATATACCCGCCTGACGGGCGACTCGGTCACCCCCGACATGGTCTCGGCCATGCGCGAGGGCTCGCCCAAGGGGGGCCGCAACATCATCGACATCGCCGGACACAGACACGTCATTGACATGTCTGACTCTACGGTCACCATCGGCGGCACGCGCGTCAAGGTGGGGTGGAACGTGTGGGTGCCGATGCTGCACAAGTGGGGACGGTTCCATGTGTCGGGCAACGTCAACCACTCGCACCCCGAGGTGGCCGCCGACAACTGGGGCACCGGAGTGCTCAGACACATCAAGCCCGACGACTTCGACAACTATTGGGACGAGGAGATAGCCCGCGACATCAGGCTCGACCGGCCTATGCCCTTTGCCCCCGTCACCACGCACAGCGCCACCGAGGCATACGGGCTGGTGCTCGATCTGGCCGGAGCCTCCCTGCACCGCGACGAGTATGACCGCACCGTGGTCGACGACGCCCGCAACGGCACCGTATCCTATACCCCCGACGGCATCATCGACTCGCAGCAACAGGTGACATACGCCGACGGCACCCGCGGATGGCCCGCGCTGAGGACACAGACACCGCCCGCCGACACCGACGGCGACGGCATCCCCGACGAGTGGGAAACCGCCAACGGCCTCAATCCCGCCGACCCCGCCGACCGCAACCACACCGCCCCCTCGGGCTACACGTGGCTCGAGGAATACATGAACTCGCTCGTCGCCCACCTGCTGCCCCCGACGACCGGAGCATGACAATATTTAGCACCCGCAAGGCGTTATAATATAATACAAATATAGCAAACATGTCAATATTCAGCATATTCTCACGCCCCAAGGAGCCTGCGAGGCTGCCGTTCGCGACAGACATCCACTGCCACATCGTGCCCGGTGTCGATGACGGGTCGCCCGACGCGGCCACATCTGCCGACCTCATCGAGAGGATGCAGTCGTGGGGCATACGCCGCATCATCGCCACGCCGCACATCACCGAATGTTCGTTCGAGAACACCCCCGACATTCTCGACCCCGCCCTCGAGGAGCTGCATGCCGAGCTCAAGCGCCGCGGCAACGGCATCAAGGTGGAGCGCGCTTCCGAAAACCGCATCGACGACTATTTCCGCGAGCTCCTCAAGGCCGGTCAGATACAGACCATGCCCGACGACTATATCCTCGTCGAGAACTCGTTCATACAGGAGCCGTGGCAGCTCGACCAGTTCCTCTACGACCTGCGCCTGCAGGGCCTGCGCCCCATACTGGCGCATCCCGAGAGATATTACTACTATCACGACCGCTCGTCGACACGCTATGACGACCTGCACCGCGCGGGCACATACTTTCAGGTCAACGTGCTCTCGCTGGCCGGCGCCTATGGCAAGCACGAGAAGAAGATCGCCGAGCAACTGATAGAGAAAGGCTATGTCGACTTTCTGGGCACCGACCTGCACAACGCCCGCCATGCCGACATCATAGACAAGTACCTCACCACCTCAGACGCCCGCAAGCACTTCGCCGCCCTCGCCCCCAACCTAAAGAACGACAGAGTGTTTCCGGCATAGTTGACCCATTAGACCTATTTGACCTATAAAATCCGGTCCAACCCACAAAAATTCGGGCGGGTCTGTGCATCACGCACTGGCCCGCCCTGCTGCTATTGGTATCGATTGATCTTTATTTTGCGTTTTCGGGGCGCAGGGTGCGCACGGTGGCGCCGGCCTGCCACATCTCGCTCTCGCGCAGTGCCTTCAGCTCTTTCTCGAGGCCTTCGCGATAGTCGGGCTTTGAGTTTGAGTCGATCGAGTTCTGGGCCTCCTTGCCGGTCTTGACGGCGTCATAGAGGTCGCGCACCACGGGCTTGATGGCGTCGTGGAACGGGCCCATCCAGTCGAGCGCGCCACGCTGTGCGGTGGTCGAGCAGTTGGCATACATCCAGTCCATGCCGCGGTCGGCAAAGAGGGGCATGAGCGACTGGGTCAGCTCCTCGACGGTCTCGTTGAATGCCTCGGAGGGTGTGTGGCCGTTCTCGCGGAGCACTTCGTACTGGGCGAGGAAGAGGCCCTGAATGGCGCCCATCAGCGAGCCGCGCTCGCCCACGAGGTCGCTGACGGCCTCGCGCTGGAAGGTGGTCTCGAACAGATAGCCCGAGCCGATGCCGATGCCGAGGGCCAGACAGCGGTCGAGGGCGCGGCCGGTGGCGTCCTGATATAATGCAAACGACGAGTTGGTGCCCTTGCCCTCCTTGAAGAGCACGCGCAGCATGGTGCCCGAGCCCTTGGGGGCAACCATGATCACGTCGACGTCGGCGGGGGGCACCACGCCGGTGCGGTCGCTCCAGTTGATGGCGAATCCGTGGCTGAAGTAGAGTGCCTTGCCTGCGGTGAGGTGCTTCTTGATGACGGGCCACTGCTCGATGACGGCTGCGTCGCTGAGCAGGCACATGATGATGGTGGCCTTCTCGCAGGCCTCCTCGATCGAGAAGAGGGTCTCGCCGGGCACCCATCCGTCGGCCACGGCCTTGTCGTATGTCTTGCCCTTGCGCTGGCCCACGATGACGTTGAAGCCGTTGTCGCGCAGGTCAAGGCCCTGTCCGGGGCCCTGTACGCCGTAGCCGAGCACTGCGATGGTTTCGTCCTTGAGTGTTTCGAGCGCTTTCGAGAGGGGGAATTCCTCGCGGGTAACGACGGTTTCTTCAACACCGCCGAAGTTGAGTTTTGCCATAATAAACGGGATTTATCTTTTTGATGAATTTATTGATTTCCTTTTTTGTCTGTTGGTCATTATATTCTCGACACCATTTCCATCCGTGCCAGCGCGCAGAGGCGGTCGCCGACGCTGATGGACGACGTCAGGCCGTCCTTGGTCGACACGCGGGCCGTCTCGCCATATCGCGCCTCGTGCTTGAAGGCGATGTCGAATCGCGTCAGGCGCGACGTCTCATAGCAGTCCATGGGCTGGAGGTCGATGATGAGGTCGATGTACCTGCGGGTGGTGACGTGATAGTTGACGTCGATGTCGGATACCTTGAAGGTATGGTCATAGCCGGAGAGCTCGTCCTGAAAGGGTGCTATCCTCCGGCATGACGAGGGATACTCGGGATCGATCATGTAACAGCTGAAGTCGCCGAGTATCGACAGGTCCACCGGGCGGCGGGCATCCATGTCGATGGCCATCCACACGGTGTGGACACGGCCTATGCAGCGGCCGTCCGACTCGTCGAAGAGGGCGAATCCGCGGTCCGACGACAAGCGGCCCACGCTCTCGACCCACGTGTCGAGGCGATATGCGCCGTTGACCCTCGGGGTCTCGTCGAGCTCGACCGACAGGCGGCTCAGCACCCACGACGCATTGTGCGCATTGAGCTTGTCGAAGCCTATGCCGATGGCGTTGGCGTGGGCCGTGGCGGTGTCTATGATGGCCACGACCAGCGACGACAGCGGCATCTCGAGCTGAGGGTCGACCTCGGCCGCGGTGAGTTTGAATCTGTATGAATATATGTTGTCTGTCATTCGTCGGGGGTTTCGTTTTCTTCTGTTCTGGCGCGGCGGGCCTCCTGTGTCTCGAGGAAGTGGGCCAGATGCTCGGTGGGCGATTTTGTGACGCAGATGCGCCCCGAGCGTATGAACTGCTGTATGTCATACTGCGCCAGCAGCTCGTAGAGGGCCTGTGTCTCTGTCTCGTGGCCGGTCTTCTCGATGACGGTATAGTCGCGCGTAATCTCGAGTATGCGGGCGTTGTGCTCGCGTATGATGCGCTCGAGGTTGGGCTCGTCGAGCAGTTTCAGCGTGGGCACCTTGTAGAGTGCTATCTCCTGATAGACTATCTCGTCGTCGGTATAGAGGTATGCCCTGAGCACGTCGATGCACTTCTCGATCTGCTTTATCACTTTCTCGAGCGTGGCGCGGTCCGACCGCAGCGAGAAGTTCATCTTGTGTATGCCGTTGACGGCGCTGGCGCTCGACGATACGCTCTCGAGGTTGAGGCCGCGGCGGGTGAAGATGATCGAGATGCGGTTCAGGAGCCCGACCTGATTCTCGGTGAAGACGCTGATGGTGAATAATTGCTGCTGCATGGGGCTCAGAGTTTATATTTGTCGTTGATGTTGATGAGTATGTCGTCTATGGCGCATCCGGGGGCCACCATCGGGAAGACCATATCGGTGGGCTCGATGTTGACGTTGAGCAGATAGGCGCTCTCCGAGGCGACCATGCGCCCCACGGCATCCTTGAGCTGGCTGCGCGACGTGACATCCTCGGCCGGTATGCCGTATGCCTCGGAGATCATGCGGAAGTCGGGATTGAGCAGCGGCGTGGCCGAGAATCTCGACCCGAAGAACATGGCCTGCCACTGGCGCACGTTGCCCAGAAAGTTGTTGTTGAGTATTATAACCTTGACCGGGATGCCATAGTCCATGATGGTGCCGAGCTCCTGCATGGTCATCTGGAATCCGCCGTCGCCCATGAAGGCGAACACGTCCCTGTCCGGGGCTCCGATCTTGGCGCCTATGGCCGCCGGGAGGCAGAAGCCCATGGTGCCGAGTCCGCCCGACGATATGAAGCTGCGCGGACGGCGGTAGTCCGAATATCTGGCGGCCATCATCTGGTTCTGGCCCACGTCGGTCACGGTGATGCCGCGTCCGCCCGAGGCCTCGGCCACGGCCGCTATCACCTCGCCCATGCGCATCATGCCGTCGGGGGTGTCGGCGGGGTTCAGCTCGCGCTCCATCACCTCGGTCTCCTCGGTGCGGCGCGGAGCGTCGAACTCGGCCAGCCACGACCCGCGGCTCGACTTGTTGACCAGCGGCAGCATGGCGGCCAGCGCCTTGCGGGCGTCGCCGTGGATGTGTGTCTGCGAGCGTATGTTCTTGTTGAACTCGGCCTCGTCGATGTCGATGTGTATGATGTGCGCCTGCGGGGCATAGCGCTCGGTGATGCCGGTGACGCGGTCGTCAAAGCGCATGCCTATGGCCATGATGACGTCGGCGCTGTTGGTGAGCATGTTGGGCGCGATGTTGCCGTGCATTCCCACCATGCCCTTGTTGAGGGGATGGCCCGTGGGGATGGCCGACAGGCCCAGCAGGGTCGTGGCCACGGGGATGTCGGCCTTCTCGGCCAGTGCGGCCAGCTCGGCCTCGGCGCCCGATATGGTCACGCCGTGTCCGGCTATGATGAGGGGGCGCTTGGCGCGGTTGAGCAGCGAGGCGGCCTCGGCTATCGACCCGGGATTCAGGTCGGGATCGGGGTTGTACGAGCGTATGTAGTTGATGCGCTTGTAGTTCCACTCGACCATGCCCAGCTGGGCGTCTTTGGTGAAGTCGAGCACCACGGGGCCGGGACGTCCCGTCGAGGCGATGTAGAAGGCCCTTGCCACGGCCCAAGCTATCTCCTCGGCCGAGCGTATCTGATAGGCCCACTTGGTGATGGGCTGGGTGATGCCCACCACGTCGGTCTCCTGAAAGGCGTCGGTGCCCAGCGAGGCCACGCCCACCTGACCCGTGATGACCACGAGTGGCGTCGAGTCGACGGTGGCGTCGCTCAGGCCGGTGATGACGTTGGTGGCCGCCGGCCCGGAGGTGACGCAGACCACGCCGACCCTGCCCGACGCGCGGGCAAAGCCCTGTGCGGCATGGATGGCTCCCTGCTCGTGGCGGGTCAGTATGTGGCGGAGTTTGTCCTGATAGTGATAGAGCTGGTCGTAGAACGACATGATAGCTCCGCCCGGATAGCCGAACATGAGGTCTGTCCCTTCGGCTATCAGTGCGCGGCACATTGCCTCGGCTCCTGTGATGGTCTGGTTCATGATGTGTGTATGAGGGTTGAGGAGATTATTGTGTGTGATGAGTGTCGGGGGTTAACTGGTTCAGGGCACCTGACGCACGCCGCCCTTGTCGGCAGACGTGACCATCGAGGCGTATGCGCGCAGGGCACGGCTCACGACCCTGTCGCGGCCACGGGGGCTGAAGGCTTCGGCTCCGCGGGCCTCCTCCTCGCGGCGGCGGGCGGCGAGCTCGTCGTCGCTGAGGCGCACCTCTATCGTGCGGGCCGGGATGTCGATGGCTATGATGTCGCCGTCGCGCACCAGACCGATGTTGCCTCCGGCCGCCGCCTCGGGCGATATGTGCCCTATCGACAGTCCCGAGGTGCCTCCCGAGAATCGGCCGTCGGTTATCAGGGCGCACTCCTTGCCCAGATGCTTGCTCTTTATGTACGATGTGGGATACAGCATTTCCTGCATTCCGGGGCCGCCCTTGGGGCCCTCGTGGGTTATCACCACCACGTCGCCGCTGCGCACGTCGCCGCGCAATATGCCGTCGACGGCAGCCTCCTGCGAGTTGAACACCTTTGCGGGTCCCTCGAAACGGAATATCGACTCGTCCACGCCGGCGGTCTTGACCACGCAGCCGTCCTGAGCGATATTGCCCTTGAGCACCGCCAGACCGCCGTCGGCGACATAGGCGTGGGCCATGTCGCGGATGCAGCCGCCGGCGCGGTCGGTGTCGAGCTCCGCGTAATAGCTCATCTGGTCGCCCATGCGCGTGGTGCGGCGGTTGCCGGGAGCGCTCTTCCACAGCTCCTCGGCCTCTTCCGAGAACTCCTTGCCGCCCACTGCCCAGCGGTCGATGGCCTGCGCCAGCGTCAGGCCGTCGACACGGCCCACCGATGTGTCGAGCAGGCCGCCGTCGGCCAGCTCCTTCATTATCGACAGGATGCCGCCGGCGCGGTTGACGTCCTGGATGTGATAGCGCGAGTTGGGCGCCACCTTGCACAGCACCGGCGTGCGGCGCGACAGACGGTCTATGTCGTCCATCGTGAAGTCGGCCCCGGCCTCGTTGGCTATGGCCAGCAGGTGCAGCACCGTGTTGGTCGACCCGCCCATGGCGATGTCGAGCGTCATGGCGTTGAGCATGGCCTGACGGGTGGCTATCGAGCGCGGCAGCACCGACGTGTCGCCGTCGCGATAGTATGCGTATGCGTTCTCGACGATGCGGCGCGCGGCCTTGCGGAACAGCTCGGTGCGGTTGGCATGGGTGGCCACCACCGTGCCGTTGCCCGGCAGGGCAAGGCCGATGGCCTCGTTGAGCGAGTTCATCGAATTGGCCGTGAACATGCCCGAGCACGACCCGCAGGTGGGACACCCGTGGCGCTCCAGCTTGTCCACCACGGCGTCGGCCACGCTCTCGTCGGCGCTCTCGACCATGATGTCCACCAGATCCACCTCGCGGTCGTCCACGCGGCCAGCCTCCATCGGCCCGCCCGAAACGAATATCGCGGGGATGTTCAGGCGCATGGCGGCCATCAGCATGCCGGGCGTCACCTTGTCGCAGTTCGATATGCACACCATGGCGTCGGCCTTGTGCGCGTTGACCATATACTCAATCGAGTCGGCGATCAGGTCGCGCGACGGCAGCGAATACAACATGCCGTCATGCCCCATGGCAATGCCGTCGTCAATGGCAATGGTGTTGAACTCGGCCGCAAAACAGCCCAGCTTCTCGATCTCCTGCTTGACGGTCTGCCCCACCTCGTGCAGGTGCGTGTGACCCGGCACGAACTGAGTGAACGAATTGACCACGGCAATGATCGGACGCCCCAGCTGCTCCTCTTTCATGCCGTTGGCACGCCACAGGGCACGGGCTCCGGCCATGCGGCGCCCCTCGGTGCTGGTTGCGCTTCTTAAGGGTATGCTCATAATTCTTTACGAATTGAAGATTTCAAACGTCGAAATATTAGAATATTTTGCAAAACTATAAAAATATGTTGTAAAACACAAATTTCCTCGCCTATAATTAACAAACAGACCATAAAAAGTGTTGAAAAGCGAAAAAATTTGGCCGAATCACAAAAAGTGCGTAACTTTGCAGCGGCTCAATACCACGGGCCACATCGGGGCGTAGCGCAGTCCGGTTAGCGCACCTGCTTTGGGAGCAGGGGGTCGCGAGTTCGAATCTCGCCACCCCGACCAGAATTTGGAGATGCCGACAGTCTCCGGTCATACCACAATGGCCGGAGACTGTTATTTTATAATGTATGTGGAATGGGTACACAGGGTTATTTTCCCTCATAGGGACGCAACCGCCCCTCGCATCCTCAGAAACTCCCTTCCAAGTTCAGGGAGCAGCGCTCCCGTCGTCCCGCGATGCCCACCCGCCCCGCCACCGCGAAAAAATCCGGCCGCGATTGCCGCGCACCTACGGCGCACCGTTGGGTGGGGGTGCCGTTTCCCGGGGTTACGCACACCTATGGCGTGCTCACCCCGGGCTATTCCCGCCCGACCGCCACGCGGTCGCCCCCGCTCCCACGGGGCTTGCGTTGTTCCATCCAAGCCGCGAAGCGGCGATGCAATGATAGCCCCACATCGAGCGAGGCAACGAGCGATGGTGTGGGGTATGTGGGGGGTGACAATTATGGGCCTCGGAGAGGTCCGTTAATTCCATCCCCACGCGCGCGAACCTCGCGTATTGTACGACCTCTTCGAGGCCGGGGACGTGA
Organism: Bacteroidales bacterium M8; assembly: GCA_001689495.1. Lineage (GTDB taxonomy): Bacteria > Bacteroidota > Bacteroidia > Bacteroidales > Muribaculaceae > Duncaniella. Next base: position 2,846 of record LUJS01000043.1, on the reverse strand, counting down.
TGAATCCAACCCACCCCACACCGTCGCTCGTACCTCGCTCGATGTGGGGCTACAATTGCATCGCCGCCTCGCGGCTCAGATCCCTCCACGCGGTCGCCCACTCCACCGCGTGTATGTGGTGCCAACCCGCCCCGCCTTGCGCGGGGCTCGGGAACGTAGCCCCGAGGCTTGCCTCGGGGTAAACCGCCCCACCCCACCCATCCGGCCCCCGAATGGGGGTCGGGGGTTACCCGCTCCACCACCGCGAAATTCCGGTACCATGCGCGGGGCGAAACTATCCTATAACCCCATAACCCTATAACCCCATAACCCGAACCGTACGGTCTGCGCACAAAAAGCCCCGGGCGCTGCAATCGCAGGGCCCGGGGAATATGCAAGTCAGGATTAAAGTCTGTTATTCTGTATTACCGTCCAATTCCGTGCCAAAACTTTAATCGTTCCTCGTCTTTTGTCAGATCTTTACCTTGTAACCCTTGCCGTCTACCTTGACCACGTAGACCGCGCCGGCGGGGAGGGCGGCGGGGGCCTCGGCGATGCCCGAGCTGATCATGGCTCCGTCGACGGTATAGACCGTATAGCGTGTGCCCGGCTCGACGCCCGTGATGCGCAGGCAGCCACCCTCGGCATAGACACGCACGGCGTCAGCGTCGTCGGCCACGGCATCCTCGATGCCCGACTGGCCCGGGAACTCGGCGAGCTCGACAAAATTGGTGAAGTAATCCCACCCGGGGGCTTTGCTATATGCCTCGAGCGTACCCACGGGGATGTAGACGGGTATGTCGTTGGGTGTCAGGCCTCCGAATGCGTTCTCGTTGACCGGCGGAACTGCACTGGGACAATAGATCTCCTGAAGCGTCGGTATGTCGAAGAACGCACCCTCACGAATGACACTGATTCCGGCCGGCAGAGTGAGCTCCTTGATTGCTGTATTCCGGAATGCAGTCTTGCCGATTTCCTCCAGATCCTTGCTGAGATAGCTGAGGCTCTTGAGGTTGCGGTTGCCTGCAAATGCCTCCATGCCGATTTTCTGCACGCCGTCACAAATCCACAACACAGACTGGTTGCAGTTGCCGACGTTCAGATAGTCGCTTATCTCCTTGAGGGCGCATCCTGTATTTTCATACCCAAACAAGACATTGGCATTCGAGAACTCAAACGCAGCCTCGCCGATCGACTCGACGGCACTGAGATTCCATCGGTACATGGACTCGTCTGCAAAACCGGTATACGAGAAAGCCTTCTTGCCTATCTTTTTGATGGGCTTTTCGCAAATCAGCTGAATCTTGCCATTTTCGGCAAAGGCATTGTCGCCGATCTCCTCGGCTCCCTTCAGTGTAATCCTGTATATGCAGGGCATGGCATAGAACGCATCGTTGGGAATCACCTTCACCCCCTCGGGGATGGTGAGTTTGTATGATATGAGCGAAGACTCGAAGGCCCCCTCGCCAAGCTCCGTAAGAGTGGAGGGTATGTTTATCTGCCTGACATTGCTTTGATGCAGGAAGTGTGCCCCCAGCCTCGTCAGCCCCTCGGGCAGAATGACCTCGACAAGGCTGCTGGTAAGCTCTAAGGCATTGTCTGGCAGCTCGTTATTCACGATAGCCGCACCGCTCAGGTCGAGCACCTTGATTCCGTCATCACGATTATTGCAGGCACTCCTGATTACGGCAAAGTCGTTGTCGTTCATCGGGCCGTTGATCACGAGATACCTCACTGAGTTCAGTTGGGGACCCGCCTTTTCGGCCAGTGTCCCGGCTTCGTTCAGTGTCACCTCGAGATAACGCTCTTGTGCATACGCCGCAGCGTTCCAGAGCAGCGAGCTCAGGAAAAGCGCAAAAAGTAAAATTTTTCTCATAACTTTATGATTTGATCAGGTTACTTACTTGAATTGTCTGGTCTGGAGTGAGAAAAAATTATAAGCCGTACACAAAAATATGTCATTTATTTTAAATCGCCAAATTTTTGCAACAGAATTTTAAGAAAACATTGCAATTTTCTAAAAAAAGATTCACAGCCCCGGCAGGATTTATGCGGCTTACAATTCGGCCTCTCACTCCAGAGAGGCCATAGCCGGGGCTGTGAATCAATGGGTTATGTTATATATTTCTCACTTACCATTATTTCATTCGTAGGGACGTGGGTTTGGCATAGCCGGTTACATCGACCCTCGGGAGATGTGATCGGATCTGATCGCCGTCCCCGACAACGACACGGATTGTAGGTCTAGCGCGGGGCCCGGACACCCTGCGGGAGCCCGAACAATCGTCGGTCGCTCCATACCTCGGGGCAAGCCCCGAGGCTATTAAAGCGGTGCCCCGCCTCCGCGGGGCGCATGAGCGGTTGATGGCGCCACGTTTGCCGCGCACCTACAGCGCGCCGTGGGTAGGGTGGGCCTTTTCCCGGGGTTACGCACACCTATGGCGTGCTCACCCCGGGCTATTTCCACCCGACCGCCACGCGGTCGTTCAAGCATCCGCGGGGCGCATGGGCGGTTGATGGCGCCACGTTTGCCGCGAACCTACGGCGCGCCGTGGGTGGGGGCCGTTTCCCGGTGTTACGCACACCTAAGGCGTGCTCACCCCGGGCTATTCCCGTCCGACCGCCACGCGGTCGTTCACGCCCTACGGGGCGGATGGGTGTTTCGGCACCGTCGTGCGCGGGGCGCATGGGCGTTTTGCCATCCAAGCCGCGAAGCGGCGATGCAATGATAGCCCCACATCGAGCGAGGCAACGAGCGAAGGTGTGGGGTATGTGGAATTGTCAATTTTGGGCCTCGGAGAGGTCCGTTAATTCCATCTCCACGCGCGCGAATCTCGCGTATTGTACGACCTCTTCGAGGCCGGGAA
>LUJS01000042.1 GCA_001689495.1 Bacteroidales bacterium M8 | reverse complement strand
GAAACAAAAAAAAGCGAGGCGGGCGGGGGCAAGGACGCAAAAGCCGGGGGGCGAGGCCCCCCTAAACAGAAACAAAAAAAAGCGAGGCGGGCTGGGGATGGGACCAAAAACCGGGGGCGTTACCCCCTGAACGGAAACAAAAAAAGCGAGGCGGGCAGGAGCAAGGACGCAAAAGCCGGGGGCGATGCCCCCTGAACGGGAACAAAAAAAAGCGAGGAGGCAGGGGCAGGGACCGAAAACCGGGGGCGATGCCCCCTGAACGGGAACAAAAAAAGCACCGGCTGCTTGGGGCGGCCGGTGCTTGTTGGATGGTTATGTGTGATCAGAGTATGATTTTGGCTGTGGACGTGCCTGCCTTTACTATATATATGCCCGCGGGGATGGAGGGCGTGGAGGCGGGATGCCCCTGATAGATGCGGCGGCCTGAAAGGTCATAAACCGTAATGTCATCGGCTCCGTCGGCGACAATGCGGCCTCCGACAACACGGATCGTGACACGGTCGGCCGAGATGTCGGCGAGCGAGGTCTCGAATTCTTTTTCCTGAATATTGACAAACCGATTCCATGGCCATTCATTCCTGTAAATATCGAGTGCGCCTACGGGGACATATAATGTGGCGTTCTGATAGACATCCTGTGCCACGTCGTAGAGATATGGAGGCGTCATAGAACGGCAACTGATGGATGTGAGCGACGGACAGTCGCGAAGCGAGCTGCCAATGTTCTCCATGCTCTCGGGGAAGTCTATCTCCTTTAGCCTAAGCGAGGCGACGGGCTGCACCCATGCAGTCCCGGGAAGAACCTCAACTTTCTCCAAGCCCGTCGGCACGGAATAGAGCATCTGCGGATTAATATCGCCGGCACGCATATAGAGCACACCGTCTGCCGAGAACATGGTCTTGTTGGCCTTGTCCACATCTATGGATATGAGGGCGTCGCAGTTTCGGGCGATGGAGTATGCTTTGTCGACAGTGGAGGGGAGAGACAGGCGCGTCAAGGCTCCGCATCCATCGAAAGCATTTCTTGATATGCCATAGAGACCGTCGACCATCTTCACCTCAGCCAGCGAGGGGCAGTCAGTAAACGCAGACTGCTCGATTACCTCGACGGACGAGGGGACCGAGACGCTCTTGATGGAGGACAGGCCCTTGAACGCCATGAATCCGACAGTCTTTATCTCGACGCTCAGATCGCCACAATGCGCCACCGACGGAATATCGTATGTCTCGAGATTCGCAGAGTTCAACTTGAGGAACGAGCCGTATTGCGGTTTATCGACATAAATCAGAAACTCGGCATCATCGACCGTAAACCTGTTGGTCATGACCTTCCGGAACCCGCTCCACGGGGCGAGATTGCGGTAAGCGTCGGGATTCTCGGAGAAGAGTATGCATTGGTCGACCGAGGCACCCTCGAATGCATCATCGGCGACGGTAGCGGGCGGAACCTCACCCTGAGCATATATCGAGCGCAAGGCCGTGCAGCCCGCAAACGCATTGCTACCGATCTCGGCAAGCGCCGGATCAAGGCCTATGTAGGATAGCGAGTTACAGCTCTTGAATGCCATCTCGCCAATCGAGACAAGCCCGAAGGGAAGGTTGATCGACTTGAGCGCATAGCACTGCAGGAAAGCCTGATAGCCTATGCTCACGGCCGAGTTGACGTAGATATATGACAAAGACTCGCACCAGTTGCACATGCCTGACGGAATAGCCTGTACCCTCGGCAGCGACAGACTCTCGAGACTCTTGCACATGTAGAAAGCACTTTCACCTACGGTCGACGCACCCGATTTCAGGGACTTCAGGCCCGACCACCTGAAAGCCCCCTCGCCTATCTCGGATACGGCATAGAGCTCGTCCCTGCCTCCTTGGGCAACAGTGGTCAGCGTCCTTGCCTGCTCGCAGGCACCCTTGCCGATGCGCGTCACCGACTCGGGAAGGTCGAGGGATGTGGCGGCGCCCTTGACGGCCACCAAGGTTGTCATATCCTTGTCATACAGGTTGCCGTCGAGAGTGGCGAATGTCGTCGAGGCAGCATCGGCCTTGATATTGACCAGCTTGGGCGTATCGCTGAATGTAGGCATTTCGATAGACGTGACCGAAGCCGGGATGGTGACCGACGTCAGTTCCTCTGAATAGGAGAAAGCATGCCATGCGATGCCGACTACGGCAAGGCCGTTGGCACTCTCGGGGATGACTATGTCCCCGTCATAATGATGCGTGGCCTTGTTCTCGACCACGACACAGGTATTGGTGTTCTCGACGGGCTCGAACCACAGGCCCTGATACTCGAACGGAGCGGCGGAGAGGCCCGACACTGACATCAGAAGGGCAGCCGCGAGTGATAATGCTCGTGTGTGCATTGCGGATAAGAGATTTATGGTTTGTTAAAATCTGTTGTCCGACAAATATAAGCATAAAATTTCTGAGGAAACAAATTACCCCCCCCCTATTTTTAACACTAATTAACATAACAGAGCCACCCCTGACGTGGGGATGGCTCTGTCGATATGGTTTAAGCGGACCCTGAGTGTATCAGAGTTTCTCGATGGCTTTCTTGAGACCTTCGTTCTCGGGATCCATCTCGAGTGCCTTGTTCAGGAACATCTTGGCCTTCTCGGGATTCTCGTTCATGTAGAACGAACCGAGAGTGGTGTAGGTGTTCTTGTATACGTCGGCATACTTCTCCTTGTTGTCGGGATTCTCGTCGAATGCGGCGAGCATAGCCTCGTATGTCTCCATCACCTCGGGGGTGGGCTTGCCGTCGCGGATCATCTGCAGGGCGGCCTTGTTGCGGTAGAGGGGACCCTTGTTGGCGGCATCGGCCAGTGCGAGGTCGATGTACTTGATGCCGTTGGAGGCTGCCTCGGCGCGCTCGGGCGATCCCTCGGGACGTGTCAGGGCGAGGTTCTTGTAGCGGTTTGAGAGCACATAGTAGTCGGTGAGCGAGGCATCGCCGAGGTCAACGTACTTCTGCATGTATGCCACGGCCATCGAGTCGTTCTCGAGCTTGTTGTACATCTCTGAGATCTCGGCGAGCATCTGCTTGTTCTTCTCGGGGTTGAGCTCGTAGGCAGACTCGTATGCAGCGACGGCCTCGGTGGGCTTGCCCAGCTTGCCGAGCACCTCGCCATAGGTCGAGTAGTCGGTGGCGGTGAACTTGGCTTCCTTGTGGGCGAAGAGCTTCTGACCGGCAGCCTCGGCGGCGGGCCAGTTCTCGAGGGCGGCCTCGTTGAGCATCACCATGCGCTGCATGTACTCGTTGTTGGGGTCCTTGGCCAGCACCTGATTGGCGATGTCGAGAGACTCCTGATACTTCTTGCCGAAATAGAGGAGGCCCGAGTAGCGCTGCTCGTCGCTCTGGAAGTGGTTGGGGTTCTTCATGTACTTGCCATACTGCTCGGCGGCGCGGGTAAACTGGTTGGCGTCATAATACTTCTCGGCCAACTCGCTCTGTGCCAGTGCCGAGGTGGGGAGCTTCTCGTTGAGCTCGACGAGCTTGGCGATGGCGAAGTCGGGGTTGACGCGGTTGTAGAGGTTGGAGTACTTGACGTATGCCTCGGGGTTCACGCTGCCCTTCTCCTCCTGATAGAGGATGGCCTGCTCGTAGAAGCCTGCGGCCTGACCGAGGTCGTTGGCCTTGGCGAGGTCGCCCTGAAGCACGTATACCTGAGGCTCCTTGTTCTGCGAGACCTTCATGCCCTGAGCGATGTTCTTGTCTACCTCCTTGGCATAGGCCACGGGGTCTACGTTAGAGTATGCGCGCGCGATGGCGGCATAGATGGCGCCGTTCTTCTTGTCGGTGTTGACGGCGGCCTTGAACTGAGCCTCGGCCCCTTTCTTGTCACCGGCCTTGAGGGCGATCTCGCCGAGGCCTACGTAGTTGAAGCCATAGCCCGAGTTGGACTGGACGCCCTTGTCGAAGTTTGCCTTGGCGGCGGCGGTGTCGCCGTCGCGCAGCGCGAGCTCGCCGAGATAGAAGTAGCTGACGGCCTTGTCGGTCGAGGTGTCGCCGAGGGTCTTCTCGAGAATGGTCTTTGCCTTGTCGAAACGGTCGGCGTTGTAGTAGTCAACGCCGTCCTGATAGCCGCCCTGTGCGAGTGCGGCCAGCGAGAGCCCTCCGATGCAGAGGGAAGTGATAATGCGTAAGTTCATCGATCGGTTAACTTATTGTTGTTTTGTTGTATTTTTGAATTAACGTATGAGGTTGCCGAATATTGTATGTGCCGGGGGGCATCATTCGACGCTCACCATGCGCGGGCGCACGGTGGCGGGAAGTATGCCGGTCATCTGAATGATTTTCTGTCCCTGAAATCCGGTGACAAAGCTGTAGAAGCGGTGCGAGGTGCCGCCGGGGGCGGTGCATATCATGTAGACCGAGCGGTGCAGGGGGTACGAGCCGTCGAAGATGTATGCCTGATAGGGCTTGTAGGCGGTGACCTCGTCGTTGCCGCGCACCTTGAGCACCTTGACGTCGCTGTTGAAGTCCATGACGGTGGTGTCGCTGGCCTCGGCGGCGCGTGCCATCTCCTCGACCGACTTCTCGCGGCCCGACATGTCTGAGGTCACCCAGCTCACGCCGATGACGCCGACGGCGTTCTTGTTGTCGGCCACGGCCTTGAACACCTCGGGGTTTGACTTGACTGCCGAGACGTTGGGGCCGAAGGGTCGGCCGTCGAGCACCGAGTCGCGCATGTACTTGACAGTCGACGAGCCCTGATGGTCAAAGATGACCTTAATCTCGCCCAGCTTGGAGGGCACGACCTGATCCCAACGTGTGACGTCGCCGGTGAGAATCTCGGCGATCTCCTTCTTGGAGAGAATCTCGACGGGGTTCTCGGGGTTGACTATCAGCGCGATGGCATCGACGGCGATGCGCTGCTGGTGCACTATCTTCTTGTGCGACTTAAGGTATGCCACCTCCTGCTCGGTGAGGGCGCGGGTGGCCACGGCGTTCTTGACCGAGCCCATGGCCATGATCGAGTCGATGGCCTCGCTCTCGGGCAGATAATATGCTATGACATCCTCCTTGGGATATACATACTCGAATACGGCTATCTCCTGCTCCATTATCGACTCGAACGACTCGTCGCAGGCCACCTTGGCAATGGGCTGACGCTGAGGCTCGGCCTTCTTGCCCGAGCAGGACGCGAGCATCCCCGCGGCCACGAACGCAACGGGGAGGACACGCATAAGGCTGTGTATGCAGAATCTCATACTCTATTGTTAACAGGTTTGTTTCATGTCATTTGTGGGGGCGGAACGATGTGGGGTCGTCGTCATCCTCGGGCTCGTTGCCATAGCCGGGGTCGATGCCCGCAAACTGGCGGTATGCCCTCCAGATGCCATAGGCTATGAACAGCGCGCCACCCACCCAGCGCACCCATGTCCACGTGGGGAAGAGGATGTTGAAGTATCCGCAGAGAAACAGTATGCCCACGCCAAGATAGATGGCAATCATGATGATGCCGAAGATGTTTCGCATAGTCTTGGGGGTTCCGGTGTTGCGTTGTGCGCTCATTGCTAAATAGTTTAAACGATGACTTTTTCGGGTTGATTCAAGATAGAGCCCCGGGGGCCCTTTTTATATTCAACGCCCGACGAGCCCGAAAGTTCGACTGCGCCGCAGAGTTCCCGCTGCACGGCGTAAAATTAATGAAAAATTCTTAACGCTGAAAGAATCCACAGGCAATTAATTTCCTTTAACACATCGTTTCGGGCCATTTTCACTAATTTTGTAGCATATAAAGCAAGAAAAGACAATGACCAACGCACCACTTGCCGAGCGCCTGCGGCCCCGCACGCTCGACGACTACATAGGCCAGACCCATCTGGTGGGCGAAGGGGGCATAGTGCGCCGCATGATAGAGAGCGGACGTGTTGCCTCGTTCATACTCTGGGGCCCTCCGGGCGTGGGCAAGACCACGCTGGCACGCATCATAGCCAACACGGTCAACGTGCCGTTCTACACGCTGTCGGCCGTCAACTCGGGGGTCAAGGACGTGAGGGAGGTGATCGAGCGATGCGCGCGCGACTCGTCGGGCATCTTCGCCACCGGCAGGCCCATACTGTTCATAGACGAGATACACCGTTTCAGCAAGTCGCAGCAGGACAGCCTGCTGGGCGCCGTCGAGAGCGGCACGGTGACGCTGATCGGGGCCACGACCGAGAATCCGTCGTTCGAGGTGATAAGGCCGCTGCTGTCGCGCGCTCAGGTCTACACGCTGCGTCCGCTCGAGGAGCCCGAGCTGCAGACCCTGCTGGACCGCGCCCTCAGGGCCGACGACATACTGGCGTCGCACACCCCCGAGGTGCGCGAGACCACGGCGCTGTTCAGGTTTGCCGGCGGCGACGCCCGCAAGCTGCTCAACATACTGGACCTGCTCGAGCAGTCGACCCCTCAGGGCGAGACCCTCGTCATCGACGACGCCACCGTCACCAACCGCCTGCAGGAGAATCCCGCCGTCTACGACAAGGGGGGCGAGATGCACTACGACATCATATCGGCATTCATCAAGAGCATACGCGGCAGCGACCCCGACGCGGCCCTCTACTGGCTGGCCCGCATGGTCGAGGGGGGCGAGGAGCCCGAGTTCATTGCCCGCCGCCTCATCATCCTCGCCGCCGAGGACATAGGGCTGGCCAACCCCAACGCCCTGCTGCTGGCCAACGCCACCTTCGACGCCATCCACAAGATAGGCTGGCCCGAGGGGCGCATACCGCTGGCCGAATGCGCCGTCTATCTGGCCACGTCGCCCAAGAGCAACTCGGCCTATCTGGGCATAGACGCCGCGCTGGCGCTGGTGCGCGAGACCGGCAACCAGCCCGTGCCCCTGCACCTGCGCAACGCACCGACGTCGCTGATGAAGGAGATGGGCTATGGCCGCGACTACAAGTACTCGCACGACTATCCCGGCCACTTCGTGGCACAGCAGTTCATGCCCGACGCGCTGGGCCACCACCGGCTGTGGACGCCCGCCGACAACCCCGCCGAGACCAAGGCCGCCGAGCTGCAGACCCGCCGATGGGGAGGGGGCGAGTGAGAAACTTTCAATCGCAATCGGGGAATGGTCAATTATTCGATTTTCATTTTCCATTGTCAATTATTATTCCTAAATTTGCAACATTGAAAATCAATTCAAAATAATATCAGGTATGAAGAAACATAATTTCTATGCCGGACCCTCGATCCTGAGCGAGTATACCATCAGCCACACCGCCGATGCCGTCAAGGATTTTGCCGGCACCGGACTGTCGATTCTCGAAGTATCACACCGCTCCAAGGAGTTCGTGGCCGTCATGGACGAGGCACAGGCTCTGGTCAAGGAACTGCTTGACGTACCCGAGGGCTATCACGTGCTCTTCCTCGGCGGCGGCGCCAGCCTGCAGTTCGCCATGGCACCCATGAACCTGCTCCGCACCCGCGCCGGCTATCTCGACACCGGCACATGGGCAGCCAACGCCATCAAGGAGGCCCGCCTGTTTGGCGAGGTAGATGTGCTGGCATCTTCGAAGGAGGCCAACTACACTTTCTATCCCCGCGGATACGAGGTGCCCGCCGGTCTCGACTACCTGCACATCACCACCAACAACACCATCTACGGCACCGAGCTTCGACAGGACCTCGACGTGCCCTGCCCTCTCGTGGCCGATATGTCGTCAGACATCTTCTCGCGTCCCGTGGATGTATCGAAATACGACATCATCTATGCAGGCGCACAGAAGAACATGGGCCCCGCCGGCGTGACTCTGGTCATCGTCAAGGAGAGCGCTCTGGGCCACGTGGACCGTCCCATCCCCACCATGCTCGACTATCGCACCCACATCAAGAAGGGCTCGATGTTCAACACACCCCCCGTGCTCCCCGTCTATGCATCGCTGATGACCCTGCGCTACTACAAGGAGATCGGCGGCGTCAAGGCCATGGAGAAGATAGACCTCGAGAAGGCAGCCATGCTCTATGACGCCATCGACTCGTCAAAGATGTTTGTCGGAACAGCCGAGAAGGACTCGCGCTCGATCATGAACGTGACGTTCGTCATGACGCCCGAATACAAGGAGCTCGAGAAGGACTTCGTCGACTTCTGCTCGGCCCGCGGCATCGTCGGCATCAAGGGTCACCGCTCGGTGGGCGGATTCCGCGCGTCGCTCTACAACGCACTCCCCGTCGAGAGCGTTAAGGCCCTCATCGACGCCATGAACGAATTCGAGAAACTCCACTAATCCTCCCTCGCACCACATGAAGATACTCATCGCAACCGAAAAGCCCTTCGCCCCCGTGGCGGTCGAGGGCATGCGTCAGGTCATCGAGGAGGCCGGTGCCGAACTGGCCCTGCTCGAGAAATATACCGAGAAGGCAGCCCTGCTCGAGGCCGTGGCCGACGCCGACGCACTCATCATCCGCTCGGACAAGGTTGACGCCGAGGTCATCGCCGCAGGCAAGAACCTCAAGATCGTGGTACGCGCAGGCGCCGGATACGACAACGTCGACCTCGACGCCGCCACCGCCGCCGGCATGAGCGTGCAGAACACCCCCGGCCAGAACTCGAACGCCGTGGCCGAGCTCGTGTTCGGCATGGCCGTGATGATGGAGCGCAATATGTTCAACGGCACCTCGGGCACCGAGCTCAAGGGCAAGAAACTCGGCATACAGGCCTTCGGACAGGTTGGCCGCAACGTGGCCCGCATAGCCCGCGGATTCGAGATGGAAGTCTCGGCCGTCGACCCCTACTGCCCAGACTCGGTCATGGAAGAGGCCGGCGTGACACCCCTGCACTCTGTCGAAGAGCTCTACAGCACCTGCTCGGTGGTCAGCATCCATATCCCCGCCACGGCCGAGACCCGCGGCTCGATCGGACGCGACCTCGTCGTGTCGATGCCCAAGGGTGGCCTCCTCATCAACACAGCCCGCAAGGAGGTGATAGACGAGGACAGCCTCATCGTGGCACTCACCGAGCGTCCCGACCTCAAGTATGCCGCCGACGTGGCCCCCGCCCGCGCCGAGGAGATGAAAGCACTCTTTGGCGACCGCGTATTCTTCACCCCCAAGAAGATGGGCGCACAGACCTCCGAGGCCAACATCAACGCCGGCATCGCAGCCGCCCGTCAGGTGATAGACTTCCTCACAACCGGAGCCGACAAGTTCCGCGTCAATAAATAACCCTTCTATTTCAGCTTGCCGAAGGCGCCAAGATCCCGGATATTCCGGGGACGGCGCCTTCGTTTTTTTTGATACATACACATATATATACAAGACCCGCGTCCGTGCCGTGGGACAGGGACGCGGGTGTATTGTCGTCGACGTGATGTCAGAGCCTAACCTTCGAGCTCTTGCCACCGGCAACCTTGATGAAGATGCCCTCGGCGGGAGCCTCGACGCGGATGCCCTGAAGATTGTAATATACAGCATCGGTAGCGGCGGGAGCGGTCACGTCCTCGATGCCCGAGCCGTCAATACCGCTCACGGTGAGCAGCCTCTTGCTCACGTCGATGGTGAACGTCACGCTCGGCGCCACCGCGGGCATGTTGAAATTGCACCCCGCGCCGTCCGAGTTCAGCCCATACACGCCGTCGGTCCGGATGACGCCGTCGTCCATGGCGCCGAAACAGAAATCCCACGAATGGTCGGCGCGAAACTTGAACTCGCCGCCAAACGACTGCATCGTCACCGTATATGTATCGGGCTCGCCGGTGGGCACCAGATCGGCATCGGGCTCTGCGCCCCATCCGTTAAATGTACCGATAAGGCTCCACACCTCCCCTATCTTGACCTCAGTGACGTCGAGCGTCATCGCATTCAGGTCTACGTCCAGCCTGTAGCGGCCCGACTTCTCGCACTTCCACGCCGTGTCGGCGGTCTTGACCAGCGTGTTCGACGCACCTTCGGCCGGCACGATGCCGTCCGAGGCAGGGCCATAGCGGTGAGCGTTGAGCACGTCCCAGTCGTCGGCCGTCGCGCCCAGCTTAGAGGCAAACGCATAATGGTCATCGGCATTGAGATCGACATTCATCGAATACTTTCCGTCCGGAAGGCTCTGCGACATCAGCCACCCCGCATCGGCGCTCCAGCCCACCGGGCCACCGATCAGATACAGCTCGCTGACCTCGGGGACGACGATGGGCTCCATGTCGGTAGGCAAGCCGGAGATGACCACCGAGGGGACGGCGGGATTGAGCGTGAGGGTCACATTCTCGACAGTCCCGGCAAACGAGAGATTGGCTCCATCGGCCATGAGCGGACAGGTGACATTGCCGGTAATCAGCGAGGTGACACCCGTCGGGAGGCCCAGATTGACACTCCAGTCACCATCGGCACGAAACTTGAAATCGCCATGAAAGGAGGGCAGCGTCACGGTATAGGTACCGTCGGCCTGCTCGGTCATCGGGATGTCCTCAGACCACTGCGTGAACTCGCCGATGACACCCCACGACACGGCACCGGCAGGGAAAGCCGCACCAAGTGCGACCAACACGAAAAACAGGAATTTTCTCATCTTGTGAAAAAGTATTTGATTAGATAATAAAAAAGCAGAGGCCGAGTGTGTGTCCGAAACCGCCCTCCGCATATCGCCGACAAAGATAACCCATAATCCCGACATCTCCAAACCCAACCCAACAATATATTCCCCCACGGCGGCGATTATAGTTTTTCTATTTGAATTAGGAAGACTTGAAAAACTATACCGACTATATCAACCAAGAATCTTCCGGGTGGGAAATAATAACGATTGTCATTCAAATAGTTGGCGATGATGAAAACTTTTCATATCTTTGCGCTCGAGGGGTTGGCGATACGACCCTCCATGCCAATCGGATCGGCTTGCGACTCTCCCGCCGGTCTGTCACACACACTGCATTTCATCATTGCCTGCTCGGAGAGTGGCGGGCCACACACACCGACACACCCATGAGACACTGTCTACTTATTGCCCTTATAATAATGTGTGCCGCATTGTCTGCATACGGTCAAGCCGCCGCCCCTGCCGATATTGAATCGGCGGTCGACTCGGCGCTCATCATGGCCGACACCTATGCCGACGCCCTCAAAGACAAGCCCGAGATGGCACCCACCCGACTCAAGGTATTGCGCAACTTTGGCAACGCAAAGTCCGCGGAGGTGCGCGACTCGATATGCTCGCGACTCTATGACTTTTTTGTCAATTATACCGAACAGGACAAGACCGACAGGGCTGCGGCGTTCAAGGACTGTTTCATGGCGCTGGCAGGAGCCGACAATCCCGGACTCGGGCCGCTGTATGCCGCCGAGCTGGCCATAGCCCGCGAGAACACCGACACCACGACTCTCAAGAAATACATTCCCTTGCTCGAGGAGTATGCCACACGTCTCGGATATGACTATGACGACGAGCTGGACGAGGCAAAGGGATTCATCGACCGAATCCGCGTCCGCAGACATATCGACGATGACCTTGTGGGGGTATGGATTAGCGATGAGTTCCTGAAATATCCGCTGGCATCATCCACCTATGGATTCTCAGCCAAGCAGGTGTTCAGCGTCATGGGTGGCAATGGCTATTCGGCTGCATTGAAAGACTTGGAGCAGGAAACGGCGATAATGACCCTGAACATACTGGCATTCGGTCGCACACCGACCGGCAGCCGTCAGCTCGTCAGCCTTGCCGACAAGAAAAAAGGATTCTTGGCACTGCAGAGAAGCGAATGTGAGGCATTCGACATCCCGGCAGACAACCCGAAGATCAGGGAAAAGTCGGGCAAACGCACTTCAAACTGGGTGTATAACACCATACGGACAGTCACCGACAACAATTCGAGATGGCTGTACGGACTGTGGGGTACCGAGCAGTTGCGGCGCAACGACCCCGAGCTGTCGGCAGCCCTCAGGCAATCCATTCAGCACACTCAGGCGCAGGTGGCGGGTCATTTCTCGCGCAGCAAATACAGTTTTGGCGAGGAGATGCTCGCAAACACTCTCGCCTCGGGATTTTCGGCCATATCAAACGGCATAATCGACCATTTCAGCGTTTCAAAAGACAAGATCTATAGCGCCGAGGTCAACCTGCAGCTGCAGCACCCCGACAAGATGATAGGACGCCTTGACATAATCAATGTCGAGGTCCGCTCTGACCGCGAGACTCCAAAGGTGAAAGAGCGAAACGCCGAAGTGTCGTATTACAGATGGACGCCCGAAGACAACATATTCTTTCTGACGACATTAGACACATACGTTCCGCTCTTCGAGCCCTCGAAGGCCGAGAACGAGAGGATGAAGCGTATTGTGAGTCAGGCCCGCGAGTACTGGCAGGCAAACGGCAGCGGCAAATGGTTCTATCAATGGTTCAACGAAATCATGTTTGCCAAGCTGAAAAACAAAACAGGCGAGGCGGCACCGCTTGCAGAAGAATTGAAAAATTTACTTGAAATCTAAAGCCATGCCCATGAAACGACTGATATTGGCCATGTTGGCTCTGGCGAGTCTGATCTCTGCCCGGGGATCGGACATAAATGCCGTGGTCGACTCGGCGCTCATCATGGCCGACGACTATGCCACGGCTCTGTCCCAAAACCCGCAGATGGCGCCGACTCGACTGAATGCACTGCGCAACTTTGGCAACGCAAAGCCCGCGGAAGTGCGCGACTCGATATGCTCGCGGCTATATGACTTTTTTGTCAGTTATACCGAAGAAAACAAGGCGGACCATGCCAAGGCGTTCAGAGAGTGTTTCATGGCACTGGCAGGGGCCGACAATCCCAACCTCGGGCCGCTGTACGCCACCGAGCTTGCCATGGCGCGCGGGAACACCGATACCACTACCATCAAGAAATACATTCCCCTGCTCGAGGAGTATGCCACACGTCTCGGATATGACTATGACGACGAGCTGGACCATGCACGCTCGTACCTGCACAATATCCGCACCCGCCGCCCCATCCGCGAAGCCATAGCCGGCGTGTGGGTCTCGGAGGATGTGGCGGGATTCCCTAAGGATGATTCAAATTATATCGAGAAGACGGATTTCGATTTTGTCAATAAGATGTCAGGCGAGCCAAAAAACCTTTCGCGCAAAGTGGTGGTCGATGAAAATGCATATTCCATATATTCGTTTTGGGGCGATGAACGCTTGAAACGAGGCGACCCCGAAATATCTGCCATAGTGCGCCAGAGCGTGCAAGCCACACAGGCATCGGTGGCAGGCCAGCTGTCACGCAGCAAATATGATTTCTCTACCAGACTCGCTGGCAATCTCGCCTCAGGAATGGTCGCGGCGGGCATCAATGCCATCGTAGACGGACTCATGGTCTCCAAAGACCGAATATGGAGTGTCGAGACAACGCTCCACATGGTCAATCCTTATTGCCTCGAGGCCGAACTATTTGCGACACTCATCGAATCGCGCTCCGACTCGCCGAAGCCCAATGTGTCGGAATACCGCCACAAGACCAGATATTACCGCTGGGAGAAAGATGACAATGTCACTTTTGTCGGGACAAGTCATCGTAATGTAGGACAACCATGGACCATGTATGGTTCATATTACTTACATGGTGTCACCAAGGAAGAAATGAAAGCCGAGAAAGAGAAACGCAAGAGATTCGAGAACGAATACAAGATATGGTATAATAACGAAAAAGATAATTACGATGTCCGTCTGAAAGCTCTGACAAAAGATTCTGACGAGTATAACGAACTAAAGCAAGAGTTCAAGGCATTCAAGGACTATGCAAAGTCGCCCAAAGCTTGGATGAAGTGGAACAGAGAATCCCTTGACAAACTCAAGGCCAAATCGGATAACTATCAGACAAATCAATGACATATAACATGAGAAACTTCATATCCATATTGTTTCTGTCGGCGGCACTTGCCGCCGGGGCACAGGGATGGGTCTACTCGCCCGAGTTCGGCACGGATTTCTGGACGTCAAACCCCTCGTCGCATCCCGACGACCAATTCGTCGACTGCAACAAGGGCACCCGCAACATACAGTCGGTGGCCAAATGCATGCGCGAGGAC
Organism: Bacteroidales bacterium M8; assembly: GCA_001689495.1. Classification (GTDB taxonomy): domain Bacteria; phylum Bacteroidota; class Bacteroidia; order Bacteroidales; family Muribaculaceae; genus Duncaniella. The sequence continues at coordinate 198,184 of LUJS01000042.1, read as the reverse complement.
GGGGCCAACTCTTTCTCGAATCCGACAATCTTGGTCGGCAAGGAGATAAACACCAATGGCCTCTACAACAAGGTGTCGCGCAAGGTGACAAGAGCGCCCAAGAAACGCTCGACATCGACAAGCACCGCGCCCACGAGCGCCAAGCAGGCCCGCAAGACCGGCAAGAACTACAACCATCAGACATCCGAAGCCGGCAGGGCTTGGCGCGCGAAAAAGCGAGAGGCTCAACTGCAGGCCCAGCGAGAGGCCGCCGAACGCAAGCGCCGGCAGGAGCTGGAGCGCAAGATTGCCGACGACAACCGCGCGGCAGAGGTCACGGCCATGACCAACGCCATGCTGCAACAGCAGACCAACCGCCGCATCGCAAGCGACTACTATCACGCCAACGAGGGAGCCGCGATGGCACAGCAACGCGCACGTCAGGCCCACAAACTGGCCGGACCGCAGTTTGACAAGAACGCCCCCAAGTCTACGGGGCGCGACAAGGCCCGGATGCTGCGCGGACAGAACAAACCGCGCCGCATCATGAAATATCCGCAGACACAGCGCCGCAACACCGCCCGCCCGCAACTGGCACAGGTGCAGCGCCGGCCGCTGCCCCAAGAGCGTGCCGCGATGCTGAAAAAGGCCCTGATGGTGCGAGCCGAGCTGCGCCGCATCAAGAAGGCCGAGCAGACATACGCCGAGTATAAGGGCATCAAGCTCGACGACGGAGCGGTATCGACACTCGGCAAGGACTGGAGCTCGGAAACGCTGACCACGCCCCCTGCCCCATCGCCCACACGGTCGGTGATGACCGCCGACGAGAGGCAGCAGATGATACTGAAAGACTATCTCGACTCCCAGCCCATGAGTGCCGAGGAATATCGCGAAATCTACTACTCGGAAATGCTTGGTGACCAATGAAAAAGATTGCTATGACATTGTGCGCGCTGTTGTGCGCGCTGACGGCGGGCGCCATCGACAGGGTGGTGCTGATAGACAAGAGCGAGATGACCGTGAGCCCCGACGAGATACTGCACCTGCCGGGGCTGGGGCTGGGCCTGAGATGCGGACCAGACTCGGTGATGATGCTCGACAATCCCGACTTCGACGCCATGAGATGGCACGAGCCCAACGACGCGCGGTCTATAGTGGGGTGCGGCGGGGCTGTCTATGCCGCCGAGGGGGACAGCATATACCGCGTAGCCACCGACTCGCTGCCACGGCAATCGGTGGGCCGACTGGACAACGAACAGTTCACGCTGCACGCGGCCACCGACTCGACATTCTATGCCCTCACCGCCGACGAGGACTTCTCGTGCGTCTACGAGATAAACCCCTCTGACCGTACCTGCATTCCGTTCTTCAGCGTCGAGGGCGCCCTGCTCAAGATCTCGACCCTCGGGCAGAACACCATGTTGTGGATTGACGACAGCATACTCGCCGCATCGCCCGAAGGCCAACTCGTGCCGGTGTTCGTGTCTCCGACCATATCCGACATGGTGCTGACGCCGGTGGGGCTGATGACGGCCACCGCCGAGGGGCTGAACTGGACGACGGCGCCCGGCAAGGGGACCACCCTGACCGACGAGGCCGTGGCAAGGGTGTGGTGGGATGACGCCGACGTACTCTATTACCTCACCGCCGGCGGCGACCTCCACGCCATAATAGGACTCGAGGAGGCATACACCCGGGTATCAGGCACCCGATAGGGCACGACGCCGCGGGGGCGGGGCCGGGGATGCGGGGAGGCGTGTCGGTGACGATAAATTTTGACAATTCGATGATTTTTAGTTACTTTGCCGTTGCGTTGGACGGGGTCACGTACGGACGGCGTGCTATTGGGCTGAACAATCGTTTGTAAATCAGCGTTATATAGCATATAACCATGTTTATGAGAGCATTATGAATCACGAAAAGCTGTTACAGATCTATGCCTCTTCGTTCAGAAAGAACTGGAGCCTGCCGGCACTGTCGGATTTCGGGTCGGGGTCTACGATGACCTATGCCGATCTGGCCCGCCGCATCGCGGCCACGCACCTGCTGTTCAAGGAGTGTGGCGTGAAGCATGGCGACAAGATAGCTCTGATGGGCAAGAACTCGATACAGTGGGTGGTGACGTACATGGCCACCATCACATACGGGGCCGTCATAGTGCCTGTGCTCAACGACTTCAACGTGCAGGACGCCCAGCATATCATCAACCATTCGGGCAGCGTGATGCTGTTCATCAGCGAGGCCATCTTCGACAACATGGAGTTTGACAAGATTCCCGACGTCAAGGCCGTGTTCTCGCTGGACAAGCGCGAGATTCTGGCCGAGCATCCGTCGAACTCGGGCAAGGCCGAGCGCGTACTGTCGCGTCTGTCCGACCGCATGAGGCGCCTGTATGCCAACGGATTCACCACGGCCGACGTGGTCTATCCGGATCTGGACGAGGAGAGCGTGGCCGAGATAAACTATACGTCGGGCACGACGGGATTCTCGAAGGGCGTGATGCTGACGCTGCGCAACCTCAAGGGCAACGTGGTGTTCGGCATGGAGTCGCGCCTGCACTATCGCGGGTCGCGCTGCCTGTCGTTCCTGCCGCTGGCCCACGCCTACGGGTGTGCGTTCGACATGCTGGTGCCCCTCGCCGTGGGCACGCACATCACGATGCTGGGCAAGCTGCCGACCCCCAAGCTGCTGCTCAAGGCGTTTGCCGAGGTCAGGCCCAACCTGATAATATGCGTGCCGCTGATACTAGAGAAGATATACCGCAACAAGCTGCGCCCGATACTCGAGAAGGGCTATGTGCGCCACATGACGCGCGTGCCGGGACTCAACAAGATGGTCTATCGCAAGATACGCCAGCAGTTGATAGCTGCGTTCGGCGGCGAGTTCGAGGAGGTCATCGTGGGCGGCGCGCCACTGAACGGCGAGGTCGAGCAGTTCCTGCACAAGGTGGGATTCCCGTTCACCGTGGGCTATGGCATGACCGAGTGCGGCCCGCTGATCAGCTATACGCCGTGGCGCAAGTTCATAGTGAGCTCGTCGGGGCGCGTGCTGCCGGGCATCATGGAGGCCAAGATCGCAGGGTCGCCCGACCCCGCCAAGGTGCCGGGCGAGATATGCGTGCGCGGCGAGAACGTGATGAAGGGCTATTACAAGAATCCCGAGGCCACGGAGGCCGTGATCGACGCCGAGGGGTGGCTGCACACGGGCGACATGGGCACGATCTCGAACGACAACACCATATTCATCCGCGGACGTTACAAGACTATGATCCTGTCGTCTAACGGACAGAACATCTATCCGGAGGAGATCGAGGCCAAGCTCAACAACATGCCATACGTGGCCGAGAGCCTCGTGGTGGACCGCGGCGGCCACCTGATGGCGCTGGTATATCCCGACTATGAGGCGATGGACCGCGACAAGGTGTCGAACGAGCGCCTGCCCGAGGAGATGGAGCGCGTGCGCACCGAGCTGAACAAGCTGGTGGCGCCATACGAGCGCATCGACAAGATACAGCTCATAGCCAACGAGTTTGAAAAGACTCCCAAGAGATCAATAAAGAGATACTTGTATAATGCTTGAACCGGGGGGCGATAGGACTGATAGGACTTATGGGTCCAATAAGTATTTGCCCTATCGCCCACACCCATATCCCCTCATATCTGATTCCATGTTCAGTACTACAATAAAGGTGCGTGATTACGAGACCGACGCACAGGGCATCGTGAACAATGCCAATTACCTGCACTATCTGGAGATAACCCGCCACGAGTTTTGCGAGGCGCGGGGCACGTCGTTTCGCGAGATGCATGTCGAGGGGTTGGACCCCGTGGTGCGCAAGATCGAGATAGAATATCTGTCGTCGCTGACGATGGACGACGTGATGGAGTCGCGCCTGACGGTGAGACGCAACGGTGCGAGATTCATCTTTGTGCAAGACATATACAACACCAAGACCGGGGCACACGTGGTGCACGCCGACGTCACGGTGGTAATATTGGAGGACGGACGTCTGTCGCGCGGCGACAGGGCCGCCGAGAAACTGGGCATCGACAACTGACACCCCCGCCCATGCCCGACCTGCTGCACCGCATAGCCCTGAGCTCGATACGCGGACTCAATACCGAGTTCGCGCGATTCGTCGTGGACCGCGCCGGTGGGCTCGAGAACTTTTTCGGCCTCTCCGAGCGGCAACTGGCGGCGATAACGGGCGTCAACTCGCGTCCGTTCAGCGATGCCGTCAGGTCGCAGGCCCTGCGCGATGCCGAGCGCGAGCTCCGGTTTGTCGAGGCCAACTCCATCCGGACGCTGTTCTTCAGCGACCCTGACTATCCCCAACGGCTGCTCGAGTGCCCCGACGCGCCACTGATGCTCTATTGCATCGGCGACACCGACCTCAACGCGGCCCGGTTTGTCTCGGTGGTGGGCACGCGACACGCCACGACATACGGCACGGGGTTTGTCGAGGCTCTGGTCAGGGATCTGGCCTCGACTATGTCAGACCCAGTGGTGGTGGTGAGCGGTCTGGCATACGGCATAGACATTGCCGCCCACCGCGCCGCCCTCAATGCCGGGGTGCCCACGATTGGGGTGCTGGCCCACGGCCTGAACACGCTCTATCCGGCCACCCACCGCGAGGCCGCCGTGCGCATGGTGCGCTCGGGGGGAATGCTGATGACCGACTACCGGTCAATCGACGCCACCCACCGCGGCAACTTTCTGGCCCGCAACCGCATAGTGGCCGGTCTGGCCGACTGTCTGGTGGTGGCCGAATCTGACGCCAAAGGGGGCGCCATGGTCACGGCCCGTCTGGCGGGAGCATACTCGCGCGACGTCTTCGCCCTGCCGGGCAGGGTGACCGACCGCTATTCGCGCGGCTGCAACTCACTGATAGCCTCGAACATGGCCCAGCTCGTCACCTCGGCCGAGGAGATAATGCAAGCCATGCGCTGGCCCGCGCGCGAGCCCGAGGGGACGCAACACCAGCTGTTCGAGGAGCTGACGCCCGAGGAGGAGGCCATCATGGAGGTGCTGACAAGACAGGGCGACGCCACTCTGGGCGAGCTGACCGCCCGCGTGGACATGCCCACGCACCGCCTGATGGGCAAGCTGATAGACATGGAGTCGCGCGGACTGCTCACGGCCATGCCCGGCGGCGCATACCGCGCCAACTGAGAGGGCACTGGATTTGTTATAATCATGTAATCATCAATACAAACCGCTATGAAAGAAATCATCCCCGAATCCGAGCTCATCATCAATCCCGACGGCTCGGTATTCCATCTGCACCTGCTCCCCGAGCAGCTCACGGACCGCATAATCCTCGTGGGCGATCCCGGACGTGTCGACATGGTGGCATCGTTCTTCGACACCAAGGACTTCGAGGTGTCGTCGCGCGAGTTCCACACCATCGGGGGCACCTATAACGGCAAACCCATCATGTGCCTGTCTCACGGCATCGGCCCCGACAACATCGACATCGTCATCAACGAGCTCGACGCTCTGGCCAACATCGACTTCGCCACCCGCGAGGTGCGCGAGAACAAACGCCGCCTCACCATGGTGCGCATAGGCACCTCGGGGGCGCTTCAGCCCGAGCTCAAGCTGGGCACGCCCGTAATTGCCGAGAAATCAATCGGATTTGACGGCGTGCTCAACTATTATGCAGGCCGCAACGAGGTGGCCGACCTCGACTTCGAGCACGATTTCTGCGAGTCTGTCGGCTGGAATCCGCTGTGGGCCAAGCCATACGTGGTCGACGCCGACGAGGAGCTGGTGAGCCGCATCGGGCGCGACGACATGGTGAGGGGCGTGACCATCTCGGCCGTCGGATTCTATGGCCCGCAGGGACGCAAGCTGCGCCTGCCGCTGGCCAATCCCGACCTGAACGAGCGCATAGAGCACTTCCGCCACGATGGCCGCAAGGTGACCAACTATGAGATGGAGTCGGCCCCCCTGCAGGGACTGGGCCGCCTGATGGGGCACCGCGCCATGACCGTATGCTCGATCATAGCCAACCGCATGAACACCGACGCCAACCCCAACTACAAGACTGCTGTCCACGACCTTGTCGGCACTGTTCTTGACCGAATATGATTGATTTTTCTTGGATGTAACGGAAATTTTGCTTACCTTTGCACCATCAAAATCATCCCCATCCCCCATTCACTAAACATCCCCAAAAATTAGTGAATATATCCAAGCCCGACTATTCGTGAGAACAGTCGGGCAAATTTTTCGGGCGAATATTTTGGCAATCAAAAGAAAAACCGTAACTTTGCAAAGTTTTTTCAACCCTTATTGCCGTGGGAAAATTTTCAGAATTCCGGCTCCCCCTGAAGACGATGCCCGAGGGAACGCAAGAGGTTACCTATCACCTCGGGAAACAGTTTTTCGTCAACATGGAGAGCGCCGACATACACGACGCCGACCTCAACGTCGCACTGACGGTGACACACAAGCACGACCTCTACGAGCTCGACTTTCACGTCACCGGCACTGTCACGCTGATCTGCGACCGCTGTCTGGACGACCTGATCTATCCCATCGACACCACGTATACCATCAATGTCAAGTATGGCGACGACTACTCGGAGACCGACGACCTGCTGGTGATACCGCAGTCCAACAGCTTCCTCAACGTCTCGTACATGATATATGACACCGCCTCGCTGGCCATCCCCCTGAAGCATGTCCACCCGATGGGCAAGTGCAACAGGGCCATGAGCGCGCTGCTGCGCAAGCACAGGGCCGTCAAGGACGACGAGGACGCCGATCTGGCAGAACAGCTGATCGAGGAGATGGACACAATGGATGCCCCGGCCGAGCCCGAACAGACCGACCCGCGCTGGGACGCGCTGAAGGGGCTGGCGTCAAAACAAGGCGAAGAATAAAACGACCCGCAACCGACACAAGTGTCCCCCACCCCGCCCGGCAACGGACAGGCCAAGGGAAACAAGATAAAAAATATAGTAACAAAAATTCAAACAAATAAGTCATGGCACATCCTAAACGAAAGCAATCCAAGACCCGTACCGCCAAGCGTCGCACCCACGACAAGGCCGTAGTCCCCACTCTGGCTCTCTGCCCCAACTGCGGCTCATGGCACCTCTATCACACCGTGTGCGGTGAATGTGGCTACTACCGCGGACGCATCGCCATCGAGAAGACAGCCGCCGTCTGAACCTGACAGCAGGCTCAACCTCCGGTCCACAGTGACCGGAGGACTCAAAAACAAAATCACAATATCCAGTCTACACCCGAGGTGAACTACGGACTGACCGGACAATCGGCATGGATTTCCCCCCAGCGCAAGCAAACGGGGAAACCGCGTCGGTGTGTGATTTTATGTACCCATCTCTAACCACCTCCACGCACTCTCACACACAATGCTGAACGCACGCATATCAGGGATCGCAGCATATACCCCTGACGACATATTAGACAACGAAATGCTCTCGAAGATGGTCGACACCAACGACGAGTGGATCACCACCCGCGTCGGTATCAAACGCCGCCACATCCTGCGCGAGGAAGGCAAAGGCTCTTCGTACATGGGCATCAAGGCCGTTGAGAAACTTCTGGCCGAGACCGGAACAAAACCCGAAGAGATCGAGCTGATCATCTGCGCGACCTCAAACCCCGACTACCGCTTCCCCGCGACAGCTTCGGTCATAGCATATCAGACCGGCATGACCGGCGCATACGCATACGACATACAGGCTGCCTGCGCCGGCTTCATCGTGGCTCTCGAGGACGCGACCGGATACATCCGCTCCGGCCTGCGCAAGAAGATAGTCATCGTGGCCGCAGAGAAAATGTCGTCGATGGTCAACTATGAGGACCGCGCCACCTGCACCCTGTTTGGCGACGGCGCCGCAGCCGTGCTGGTAGAGCCCACCGAAGAGGAGGGCATGGGCGTGCGCGACGGCGTGTTCCACACCGACGGACAGGGCCTCGAGCACCTGCTCATGGAGGGCGGCGGCTCGGTGATGCCCGCCACCGTGGAGACCGTTCAGGCCGGCAAGCACTTCCTGTTCCAAGACGGCCGCAACGTCTACAAGAACGCCGTGACCGACATGTTCAACGCATCGAAGGACGTGATGGAGCGCAACTCGCTCACCGTCGACGACATCGACTGGTTCGTGCCCCATCAGGCCAACCTGCGCATCATCGAGGCCGTGGGCTCGCGCCTCGGCATCGCCGACGACAAGGTGCTGGTGAACATCGAGGAGTATGGCAACACATCGGCAGCCTCGATTCCCATCTGCCTCAACCAGTACAAGGGCCGCCTGAAGAAGGGTGACAAGATCATCCTCACGGCCTTTGGCGCCGGCTTCACTTGGGGTGCCATGTATCTCGTGTGGGATCTCTGATCCCACAGGGCGACACGCATCTGAAATTTATTACGGAAATAGCATCTTTTAAGGTGCTATTTTTGTTATAGCCTTAAACGAACACCTGTTTATATGGAAGAAACCACACATAAAGCCGGATTTGTCAACATCGTAGGCAACCCCAACGTGGGCAAGTCCACGCTGATGAACGACCTCGTGGGCGAGCGCATCAGCATCATCACCTCGAAGGCACAGACCACCCGCCACCGCATCATGGGCATCGTCAACACACCCGAATACCAGATAGTCTTCTCGGACACCCCGGGCGTGCTGCAGCCCAAATACAAGCTGCAGGAGTCGATGCTCAACTTCAGCGAGGGGGCCCTGACCGACGCCGACATACTGGTCTATGTCACCGACGTGGTCGAGGATCCCTCAAAGAACTCGGACTTTCTTGCCAAGGTGGCCAAGGAGACCATCCCCGTGCTGCTGGTCATCAACAAGATAGACCTCGTCAAGAATCAGGAAGAGCTCGAGCGGATGACCGAGCGCTGGCAGGCCATACTCCCCAAGGCCGAGATATTTCCCCTATCGGCCATAGAGCACTTCAACGTCTCCAACCTCATGAACCGCATCGTCGAGCTGCTCCCCGTCTCGCCCCCCTTCTTCGGCAAGGACGCGCTCACCGACAAGCCTGCACGATTCTTCGTCACCGAGATCATCCGCGAGAAGATACTGCTGCTCTATGACAAGGAGATACCCTACTCGGTCGAGGTCATCGTCGAGAAGTTCGAGGAGAAGGAGAACTCCATACACATCATGGCCGTGATATATGTCGAGCGCGACTCGCAGAAGGGCATCATCATTGGCCACAAGGGCGAGAAGATAAAGAAGGTGGGCATGGAGGCCCGCAAGGACATCGAGGCATTCTTCGGCAAGAGCGTCTATCTCGAGCTCTTCGTCAAGGTCGAGCCCAACTGGCGCAACCGCGAGAACAAGCTCCGCTCGTTCGGATACCTCGAATAATCATCCGAAACATAACGACATCGGGGTGGATACGATTGCGTATCCACCCCGATGTCATTTGTATCGTATAATGTCAGGCCTTGACCGACCGCGAGCTGACGAGGCCCGAGATCAGCCCTATCACCGTGACGACCGCGGCGGTGAGCAGCACGTCGGACAGGGCGAGGCGGCAGGGATAGGCCACGACAGACATTTGCGAGTGGTCGCCCCCCAGAGATATGAGGCCGAAATGCTGCTGCAGCAGGGCCAGAATGATGCCGAGGGTGATGCCTATGGCTCCGCCTATGAGGGCTATCAGGAGCCCCTCGTATAGGAATATGCGGCGTATCATGCCCCCCGAGGCCCCGAGGGCGCGGAAGATGCGCAGGTTGTCCTCCTTCTCGATTATGAGCATCGACATGGTCGAGAGGATGTTGAACGATGCCATGACCAGCACGAACAGCAGCATGGCAAAGGTGATCCACTTCTCGATCTGTATCATGCGGAACGACTCCTCCTGCTGCCTCAGGCGGTCGGCCACGATGTATTGCGGCCCGAGGGCGGCCTCGACGGCCTCGAGGGCCTTGTCTGGATCGGCGTCGCGGTCGAGTGCCAGCTCGATGGACGTGGCCTCGTCGGCATAGTCGAACAGGCGGCGGGCCGACGCGAGGGGCACCAGCAGCATATCCTCGTCATAGTCCATCTGGTTGGTCTGGTAGACCCCGCTGACAAACAGAGTGTCGGTGACGAACGCCGCCAGCGGCAGCGCCGGATTGATGCGCCCCGTGCGGCGCGGCACGGTGAGCAGGAATGGCCGCTCGAGCGACGGACGGGCCCCCGTGTTGATGGCCGCGCCCACGCTGAGCAGGGCAAAGGGGCCGGGATAGCCGTCGGCGGCATAGGTGGTGTCGGCGGGGTCGACCATCACGCCGTCTATCACGAGCGTGGAGAGGGCCGTGAACGTGGAGTATCCGCCCGGGACACCCTTGACCGTCACGGGCAACTGGGCGTCGCCCGATATGGCGAGGGCCTTCTGCTCCATGACAGGGGCCGCGGCCCTCACCCCGTCGATACGGGCGAGAGCCGCGGCTATGGAGTCTGACGCCGCGATCACCTTGCCTGAACGCGGCGTCACCCTGATGTCGGGATCTATGGCCGAGAGACGCTCGGCGGCAAGATCGGTGAAACCGTTGAACACCGACAGCACGCACGTCATGGCCATCGCAGCCACGGCTATGCCCGCCATCGAGATCATCGAGATGACGTTGACGGCCGTGTGGCTCTTACGGGCAAACAGATAGCGCAGGGCTATTCGCAGTGCGAGCATCAGGTGTCTTCAGGTTTTACTGCCGGACGGCCTGCGTCACTTTTCGAGCAGGCGGTCGATGTTCTCGATATAGTCGAGCGAGTCGTCGATGTAGAAACTCAGCTCGGGACATTTTCTCAACTGGAACCTCACCTTCCGGGCCAGTTCATAGCGTATTGTCTTAGACTGCGAGTTGATGCCCTCGAGAATCTCCTGCGACCGTTCGGCCGGGAATATCGAGAGATACACTCGCGCTATGCACAGGTCGGGCGAGATGCGCACGGCGCTGACGCTGACCAGCGTGCCGTGTGTCTTGGCCGTCTGCTGACGGAATATCTCGCTCAGGTCCTTCTGTATGAGGCGTGCAATCTTGGCTTGGCGTGTTGTCTCCATAAAGTTTGAAATTTTATATTTACAACGCTCCCGGGCCGCGATTAGTTGATGATGTCAAAGCCCGTGTAGCGGCGCAGGCACTCGGGCACCACGATGCCCTCGGGGGCCTGGTTGTTCTCGAGCAGCGCGGCCATGATGCGGGGCAGGGCCAGCGCCGAGCCGTTTAGGGTGTGGCACAGGTGGGTCTTCTTGTCCTCGCCACGATAGCGGCACTTGAGGCGGTTGGCCTGATAGGTCTCGAAGTTGGACACGCTCGACACCTCGAGCCATCTCTGCTGTGCGGCCGAGTAGACCTCGAAGTCGAACGTGATGGCCGACGTGAAGCTCATGTCGCCGCCACAGAGACGCAGTATGTGCCAAGGCAGGCCGAGGCTCTCGAGCAGGCCCTGAACGTGGTCCTTCATCTCCTCGAGGGCGGCATAAGACACCTCGGGCTTCTCGATGCGCACTATCTCGACCTTGTCGAACTGGTGCAGGCGGTTCAGGCCGCGCACGTCCTTGCCATAGCTGCCGGCCTCGCGGCGGAAGCAGGCCGAATAGGCGCAGTTCTTGATGGGGAGCTTGTCGGCGGGGATGATGACGTCGCGATAGAGGTTGGTCACGGGCACCTCGGCCGTGGGTATCAGATAGAGGTTGTCCTCGCCCACGTAATACATCTGGCCCTCCTTGTCGGGCAGCTGGCCCGTGCCATAGCCCGAAGCCTCGTTGACCACATAGGGGGGCTGGATCTCGAGATAGCCTGCCTCTGACGCGCGGTCGAGGAAGAACTGTATCAGGGCGCGCTGCAGCTTGGCGCCCTTGCCGATATATACGGGGAATCCGGGGCCGGTGATCTTGACGCCCAGCTCGAAGTCTATCAGGTTATATTTCTTGGCCAGATCCCAGTGGGGCAGTGCGTCGGCGGGGAGATCGGGCATGTTGCCTCCGGTCTTCTCGACCACGTTGTCGGCGGCGGTGCGGCCCTCGGGCACGGCATCGCAGGGTATGTTGGGCATGCCCAGCAGGATGTCGCGTATGGACTTCTCGGTCATGGCCAGACGGTCGGCCAGCTCGCGCTGCTGCTCCTTGATCTCGGCGACCTCCTTCTTGGCCTCGTCGGCCTCGTCGCGGCGTCCCTCCTTCATCAGGCGGCCTATCGAGTCGGCCTTCTTCTTGAGTTCGGCGGCAAGAGTGTCAGACTGAAACTGGAGGCTCTTGCGCTGGTCGTCGAAATCTATTACGTCGTTCACGCCCTGCTTGCCGTCAAAGCCCTTGACGGCGAGGCGTGCTATGATCCGTTCGGGATCTTCTTTTATCTGCTGTAAGGTAAGCATCTTGTTGAATTGATAGTTGCGATTGTTTTAATTGTGACCGCTCCCGACCACACTGATCAGGAAAGCAGTTCCTTGACCTTGGCCGAAATGGCGCGGCCGTCGGCGCGGCCTGCGAGGGCCTTTGAGGCAACGCCCATCACGCGGCCCATCTCCTTGGCCGAAGTGGCACCGACCTCGGAGATGATCTTCTTGAGCTCGGCGGTCAGCTCCTCGTCGGTGAGCTGCTTGGGCAGATACTCCTCTATCACGGCAGCCTCGGCCAGTTCGTTGTCGCGCAGGTCGATGCGGTTCTGCTCGTCGTATATAGCGGCGGTCTCCTTGCGCTGCTTGGCCATCTTGACCAGAATCTTTGTCGCGGCCTCGTCCGAGAGAGTGCCGTCGCCACCCTTGGCGGTCTTGGCCTCGAGAAACTCCTTCTTGATGCCGCGGAGGGTCTCGAGTCTCACCTTCTCGCGGGCCAGCATGGCCGCCTTGATGTCGGCCGATATTTTGTCAAACAAGTCCATTGTATTCAGCTTTGTTATTATCTTGCAAAGTTAGTCAATCGCCCTGACATTAGCAACAAAACATCGAATTAGTTAAATTCGTGACATTATCGTGCTATGTTCCAAGTGATGCAGTGGAGGGCGCCGCCCATGTCGGCTATGGGGCGGGCGGGGAGGTGGTCGATGACGCAGCCGTCGCAGAGCTTGGCGAGCTGCCGCATCACCCCGGCCTCGCAAGGGAGGCCGAAAGATGGCACAAGCACTAAGTCGCCCACCTGAAGGTAGTTGACGTAGGCCCATGCATATTTCTCGAATCCGCGTCCGCGAATGTCAAATTCAAGGTCAATCACCTCTGCAAAGTGCTGCGAGAGGACTTTTCTTATCTCGGCCCTGTCTTTATTGAAAAGCGTGCTCAACAGTACCCTGCCACTGCCGAGATACCTTACAAGCCCGTCCGAGTGCCCATAGGGATCACCCCCGGTAGCGTGCCAAGGAATAATGACCGGCTCGCGCCCCTGAAACAGCTCACTCAAGGCAACCATGAGCCCGGAGGGAGAATATCGGTGACGGTTCTCGCCCAACACCTTGTCTGTCAGAACGACCTTGTCGTCGCACACCACTACATTGCCCCCATCGAGTACGATGTCCGAGTCAACGACCTCGATGTCGAGCCGCGGGCATATCGTTCGCCAGTCGGTGACGTAATCAGGCTCGTCGGCAAGATAATCCGGAGCATATCTGTAGCCGACAAAAGTGTGAGTGTCGAGCTGTATCGGCATGAAATCGCGACACCAGATGTCCTTGACCTCGGGCAACGAGCGGTATTCGATGCCGTGCGATTCGAGTTTTGCCTTGAATCGGTCATAGAAACCACTTAGTCCGAGCGCCTCGGCGGGACCATCGGCAATAAAGACCATGTCCGTATCCCTATCCGTCATAGGTCGGTGAGGTTTTCGGGGCGGGTGAATGACCATTTGCGGGTGTCGGGATCCTTGGTCCGCTGGTGGTTGACGTATAGCCTGACGCCCTTGCGGGGTGCCGTGACGAGTGGTTGTCCGGGGTCGCGGAGGGGGTTGTCCATCCATTGCGGGCCATGTGGGCCAAAGCCGTTGATTATGTCAAAGATATATGTCGACTGTGTGTTGACACAGTCCCCGGCGTTGGGGTCGACGGGACGGAACAGACCGACGCCATCCTTTTTGGAGTATTTCAGGAATACCCCACCCTCTTCACGGCGCATGTCCACGACCTCGTAGGCCCGTATCAGTGCCGAAGCGCGATACTGACGCGCCCTGTTCTCGAACGTGATGTCTATGCCCGAGACGTGGGCGTTGAATGCCATGAGCGGGAAATAGGGCATGTCGGCCAATCCCTTGCCGTTGCGGTGATAGACAATCTCGTCGGCACAGGCCGAGCCATCCTCAGAGTGAAAATAAAATTCGACCGTGCGGATATGGACCCTGAATGTCTCGCGCCCATCATCGTCACGGACACTGACATAGCCGCCATAAAGAAAGTGTCGGGCCAAAGCCCTGAACTCGGAATCGAGGTCGGCGTGCGGGAGATTGGAAAACTGAATCAGTTTGTCTATAAGTAACATAATTAGAATAATTAACGGCTATCCTCCATTCCATCCGTAAACCGGCGTCCATACGGACGCCATTCTTGGAGGTTTTCCATGCCCGGCACGCCTTCGCAGAGCTACGGCGTACCGGGTTACTGATAAATCCGCGTCCTGCGGACGCATTTGGGATAATGGAGAATAATTATTTTTATAATTTATTTATTTAATAATCAACATATTACAACACCACAAAGGTATTGAAAAGATTTGAAATCCGCAAAAAAGGCGCGTCAAAAAACCAAAACTTTTAGTTGTCGAGAGATGTTAAATAATATAAAAGCGTCTATATTCTCACATTAATTAGTCTATTTTTGCGGTGACATAAACAAAGGATTATGAAAATCATCATTGCCGGCGACGGCGAGACCGGTACACATCTGGCCGAAATGCTCTCTGTCGAGAATCAGGACATCGTGCTGATTGGTTCTGACCGCGATCACCTCGCCGAACTCGATGCCGCAGGCAACTTCATCACGGTCGACGGGAATCCGTTGTCGAGAAACTGTCTGATGCAGTGCGGTGCCGACGGCGCCGACCTGTTCGTGGCGGTGACTCCCGACGAGACGGTCAATATTCTGGCCTGCCAGATTGCCAAGGACTGCGGCACGCGCCGATGCGTTGCCCGCGTGGACAATCCGGAATTTGCCGCGGGGGCCGATGCCGACATGCTGCGGCGCAACGGGGTGGACCTGACGATATTCCCCGAAAAGCTGGCGGCCATGGAGATAGCCCAGTTCATCGAACGCAACTGGGTCAGCGAATGGTCGGCGTTTCACAACGGTCAGTTGATTGTGGCCGGGGTGCGCATGGAAAGGTCCGGCACGATGTGCGGACGGCGGCTGAAGGACGTGCCAAACAATCCGAGACCATATCACGTCTCAGCCATAAAGCGTGGCGAGACCATCATCATACCCCGAGGCGACGACATGCTGGTCGAGGGGGACACGATATACTTCTCGGTACTGCCGGCAGAGATAGACAGGCTACCCGAAGTCTGCGGCAAGCAGGCCGCGCGCGTGCGCCGCATCATGATAACGGGCGCCGGGCGTGTCACCGAGAATCTGCTCGGCCTCATCGGCACGGGCTATGACATCACCGTCATCGACCCTGACCGTGACCGCTGCCGCGTCATGGCATCAAGATTTCCCAAGGCAGTCGTGGTCAATGCCAAGGCCAATGACGTCGCCACGCTGAACGAGGAGGGTATAGACCGCTGCGACATGTTTCTGGCCCTGACGGGAAGCTCGGAGACCAATATAGTGTCGTGCATGGTGGCGCGCGAGCACGGAGTATCGAGGACCGTGGCCCGCATCGAGGAGCTGCAGTATGTCCCCGAGGCCGAGAGCCTGTCCATAGACAAGATCATCAACAAGAAACTGCTAAATGCCGGCAAGATACTCAACGTGCTGCTCGACGCCAACGTGGCCACCACCCAATGCATGTCTCTGGACAAGGCCGAGGTGACGGGCATGATGGCGCCCCCGGAAAGCAGGATAGTGTCGGGCCCGATCTCGGGACTGGGACTGCCGAGAGAGCTGACGGTGGCCGGACTGATACGCGACGGCCACGGGATGCTGGCCGAGGGAAGCACCCTGATACGCCCCGGCGATCAGGTCGTGGTGTTCTTCACCTCGGGAGCAATGTCCAAGGTAGAACGTCTGTTTCATTGACCATGAGAAATTCGATACGCTACGGCGCCATAACACGCATACTGGGACGCCTCGTCCTGATCGAGGCACTGCTGATGACAGTGCCGCTGGGCGTATGCCTGCTGTATGGCGAGGGTGACTGGAAGGCGTTTGCCGTCGCCGTCGTTGCCGCCGGGGTGGCCGGAGGCGTGGCCGAACTGTCGTGCAGGCACACATCCACGGCCATCCGAGGTCGCGAGGGGTTCATCATCACCGCGTTGGTGTGGGTGGTCTTCGGCCTGTTCGGCATGATTCCGTTCATGCTCTGCCGCACGCCGCTGGGGTTTACCGACGCGATGTTCGAGGTCATATCCGGGTTCACCACCACCGGCGCCAGCATGATCACCGACGTCGAGGCCTGCAGCAAGGGCATATTGTTCTGGAGGGCCTTCACCCAGTGGATCGGCGGTCTCGGCATCATCCTGTTCATGCTGGCCCTGCTGCCCGAGCTCAACAAGGCCGCCGGAATGTCGATGTTCAACGCCGAGGCCACCGGCATAACCCACGGCAAGCTGCACCCGCGCATACGCCAGACGGCACTGGCGCTGTGGGGCGTCTATTGCGTCATCACCGTGGTCTCGGTACTGCTGCTGTGGATCGGGCCGATGGACCTGTTCGACAGCATCTGCCAGACATTTGCCGCGATAGCTACGGGCGGATTCTCGACCCGTAACGACGGCGTGACGTGGTGGGGGTCGGACTATGTGCTGGTGGTGCTGACGGTGGTCATGTTCGTGGCCGGGCTCAACTTCATGATTCTCTATGCCGTGGGGCGCGGCGACAGGCAGCAGCTATGGCGTAGCGACGTGTCGCGGGCATTCGCGGCCACGGTGGTCGGCGCATGGCTGGTGTATGTCGTGTCGGCACTTGTGTCGGGCGCCCCCGCGACAGCCCGAAGGCTGGTGATCTATCCGCTGTTTCACGTGGTCTCGGCCATCACGTCCACCGGATTCTCGATCGCCGAGGTCGAGGGCTGGGGCCCGGCCTCGCTGTTCGTGACACTGCTGCTGATGCTGTGCGGGGCATGTTGCGGCTCGACGTCGGGCGGCATCAAGATAGACCGCCTGATGGTGCTGGGGCGCAACTTCAGCAACGAGACCACGAGGACCGTCTTTCCGAAGCGCACCTATGTCGTCAGCCTCAACGGCAGCGCGCTGCAGAACAGCCTTGTCTCGAGGGTGTCGGCCTATGTCTCGATCTACATGCTCACGGTCATCGTCTCGACAGGCATCATCACCATGTGGGGATATAGCGTCACGGACTCGTTCTTCATGGTCTCGTCCTGCATAGGCTGCAACGGACTGGGCTATGGCGTCACCGGAGCCGGGGGCTCGTTCGCGGCCCTGCCCGCGGCCGTCAAGTGGCTGCTGACCGTAGACATGCTGGCCGGCCGACTCGAACTGTTCTCCCTGCTGGTGTTGCTGCTGCCGTCGTTCTGGCGCAGATAGGACGAAAAAACACCGGCCGCGAGGGAATCGCGGCCGGTGTCGTTATGTTGCAGGGCGTGGCGGTGATTACCAGATTACCACGCGCTCGGACTGGGGACGGAACATGGGCTGGCCCTCGGTGATGGCGAATGCCTCGAAGAAGGGGTCGATGTTGCGCAGGGTGACGTTGACGCGGTTCTTACCCAGCGAGTGAACGTCGCCCGAGGTGAGCGAACGGATCTCCTCGTCGCGGATGTTGCCGGCCCAGAGGTTGGCATAGTTCATGTAGAATACCTGCTCGGGGGTGAAGCCGTCGATCTTGGCCTCTTCCGACTTGATGTCCACGCCCTTCTTCTGCTGGGCGTCAAGGAAGGCGGTCATGGCAACGCGCAGGCCGCCCTGGTCGGCAATGTTCTCGCCGAGGGTATAGGCGCCGTTGGCGTGGAGGCCGGGGAGCACCTCGACCTCGTTGAACTGGTCGATGAGGCCCTGAGCCTTCTGTGCGAACTTGGCGGCGTCCTCTTCGGTCCACCAGTTGACCATGTTGCCGTTGGCGTCGAAGTTGCGGCCCTGATCGTCGAAGCCGTGAGTCATCTCGTGGCCGATGACGACGCCGATGCCGCCATAGTTCTCGGCGTCAGAGGCGTTGGGGTCGAAGAAGGGTGCCTGAAGGATGGCGGCGGGGAACACGATCTCGTTGGCCATGGGGTTGTAGTAGGCGTTGACGGTCTGCGGTGTCATGCCCCACTCGGTGCGGTCTACGGGCTTGCCCCACTTGGAGTATGTGTCGCGCTGGTGCCACATGCCCACCTCGTGCATGTTCTCGTAGTATGACTTGGCGGGGTCGATGTTCATCGACGAGTAGTCCTTCCACTTGTCGGGATAGCCGATCTTGACGGTGAAGGCGGCCAGTTTCTCGTGAGCGCGGGCCTTGGTGGTGTCGCTCATCCACTCGAGGTTGTCGATGTGCTTGCCGAGGGCGGTGCGCAGGTTCTCGACCAGACCGATCATGTATTCCTTGGACGACTGGGGGAAGTATTTCTCGACATAGAGCTCGCCCACGGCCTCGCCGAGGGCACCTTCGGTGGCGCCGAGGGCGCGTTTCCAGAGGGGACGCATCTCCTGCACGCCGCTATATACCTTCGAGAACTCGAAGTTGGCGTTGGTGAAGTCGTCGCTCAGCTCTGATGATGCCTGATTGACATATTTCCAGAGATAATAGTCCTTGATCTCGCGGTCGGTCAGCGACGACATGAGGCGGCTGGCCTGATTGACGCTGGCGAGCTCGGTGACGATGAACGAGTCGGGGGTGTCGATGTTCATGGTCTCCTTGAAGAAGCGGTCCCAGTTGACGCCGGGATAGTCCTTCTTGAGGTCGGCGAGGGTGCGGACGTTGTTCATGCGCACCAGATCGCGGCTCTCCTCGCGTGTCAGGGCCGAGTCGGCCAGAGCGGTCTCGATCTTCATGACGTTCTTGACGATGCGCTGTGCGTCGGCCTCGGAGTATCCGGCATTCTGCATCTGGTCGGCGATGAGCTTCTTGTATGCGTTGCGCACTGCGGTGTTGCGCTCGTCGTCCTTGAGATAGTAGTCGCGGTCGCCCAGACCCATGCCGCCGCCCGATACATACATGGCGTATGCCTGCGAGTCGTTGAAGTCTTCCATCGGGCCGGCGCCGAAGAAGGGGCTGGCATAGTTGCCGTGCATCCACATGAAGAGGTCTTCCATGCCCTCGTGGGGGGTGTCCTCGATGCGCTTGAGGTCTGCCAGAATGGGCTTGGCGCCCTCGGCGTTGCGGCGGGCGGTGTCCATGGCCAGCGAGTAGACGGTCCACACCTTGTGGGCCACGGTGCCGGGCTCGGGGTTGGTGGCGCCGAGACCCTCGACCAGATGGCGCACGCGGGCCTCGCTCGAGTCTGAGAGGATGTTGAAGTTGCCATAGCGGGCAAACTCGCCTGTCAGGGGGTGTGCCTCCATCCAGCCCTTGTTGACGTGGGTATAGAAGTCGGTACCCGGGGCGATGGTGGTGTCGATGTATGCGGGATTGAGGCTGGCGAGATGCTCGGCCCCGCCGTGGCTGCAGGCCACGAAACCGGCGGCGGCTACGAACGCCGCTGCGGCAGTGAGGGGAAATAATCGCATTGTGATTATGGTGTTTTTTGTAAAATGATTTCAGTTCATGACTGCCGTTCGAGGCCGGCGAGGATGGCGGAGAGCTCCTCCTCGGTGGCGGTGAGGCGCGCGCGGCACTCCTTGATCAGCTCGGAGGCGCGGCGGGTATAGTCGGCCAGATGGTCGATGTCGCACTGGTCTGACTGCATGAGGCGCAGTATCTCCTCGAGTTCCTTTATGCTTTCGTTGTATGTTGCGGGCATTTGTCGATGGCTTGGGTGATGCGTGAGAAAATCTCGTCGACAGTGCCGAGACCATGTATGGGCAGATAGCTTCCGTCCTTGACATAGAAGTCGCGCAGGGGCGACGTGGTGTCGTGATATACCGCCAGACGCTTGCGTATGGTCTCCTCGTTGTCATCGGCGCGGCCCGAGCTCTTGCCGCGGTTGATGAGGCGCACGGTCAGCTCGTCGTCGGGCACCTCGAGGCCCACGACGGCGTCGACCTTGGCGCCGCGCTTCTCGAGCATCCGGGCCAGCTCCTCGGCCTGAGGGATGGTGCGGGGAAAACCGTCGAAGATGAAGCCCTTGGAGGTGGGCATGAGGCGGTCGACGAGGTCGGCCAGAATCCGGACCATGAGGTGGTCGGGTATAAGATTGCCGTGCGATATGTACGAGTCGGCGATCTTGCCGAGCTCGGTGCCGCGGGCTATCTCGTCGCGGAGCACCTGCCCCGTCGAGATATGGGTGAGACCATAGCGGTCTATGAGCTTTTCGCTTTGGGTGCCCTTGCCACTGCCCGGGCCCCCGAAAATAACCAGATTGAACATTCCTGATGTTTGATGATTACGTTGTATCAAGTTGTTAAGAGCGTTGAGGGGAGCGGTATTGTCGGGGATGGCTGGCGATGATGTCGCCACGCATCGCCCACCCCGTCTCAGCCTTCGTGTTCGTCGAGTACGTAGATGTCGTTGAGATTGCGGGCCTGACCGTCGATGTCGAGTCCATAGCCGATGATGAACTTGACGGGTATCTCGAAGCCCACGTAGTCGGGCTTGACCTCGGGACACTGCAGTGCGTCGGGCTTGAAGAGCAGCGTGGCTATGCGCAGCGACGCGGGCTTCATGGCCCTGAGGTCGGCCTCGAGCTTGAGCATGGTGCGACCGGTGTCGATGATGTCCTCGACCACGATGACGTCGCGGCCCTCGATGCTCTCGCTCAGCCCGAGCACCTCCTTGACCTTGCCTGTCGAGTCCATGCCGTCATAGCTCTTGAGGCGCACGAAAACGATCTCGGCATCGGTGTCGATGGCTCGGAACAGGTCGACGGCAAAGGGGGCGGCGCCGTTGAGCACGCAAATCAGCAGGGGGTTGTGACCCTCGTACTCGGCCGTTATCTGACGTCCCAGTTCGCTGACGCGGGCCCGTATCCGTTCATTCTCTATGAAGGGCCTGAAATTGAGCCCTTGGTATGTTTTTAGTTTCATGGGTCTCCGATGGGTATATTCGGGTGCAAAGTTACGAAAAAATTATGAATCAGCACAATTAAAAAATCGCCCCCGACGCACTTGGCGCCGGGGGCGATGGATGGGTTATCTAATCTTGTGATTATTTAACGAGAACCTTGACGATCTTCTCGCCTGCCTTGACCACGTAAACGCCGGTCTCGACAGAAACGGTGGCATCGCCTATGCCAGAGTGGAGCACCTTGCCGTCAACGGCCACGATGGTCACGTCAAGACCCTCGGCGCCGGTGATGATGATGGTGCCCTGTGCGGTGGCAACCTTGACGCCTGCTGCGATCTCGTTGAGGGCAGACTCGGCGGCAGCCTCGTTAGAGCCGGCCGAGAGACCCTTGTTGTAGATCACGACAACCTGATAGAGGTCGCCGGCCTTGCCGGCAGCGTCGGTGAACTCGCACTCGGCCACGGGCTCGGCGTTGATCTTCTCGCCGTTGCGATAGATGTCATAGCCTACGATCGAGAGGTTGGCGGCAGCACCTGCGGGGGTGAAGGTCACGTCGTCGATCATGATCATAAACGACTGTGCAGCGCAAGAGTGGATTGCGAAGTGCTTGGCACCCTCGGGAATCTCGGCTGTGAACTCTGTCCAGTCCTTGGGAGCCTCGGTCATGTCGAGAACCTTGATGAAGTCCTTGGGATCGAGCGAACCGGTCGAGTAGTAAACCTCGAACTTGTCGGGATACGAAGAAGAGTAGCTCTTGGCGAAGAACGAGATGGTCTGGGCGCCGCCATAGAGCTCGGGCGAGATGGCCCAGTCGCTAACCTCTTGGTCGTCATAGCGGAAGAGGCCTGCAAGATACTTCATGCCAGAGTGAGCATCGAAGGTCTGGTTGCCCACGCCGTCGGTCTGGTCCCATACGAAGAACGAAGCCTTGGTCTCGCCGGGAGTGATGCCGGGAACATCCATGCCTTGGAATCCGCCTATAGCGGCCTGATCCTCGTCGACAAATGTCCAGTCACCGTACTCGTGAGCCCATGCGGTAGCATTCTCGAAGTCCTCGGTGATCTCCTCGGGAGCTGCGGCGGTCAGGTCGGGCTCGCTCCATGTGAGCTTGTTGGCGCCGTTGCTGTTAACAGCCTTGAGGTCCTTGACAACGGGGAGCTTGGAAACCACGGGAGCCACGACGATCTCGGTGCTCTCGTTGTTGGTCAGCACCTCGTCGGCAGCGTAAACCACGACTGCCTTATAGGTGACGGGCTCGGTGGCGAGTGCAGACATCGAGCGGTCGAACGATACGGTGGCAGCCTTGCCGGAGGCGAGAGCCTCGCCGGCCTTCGAGTCAACCTTCTCGTTGTTTGCGTAGAGCTCTACGGTATAGGCAGCGGCATCCTTGCCACCGTCGTTGGCTACGGTGACGTCAACCTTGTAGTCCTCGCCTGCCTTGACGGTAGCGGGAGCGGAGATTGCGGATAGTGCAAGATCATTGTCGGCAAGAGTAGCGACCTTGAGTGCGTCGAACAGGATGAAGGTGTACTGCTTGACAACGCCCTGATATGCTATCTGGACGGTCTGGCCTGCGAATGCAGCGAGGTTCACGGTAATCTTGTTCCAGCCCTCGGCGGGAGCTGCCTCGAGAACGGTAGTGGTCAGTACGTTGGTCCACTCTTCGTCGTTGGCCTTGCGGACGAGTATCGAGATTTCGTTGACGTCGTCACCACCGATGTTGTAGGTGTAGAACGTGAACGCGGGGTTCTGGATAGCGGACAGGTCGATCTTGCCTGTGAAGAGACGCAGGGCATCGTCGAGATACTGACCCTGAATGCCGATGAATCCGTTGTCGCCGTCGCAAGACTGGAGGTCGGTGAACGACTCGTCATTGTAGATCTTGGCATTAGCCTCGCCATAGTCGGCAAGATTCATCAGGCCTGTGATGTAGTGGAGGTTGCCGTCGGCAAACGACTCGTCAAAGCTTGTATAGGGCTGGCCAATGGCAAGCATGTCAGAGATCTGACCCTCGCCCTCGCCACGCTCGGTCTTGGCGAATACTGCATACTGCATGAAAGCCTGACCCTCGGGCACGGCAGCATAGGTGTAGCTGGTATCGGTGAGGTCGCCGGCTACGAGCACGCGGTCGTTGCCTTCGAATACATAGAGATCATACTTGACCTTGCCATAGCCGATGTTGGCACCGGATACGTCCTTGCCGACAGAGCTCCATGTAACGGTTACGGTACCGGGGTTCTGCTGGTCTTCGGTCAGGGTCACCTGAGCGGGAGCCTCGGGATAGTCATAGCCTACATAAACGCTTGTGCTTGCGATGTCGCCAGCGCCTTCAGCGTTATAGCCTACCACGCTGTAGGTGTATGTACCTGCTGCGGGCAGATTGTCGGCGAAGGTGAGGGCGGCACCGGGCGCGGGAGCGTTGAAGGTGTTGATGACCTCATTGTCGCGGAGCAGCTCGACCTTGGTCAGCGAGGCAAGTGCAGTGCCGGAGAAATCTACTGCGGGAGCATTGAAGGTAATGGTGGCCTTCTTCTCACCATAATCGGCAGCCTTGGCGGCAAGGTTGGTTGCCAGACCGGGAGCGGCAGAAGAGATGCCGGCTGCGATGGAGATGTCGTCTACATAGAGATAGAACTGGTCTGCATCAGACATGCCGTGGAAACCGATGAAGTATGTGCCGTCGGCCTGCGGGGTGATGACCTTGCTGAACTCGGCGTCTATCGAAGACTGGAGGATGGTGGGCTCGAGCAGGACATTGGTCATGGCGGCGGCAGTGTTGTTGTTGCCCCACTTGACCTCGAGACGCTCGGGGAATGCTGTACCGTTGGAAGCGGCCTTGAAGGAAACCTTGTAAGCCTTGCCGGCCTCGAGCTTCATGGGAGGTGTGATCAACCAGTCGTCCATGTCGAGAGACGAGTTGTATCCGATTCTTGCCCTGCCGTCATAGAGAGCCCAAGTCTTGCCGTCGTTGTTGGCATCAATCAGGGTGAAGCCACCGAGTGCATCCTCGCCCTCGAAATCCTGAGTGTAGGGAGGAACGATCGAACCGAGAACGATTGCGTTTGACTTGCCCTCGGCAGATACGGTGTTGTTGTACGAAGCCTTGACGCCGTATGTGTAGGATACGATCGAGGCGGGCTCGGCGAGAGGCTCGGAGAATGTTGTCTCCTTGCTGTTCTCGAGAACAACGACTGCATCGGGATAGCGTGTCACGGTATAGGTGACCTCGGCGGGGTTGACATAACCGCCGTCGGCCGAAGTGGTGACGGGTGTCCAAGCCACGTTGGCGGTGCCGTCGGCATACTCGGCGGTCACTACGGGAGCAGCGGGAACGCCCTTGCCGATGAACTTGGTGATCTTGGTCTTGAGACCATCGCCGGTGGCATTCGAGCAGTATACGACGAAGGTGTGTTCGCCGGCCTCTGCGATGGTCACGGAAGCATTGACGGTTGCGCCGTATGCGGTAGAACCGGCAGCAGCCTCCTCACCGTCCACGAGCACCTTGTAGGTGATCTCGCCTACGCCGTTCGAGCCGTCGACCAGAGTGGTGGGAGCCACGAAGTCAACGGTACCGCTGAGCGAGCCCTCGGGGAAGCTGAGCTCCAGACCGCTCACCTTGGCGGGTGCGCCATCTTCGGCTGCGGGTGCGGGTACATACAGACCCATCACCTCGTTGTTGTCGGGGAAATCATAGAGCACCGTGGCGGCACCGGTCGAGAGGTTGACCTCGCAAAGCATGCCGGTCTCGTCGGGAGGACATACGGTCCAGAACATACGGCCCGATTTGGGGTCGATGGTGGCCGATGTCATGTACTGGGGAGTCATGCCTGTCTGACCGATGACGGTGTATGTACCGTTGGTCTTGTCAAACTTGACGAGCTCGGAAGATGTAACGACGAAGTTTTCGCCCTGAGTCTCGCCATAATACTTGATGCCGTAGAGGTCGCCATTGGGGGCGGCGGCAATCGAGTTCCAGTTGCCGTCGAGCGTGGCAATGGGAGTTACCGTCACGTCAGACGTGCTGTACGCGAGAGTAGAAAGCACCATGTTTTCGGCGCTCTCGTCGAATGTGATGCCATATACGACACCGGTCGAGGGGTCGAGGGTCACGCCGCCGGGGCAGAGCTTGCTGGGGTCAACCTCGATGTTGGCAATCTGCTCGCCGGTCTCCATGTCATAGCCCATGACAGTGAAGAACTGGAGGAAGCCCATGAAGTTCTCGTAGTTGTGAGCCCAGTAGATGCCGTCTACCTCGACGCCGCCATAGTTGGCGTTGACGTCGGCAATGAGCATCTCAAAGTTCTCGCCGGCCTGAGTGGGCACGGTATAGAGGCCGTATGCGGCCTCGCCTGCTGCTGCCCATGCGTCAGAGAATGTAACCGAGCCTCTGAGTTCGGGCATGACACCGGCTGCCGAATGTACATAATTCTTCTTGCCGGGCAGTTTTGCAGTGGCGGCTTTGCGGAATCCCGAGAAGCCTGCGGCCTTGTCCAAGCGGCGCGACTGGATCTGGTCCAGCAAGTTGCGCTTCTTGGCCTGAGACTTGGCAGCCTTGGTCTGAGCTTTGGCTGTCAGCTCGACGCGCGGCATGTTGTGGCCGCCCGCCTTCTTCATCACCTGCGGGGTGGCAGACACCGACAGTGTCGTACCGGCTGCAAGGAATGCTGTGAGAATTCGTGTAAGAACTGTTCTCATAGATTTGATGTTGGTTTCCTAAGGTTAGATACCGTCGGTCTGTCGAAACCTTTAAACAGACACACGGCCGAAATATAAAGGATATTGGTAAAGTCTCTTGTACCTATGATGGAATTTAGAGATTTGGCTTTATGATGTTTTCAGATTGCTACCTTGAGTGTCTTGGCGGGGGTCGAGACGATATAGACGCCACTGTCGAGCGTGAAGCGGGAGTCGCCGCGGCCCGAGGCCACCATGCGGCCCGCGAGGTCATGGACCCTGACCGTGTCGCCATCGGCAAGGCCGCTGACGACGATGGTGCCGTGCGATGCCCGGATGCTGACGGTCTCGGCGCCGTTGATGTCGGCGATGCCCGAGTTCGAGTCTTCGATCGTGTTCACCTCGATCTCGTCGGAGGTGATCGAGCGGATGTCGCCGAAGGTGGCGGTGACGGTGTAATAGTATGTGGTGGTGGACTTGAGACCGCTCACCTTGAACTCGTCCGTGTCGCCTGTCCTGAGGTCGGCGTATCCCTCGACCGTCTTGGGCTCGAATGTGATGCCGTGGGCCACCTCGATGTCGTCGATGGCGACGGCGCCTTTGCCCGAGTTGCGCTTCAGCTCCACGCGGGCCGTGTGCGCGCCCTCGATGTCGACGGTGACGGTGGTGACCGCGCCACCCTTGGCGGTGGTGACGGGCACCTCCTCGACGGCCTTCCAGCCGTCGTCGGTGCGAACGGACACTACCACTACGTCGTTGTCAGACGTACCGTTGCCGCGGTGCCAGAAGGTGACGGCCTTGACGCCGTCGTCATAGCGGGGCGAGGTGACGGCGTCGGCGCTGCGGCCCAGACGTATGGCGGGGATGGCGTTGCCCGAATAAGCGGTGTTGGAGTATGACGAGCCCGTGTTGGCGCTCCAGCCCTCGGGCAGCTTGTCCACGCCGTCGGTAAAGTCGCAGAGGTCCTTGTGGTGGCCCGTCAGCTCCTTGGTATATACGTTGATGACATAGTCGTCGGCAAGCGAGATCTTGTCCCAAGCGGCCACGAAGCTGTCCCAGCTGACGTCAGAGGCCGCGAGTGCGTTGACCTTGAGCTTGTCGAGGGGTGCGTCGCCCGTGGTGACGGCGATTTCGTTGGACTCGTCAGAGAGCTCCCAGCCGTTGGACACGGTGACGGTGTAATAGTATTGACCTGCGGCCTCCAGACCGTCGACGCGATGCGACGTGGCGGTGCCTACATCCTTGCGCTCGTATCCGGGCACATAGGTCCTTGTCTCGCCGTCGTCGGGGCGGGTATAGACGCTGAGCAGGTATCGGGCGCCGGGGACCTCCTGCCACGTGGCGGTGAATCCCTCGTCGTCGGCCTCGAGGGCCTCGAGCGCAATGGTTCCGGCCATGGGCTCGGTGCGGCCTCCGCAGACCTTGAATGTTATGAGGCCCGCGCCGCTCTCGGCGATGTCGGTGATGGGCTTGTTGAGGCTCTGTCCGCCCCAAGTCTTCATGCTCGGGCGGGTGGTGTCTGTGAACGATGTCACGTGCGACGTGCCGGGGAATGCGTCGCCGTCGCGTGTATATTCGCTCTGGGTGCCGTCAGCCTCCTCGATGTCGACATACTGGTGCGAGGGGGTGTTGTTGACCTTGTTGCTGTCCCAGACCGAGCTGTTGTAGTCGACGTGCCATATCAGCATGCCGTGGCCGGGGATATAGGTGTCCCACGAGGTCTGCTGGCGGTTTTCGAGCAGGAAGAACTCGTTGTTCTTGGCGGTCTTGATTATGCCGGCCTTGTTGGTCGAGATGGGCTCGAGCGATGCGTCGAGGGGACCGTCGATGACCATGGGCTCCATCCACCCGAGGGCATAGCGCTCGAACGCGCCATAGAGGGGAGGCGTGCAGCCGTCATTGTTATAGGGGCCGTAGTCCATGCACGACCACGAGCCGGGGGTGAACGACGACGTGTATGACGTGGCATAGAGGTCGGGCAGCCCCATGACGTGCGAGAATTCGTGGATGAAGGTGCCCACGCCGTCGGGGCGTCCGCTCTCCCACTCGTTCGAGCAGGCATAGCGCGACACGCTCACGCCGTCGTATGTGGGCTTGTATCCGATGCCATATTCGACGTTCCATGCGTGGGGCCAGACGGTGTCGTCCGATCCGCCCGACGCCTCGCCGCGTCCGGCATAGAAGATGAATACGTTGTCGACCTCGCCGTCGCCGTCGCGGTCATATTCGGTGAAGTCTATGATGCCGTCAAGCTGGTCGCAGGCCTCCTTGACCATGTCGGCGGGATTCTTGTCGTTGCCGCCCCAGTCGTTGCCGCCATAATAAGAGCGGTTCTTGCTCAGGGTCACGGGGCCGTAGACGTCGAACTGAGGGGCGAACTGGCCCATCGACGACTCGGCAAAGAAGTCGGCCGCCGAGCCGGTACCGTCATAGTCGGAGAATCCGGGCTGGTTGAGCATGCGGTGGAAGTAGTCGTGGGGATCGTCGAGGGTCATCTTGACATCCTGATACTCGACGAGTATGACGAGGCCCTTCTGCTCGCCCATGGCGGGGAAGTGCGTGCCGGGGAAGAGACCGGGACCGGCTGCCGCGCGCGATGCCGTGGGGGCGAAGGCCGGGGCCGGGATGTGGGTGGTCTGTGCCAAGCGCGACAGGCGGGCGTCGGCGCGGAGCTGCATCGTCTCGAGCACGCGGGGCATGTTGACCTTGGAGAGATACTGCATCGAGGCCGCCGAGCGGCTGTTGGCGGGCTCGGCCTTGATGCCCGAGCTGACGGTGAGACCCTTGTCGTCGATGTCGGCATAGCAGTAGGTGCCGTTGTCGTTGACCAGATAGTAACCGTCTTCGCTGAGATAGAAGTGATGAAATTCGTCGCCCATCAGACGTACTTCTATCACAGAGCCGTCGGGCTGTGTCATGGGCATCAGCCCCGGCTTGGCGGGGACTGCCACGACTGTCATTGTCGATGTGATGAATAGCGAGGCTGCGATGGCCTTCTTTATTGTCGATACCATATAGGAAATTGCTTTCTGTGGAATGATTCTGCAAAATTATACTATTGAACATAATTTTGCAACAATTTACAAAAGAAATTTTGACATTTTTCTAAAATTCACCAAATATTGGTCAAAATTTGTCATTTTTACGGGGTTTTTGGTATTTTTTGTCAACAAAAACAAATCCCCGCGCCGGAAAACCGGGCGGGGATCGCTGTCTTGGGGCCTAAACGGCTGAATTTCGGATTACAATGTGCGATATTCCTTTGAATAGCGCATCACCTGAGGCAGATACTCCTCGTCATAGCTTATTGTAACGTCGGTGATGTTGCCGTCGGCATCGAGCACGGGCGTGTAGACGGGATTAACGAAGCCCTTGTAGGGTGCGATGTCGAGCGTGGCATAGCGGTCGAGCACCTCTTTGTGTAGCTCGGGGTCTACCTTGACGGCGTATGTCTCGACCAGAGCCTCGCCTGCGGCATAGTCGCCCTCGCTCTTGATGCGCTGTATCTCGCCCAGCAGCTGGCCGAACAGGTCGCGCAGCTTGTCATAGTCGTTTATCCTGACGTATGTCTTGCCGTCTTTCTTGACCATCTCGACCACGTTGTCGGCCTTGCCCTTCTCATATACCCACTTGGCTATGAGCTGGCGGTTGCGCATGTGTGCCTCCTCGATGTCCTTGCCCGGCTCGATGCGCATCAGCTGGGTCATGAGGCCGTTGAGCATGAACTTGTAGTATTCGGCCTTGTATGCGTCGGGGTTGTCGAGCAGACCCAGCTCGAGCAGCTTGGGGTCGGCCAGATAGTAGAGCGCGAACAGGTCGGCGCGGGCCTCCTCGAGGGTCGAGCCGTGGGCCTTGAGGGCGTCGGGGTCAACGCCGGGCAGCAGGCGGCCCGAGGCGTGGCCAAGACACTCGTGCAGATCGGTGTGCATGTTGTCGGTGATGAAGAGGTATTTGTCCATCAGGTCAGAGGTCTCCTTGTCGATGACGAACTCCTCGTTGAAACCGTTGCCGTGGGCGGCCTGATCGTATGCCTCGGTGATGTTCTCGAGGGTCACCGACTTAGAGCCGTGTGCGGCGCGGATCCAGTTGGCGTTGGGCAGGTTGATGCCGATGGGGGTGGCGGGATAGGCGTCGCCGGCAAGGATGGCGGCGGTGATGACCTTGGCGCTCACGCCCTTGACGTCGTCCTTGCGGAAGCGGGGATCGACGGGCGAGTTGGACTCAAACCACTTGGCGTTGGAGGCAATGACCTCGGTGCGGTGGCTGGCCTCGTTGTTCTTGAAGTTGACGATGGACTCCCACGCGCCGGTCATGCCCAGAGGGTCGCCATAGCTCTCGATGAATCCGTTGATGAAGTCGACGCGCGAGTCGGTGTCCTCGACCCATGCTATCGAGTAGTCGTCGAACTTCTTGAGGTCGCCGGTGCGATAGTATTCGATGAGCTTGTCGATGATGGCCTTCTGGCGGTCGTTCTCGGCATACTGCGCGGCCTTCTCGAGCAGCGACACCACGCGGGTGATGGCGGGCGAGTAGTATCCGTCGACCTTGTAGACCTGCTCGACGAGCTTGCCGTTCTCCTTGGCCATGCGGGTGTTGAGGCCCCACGACACGGGCGTGAGGTCTGTGGTGTCCTTGCGGGCGTTATAGTATGCCTCGACCTCGGCCTGAGTGACACCGGGGGCATAGAGGTTGTTGGCCGAGGTGACGATAAGGTCCTGACCGGCAGCCTGATTGACGCGCTTGGGCATCACTGCGGGGTCGAATATCACGGGCATCAGCTCGTCAAGATTGGCGGGACGCAGCGAGTCGGGCAGCGCGGCGACGCGGCCTGCAAGGAATTCCTGCGAGAACTTGGGGGCGAACTTGTCCATCGAATAGTGATGGTGTATGCCGTTGGCAAACTCTATCTGCTTGAGATAGAGCTCGAGACCCTTGTAGTCGTCAGAGTTCTTGTCGCCGTCATAGTTGGCATAGACATTCTCGATCAGGTCGCGGATGGCCAGATTGTAGCGGCCGTTCTGGTCCCAGAGTATGTCGCGACCTGCGATTGCGGCCTCGGTGAGATAATAGATGAGGATGCGCTGGCGCGGAGTGAGTTCCTCGAATCCGGGCACTTTGTAGCGCAGCACCTCGATGTCTGCAAAACGATCCACGGTGTAGTCGAAATTATCGGCCTGCGCGGCGGTATCCTTGCCGCCGCCACACGAGGTCACGGCCAGCATGGCCGCCCCCGCGAGGGCCGGGATGAATGATTTGAAGAAGGTCATTATGATGATGATTTTGGTTTATTGGCTGTGTCGGATAGAACATATCGGACCTATTAGACCTATCTGTCCTATTAATTATGGTGTCACTCTACCGCCAGCACCAGTCCCTTGAGGTATTCGCCTTCGGGATGGTAGATGTTGACGGGGTGGTCTGAGGGCTGGGTGAGCTGGTGCAGTATCCTGACCCTGCGCCCCGAGCGTGCGGCGGCGGTGAATACGGCCAGACGGAACTGTTCGCGGCTCACTGCCTGCGAGCACGAGAACGTGAACAGTATGCCGCCGGGAGCGATCTTGCGGAATGCGGCCTCGTTGATGCGGCGATAGCCCACGAGGGCGTTCTTGAGCGCCGATCGGTGCTTGGCAAAGGCCGGAGGGTCGAGTATTATGAGGTCGTAGGCACCGTCGGCCATGTCGGCGAGATACTTGAAGGCATCTACGGCAAACGACTTGTGACGGGTGTCGCCGGGGAAGTTGAGCTCGATGTTGGCGTCGGTCAGCGCCACGGCCTTGGCCGACGAGTCGACCGAGTGTACCAGCTCGGCCCCCGCCCTCATGGCATAGACCGAAAATCCGCCCGTATAGCAGAACATGTTCAGCACCCGGGCGCCGCGGCTATAGCGCTCGACCAATGCACGGTTGTCGCGCTGGTCCACGAAAAAGCCCGTCTTCTGCCCCTTGAGCCAGTCGATGTTGAACTGCAGGCCGTTCTCGGTGGCGATGTTGGTGTGGAAGCCACCTATTATATAGTCGTTGACGGGATCGAGTCGTGCCTTGTATGGCAGCGTGGTCTCGCTCTTGTAGTAGACATTCCTTATCCCGGCGCCCGAGAGCGACACAAGCTCGCGGGCAAGGATGTGGCGGGCATAGTGCATGCCGGGGCTGTGAGCCTGAAGCACGGCGGTGTCGCCATAGACGTCGACCACGCA
Organism: Bacteroidales bacterium M8; assembly: GCA_001689495.1. Lineage (GTDB taxonomy): Bacteria > Bacteroidota > Bacteroidia > Bacteroidales > Muribaculaceae > Duncaniella. The sequence goes on along the minus strand of LUJS01000042.1, from coordinate 166,187 downwards.
TCCGGGCAGGAAGTCGCCCTCGCCGTGCACCAGACGGAAGGTGTTGTTGTCGGGGCGTATCAGGCCCAGACGCTCGCGCAGGGCCCACGCAGCCCGCAGACGCGCGGCATAGAATGACTCGTCGATGGCCTCGTCGCGGTCTGACGACAGTATGCGCACGGCTATCGAGCCTATCTCATAGTGGCCGCGGCCCAAGAACGTGCCGTCGGCGGCGTTGACGACTACGGTGTCGCCCTCCTCGAGCCCCTCGGGGAGCGAATATATGGCCCCCGAGAATACCCACGGGTGAAAACGCAGCAGCGAGTCCTCCTTGCCGCGCTTGAGTGTGATTATCTTTTCCATCTGAATTGCTTGGGATGGGGATTATAGAGCTGACAGATCGGACCGGGCCGATAACCTCATAACCCTATAACCCCTTAACCCTATAACCTTTATTTGAAGAACGCTCTGAATATGTCATTGCCGTTGGCATAGAGCAGCAGCATGAACAGGAATGCCATGCCGACATACTGTGCGGCCACGAGGACGTTGAGGGGCACCTTGCGGCCCGTCACGACCTCCCAGAGCAGGAACATGATGTGTCCGCCGTCCAGCGCGGGTATGGGCACGATGTTCATGAACGCCAGCGCCAGCGAGATGAATGCGGTGATTTCCCAGAACGTCAGCCAGTTCCAGCGCTCGGGGAAGAGGTTGCCGATAGTGCCGAATCCGCCCACCTGCTGCACGCCCTCGGACGAGAAGACGTGCTTCATCGACCCGACATAGTTGCCCAGCGTGGTAGTGCCTATCTCCCACCCCTTGGGGAAGGCGGCAAAGAATCCGTATTCCTTTGTCACGGTGGGATATACGTCGGTGAGTCGTTTCAGCTGGAATCCCAGCTTGCCGTGCTCGGTGGGGGTGACGTCGAATGTCAGTCGCCCGCCGTCGCGCTCGACGGTCACGGGCACCGTGCGCCCGGCGTATGCCTGAAGGGTCGGTGTCAGCTCGGTGTATGAGGGCGTGGCCACGGTGTCGACCGCCACGATGCGGTCACCCTCGGCCAGACCGGCCTTGGCGGCGGGCTCGCCCGGCACGATGCGGTCGATGTAGACCGGGAGCCTGTAGGCCATGAATCCCTTCTGCTCGTTGAGGCGGAATATGAAGTCAGAGGGTATCTCGATCTCGACCGTGTCCCTGTGGTTGCGCAGCACCTTGACCTTGTCGGCCTCGATCATGCTGAGCATGTAGTCGGAATCGGAGGCGTCGAGCTTCTTGCCGTCGGCTGTCAGGGGGATGTCGCCGCTGCAGAATCCGGCAGCCTCGGCTGCGGGCACGAAGTCGAATCCCTCGGTGGCGGCGTCAAAGGGTATGTATCTCTCGCCCCAGTGCATGGCGATGCCGGCATAGATGAGCACGGCGAGGATGAAGTTGAACAGCACGCCGCCGGCCATGACCAGCAGGCGCTGCCAAGCGGGCTTGGTGCGGAACTCCCACGGCTCGGGGTTGTCGGCCAGATCGTCGGCGCTCTTGGTCTCGTCGACCATGCCGGCTATGTCGCAGTATCCGCCCAGAGGCACCCAGCCGATGCCATAGACGGTGTCGCGCCACGACGAGCTGCCGTCGTTCGGGGCCGGATGCGGGCGTCCCACACGGATGGTCGAGGCCGCGGTCTCGACCTCCTTGCCGTTCTCTTCCTTGGAGCGCGCCAGCAGCTTGACCACGCCCTCGCGTGGATAGTACTTGACCAACGAGAAGTAGGGGTTGAAGAACAGATAGAACCTGTTGACCCTGATGCCGAAGACACGGGCAAAGAAGTAGTGGCCGAACTCGTGTATGATGATGAGCAGGCCGAGGGCGACGATGAACTGGAATGTCTTTATGAGAAATGCTTCCATTAAGTTGCTTTATTTGATTGATGAGAGGCAGTAGCCGATCGTGGCGTGGTGCGTCTCGACATAGTCGTCGAGGGTCGGCGACGCCACGAAGGGTATGTGCGCCAGTGCGTCGGTGATGGTGTCGTAGATGCCGGGGAAGGTGATGCGCCCCTCGAGGAAGGCGGCCACGGCCACCTCGTTGGCGGCGTTGATGATGCACGCGGTGTTGCCGCCGTCGGCCAGCGCGCGGTGCGCCAGCGTCAGGCAGGGGAACCTGACGGGGTCGGGCTGCTCGAACGTCAGCGTCGAGTAGTCGGTCAGGCTCAGCGGACGCTCGGCCGAGGGGAGGCGGGTGGCGTCGCCCAGAGCATAGCGTATGGGCAGGTGCATGTCGGGGATGCCGAGCTGGGCCTTGACGGCGCCGTCGATGAACTCGACCATCGAGTGGACTATGGACTGCGGATGCACCACGGCCTCGATGCGCTCGGGGGCGATGCCGAAGAGCCAGCGGGCCTCGATGATCTCGAACGCCTTGTTGAGCATCGTGGCCGAGTCTATCGTAATCTTGGCCCCCATGGTCCATCGCGGATGGCGCAGGGCCTGCGCGGCGGTGGCGAGGGCTGTCTGTTCGGGGGTCCATGTGCGGAACGGGCCGCCCGAGGCGGTGATGATCAGCTTGGCCACTGTCGAGGGGTCCTCGCCCACGAGACACTGATAAATGGCCGAGTGCTCGGAGTCGACCGGTATCACCTTGGTCTTAGACTCGGCCAGCAGACGTGTCACCAGCTCTCCGGCCACCACGAGGGTCTCCTTGTTGGCAAGGGCAATATCCTTGCCGGCGCGGATGGCGCGCACCGTGGGCAGCAGGCCGCTATAGCCTACGGTGGCCGTGACGACGGTGTCGAAGTCGGGGCGCTCCATGGCATCGGCCAAGGCGGCGGCACCCGCCGCGGTCTCGATGCCGAGGGGCTCGAGCGCCTCGCGCAGGGCGGCATACTTAGACTCGTCGGCTATGATGGCCAGCGCCGGGCGATGCTCGACAGACTGGCGTATCAGCATGTCCACATTGCTCCCCGCCGCAAGCACGACAGCCTTGAACCGGTCCGGAAACTGCGAGATTATATCTAATGTCTGGGTGCCGATAGAGCCCGTAGAGCCCAGCACGGCGATGTTATGAGGCATGAAAGGATGATTTTTATGGTCTATTAAGCCACAAAGTTACAAAAAATCCCGCAAATCCCCACACTTGATGTCATTTATGTATAATCTTGTTCATTACAAAAGAATGTGTTTGCCAAACAAAGTCGGTATGAGTTTTTTTTTGTAATTTTGTTGTTACAAACGGAAACTCATTGTCTCCCTCAAAAATTTATGATCCGACTGATGATACCGATGCATCTCCATGATTAGAAGAATAAACCACAAGAAGAAAACCGGCTCGACCTTTACGCCCGAGGCATTAGCTAATTTTCTGGCAAAAAGGATATTATATTATAGCGACGGCGCTGACGGCATCAGTGTTCTCGACCCTGCGTGTGGCAATGGGATTCTTCTATCTTCTTTTCTAAACAATTCATCACATAGCAATATCAATCTTATCGGATATGACACCAACGCACTGTGCATAGACACTACTCAAAAGCAATTAGAGGACGGGGAACACAAATCAATCTGCGAGCTACACAATGATGATTTCCTGACAGTCAGCCCCAACAACATAGATTTATTCAACAAAAAAACAAGATATGAATTCGCGGACATCGTTATTGCAAACCCGCCCTATGTCCGTACCCAAATATTAGGAGCCGAAAGGGCCAATGAATTGGCAAAGGACTTCAATATCTCAGGCCGAATAGATCTGTATTATCCATTCCTCATGGCCATGACCAATGCCCTGAAGAGTGGAGGTATTTTAGGTGTAATCACATCCAATCGCTATCTAAGCACAAAAAGTGGAGCAGACATCAGGAAGTATCTCCGTGACAATTACGAGATACTTGAAATAATTGATTTAGGCGACACCAAATTATTTGATGCCGCAGTCTTGCCTGCCATTTTCATTGGCAAGAAAAAGAGCATTGGGAGTAGTCGAGTCCAGCGTCCCAAATATTCCAGCATATATGAATGTGACCCTTCACATAGAGCCGACATCACAGATGCCGAGGATATATTCCAGATACTGAACGGATTCTCGTCAGGTATTTTCCATATCAACAGTAAATATTTTGAATATAAGGCCGGTGAACTCAAGTCTTGCAGTGACAAGTCCGACATATGGCAGTTATCTGACGACAAGACAAAAGAAGTGTATGAAAAGATAGCATCAAATACGGCTTTTAAGATAAAAGATAAGTTTAAGGTACGGGTAGGAATAAAGTCTTGCGCCGACAATGTATTTATCTCGCGTAATTGGGTCAAGATGGGCATAAAAATTGAGCCCCAGCTTCTTCGGCCCATGCTCTCTCAAGAAAACATCACCACTTGGCACATTGACTCCAGTAATGTTGTCGATGTTCTATATCCACATTATTCCAAAGGCGGGAAAAGGATGGTATACGACATCTCCGAGTTTCCCGAAGCTCTTAGATATTTGGAGCACTACAAAGAACAATTGACGGGAAGATCTTATGTCATAAAGGCAAATCGCAATTGGTATGAATACTGGGTGCCGCAAAACCCCGCGTTGTGGGACTTTCCCAAAATAGTTTTTCCCGACATCAGCGCCTGGCCAAGATTCTGTTTGGATAAATCAGGAGCAATAGTGAATGGAAATTGCTATTGGATATGTGCTCAATCCAAAGAAGAGGAAAGACTGCTGCTGTTGATAGCAGGAGTCTGCAACTCTTCGCTTATGACAAAATACCACGACTCCAAGTTTCCAAACAAGCTCTACTCGGGCAGGCGGAGATACCTATCTCAATACATTGAGGAATATCCAATTCCCAATCCTGATTCTTCGGCATCCAAAAGAATCATTCAACTGGTCAATAAAATAGGCTGGATTAACGATGAGAGCAAGATAAAATGCATTTCATCAGAGATTGATAGCCTTGTCGAAGAGGCTTTTGGGCTCAGGGATTAAATACCGAACGTCCGGCATACGCATCAAAGAAAGACATAGGGATGGAGCGCTGACATTTAAAACTTGTGCCACTGACAAAGTTAAACGTCTCGCGCAAGCATGCTCCGGGAGATAATATCAACCCTTCGATAACTCCGGTTTTGTCCGTCAGGGCAATCAGATACCTGACATCCTCGGTTGATATTCCTAACCTCCCGTCAAGTACTATCGGATTGGTCGGCGAGTATTTACCTAAATCTACAGTCGGTGAATCTTGGACCTTGATCTCGAGTAATTGATTGGGAATGTCTGGATAACCTCCGACCAAGGCATCTTTGGAATCATAACCCAATAGATTTGCCACAATCCTTTCAAGAGCTTGCCCACGGGTCTTTGTATCCACCGCATCCAGTCTTGTACCAATCAGTGCGTCAACAACCATTTTCTTGATACAATCCAAGGACAAAATGCGTCCGAGAGAAGGAGAATCCGAAATTTTAGACTCCGGAGAAACATAATCATGAGTCGTATATCGTGTCATTATCCGAGTATCAGACCTAAAAAAACACGACTCATCATCATTTACTATGCGAAATCTTTTCAAGTCGCTGATAATCATTTGATATTTGATCGTAGGAACGCCAAACGGCCCGAATTTGCCAACTATATATCCGGGAGTGGCGACAATAATGGAACAAATCAAATGAGTAGCAACATCAATCCTTACGAAGATAAATCTTATGTCGCTACATTTTATTGAGGGCATTCCGTTCTTGTATACAACCAAATCGGCCTCAGCGTTCGGGAATCTATTCCAGACCTGCAAATTATAAACATCACCGGAGGTCACGATATAGGAATCGCAAAGACAAGCAAGTAGACGAGGCATACCTTTCCCTTTTGGAGGTATTACCGTATAATCATTCTTGTCGGCCAACATGACAGACCCGTCGTCAAGCGTCTTGACAAGGAGCTTTCTGAGCGTCGAGCCATCAGTCCTCGGTTTATTGACAAGAGGGAACTGCTGACCAATCAAACATTCCAGCTTTTTGGCCAACATCTCGCCATTTATTACATCATTCTTATCCAACGGGGCAATCTTAAAATCCGCCATAACTCATTTATTTTTCCCGAGAAAGACCCCGATAAGGTCTTTTGTGGAAAAAGGCGTGGCAGATATGTGTTGGCACCAAGGCTTAGCACCGCCTACATCAGACAACAACACGTCTGTCCACGCCTGTAATTCATAGCGTAGGCACCCGATGTCCTTGCTGAACTGATGTTATCTTGAAGTGCTAATTCCGGTGCTTCAGTCTAAGTCAAGGATGTCTATTATTTTGAAAGTTTCCTTTTTCTCGGATTAAAATTGTATATTGTATCACTCGGGCATTATCGTCCAAACGCAAAGTTACAAAAATTCATCCACAAAAACGCCAATTACGGAGATTTAAATCATACTAAACATCATGGCGGCATAATCCACCATAACCATTAACCTTTAACCAATTTTGGCACGGTTTTTGCTTGATTTGTTGTAAATTTGCACTCTATGACTGAAAATCCAATCGACATAAACGAACTTGAGGCTCTGCTGGCCGAGGGGCGCGTCAATGCGGCGCTCGATTCGCTCGACAATACGGCCGAGGCATTCAGGATTCTGGCTCAATACAAGCGCGAGCTGACTCGCCTGCGCGAACAATACGGATATATGTCCGACTTCGCCCTGCGCGGCCTGCCCGACCCGGGTCTGCCCGAGACGATGGCCGAGCTGAAGGAGGGCGTGAGACGTGTGGCCGATGCCATGCGACGCACCCTCAGCGCCACGGATGCTCCGACACTCTATTTCTCGATGGTCCGCACCGAGCAGGCCACGCCGCTGCGCCCGCTGGCCGACATCGTGACAGAGTATCGCCATACATGCCAGAAGCTGTCGCTGGCGGCGCTGACCGAGAATCCCGACGAGGCGTCGCGGTCGCTGACACTCAGGGCCGAAGCCCTCGAGAAGGAGCTGTTCAACAACCTCTGGATACTCTACCCGATGTCGGGGGCCGACGCCGAGACGTTCGGCGAGCTGATGACAGACCCGGCCATGCCGGCACACATGCGCTCGCTGGCGGTGAGCGCGCTGACCCTCGGACTGACGGAGTGGTATGACGCCACACGCATGCGCTTGCTGATGGACGCATACGCCACGGCAGATGATGCCGCGTCGGTGCGCGCCCTCTGCGGTCTGCTCATGGCCATGTGGCTGTATCGCGACCGTCCCTTCGACCGCACGCTGCGACAGCGGTTCGACGCCCTGCGCGACATGCCGTCGTGGGCGTCGGATGTCAGGATGGCCACGATGCAGTTCATCCGCGCCCGCGACACCGAGCGACTGACCCGCAAGTTCAACGACGAGCTGCTGCCCGAGATGATGAAGCTGCGCCCCGAGCTCGAGAAGCTGCAGCGCAAGCCGCTCGACCCGGACTCGGCCCTGATCGAGGAGAATCCCGAGTGGGGCGAGCTGCTGGAAAAGAGCGGTCTGGCCGACCGCCTCAAGGAGATGCAGGAGATACAGGAGGAGGGTGGCGATGTGATGATGGCGACGTTCTCGCGGCTCAAGACGTTCCCGTTCTTCCACGACGTGGCCAACTGGTTCATGCCGTTCCACGCCTCGCACTCGGTGCTGCGCTCGCCCGAGACTGCCCCCTTCGCACCCCTCATCGAGATGATGGGCGACACGGCGGCATTCTGCGACAGCGACAAGTTCTCGATAGCCCTGTCGATGACACAGATACCCGCGTCGCAGCGCGAGATGATGGAGACCCAGCTGCGCATGCAGGCCGAGCAGCTCGACCGGATACGGGCCGCGGAGGTCAACACCGCACCCGCCACGCGCGACCGCCTCACCACCGACTATGTGCGCAACCTCTATCGCTTCTTCAAGCTGTTCCGCCGCAAGGTCGAGTTCAAGGACCCGTTTGCCCTTGGGCTCAACATACCCGCCTTGCCCGAGCTGCGCGAGATATTCGACGACGCCGACACCCTGCGCCTGATAGGCGAGTTCTATTTCAGGCGCCGATATTTCGAGGATGCTTTCGACGTCTTCTGCCGCCTCGACCTGCTGGCCGCCCCCGAGGCCGAGCTGTATCAGAAGATGGGCTATTGCCGACAGGCCCTCGGCGACACCGGCGAGGCCCTGCGATATTACGAGCAGAGCGAGATGCTCAATCCCCGCAGCCGCTGGACACAGCGCCGTCTGGCCGCCTGCCAGCGCGCTCTCGGCAACTATGAGGCCGCCCTGCGCCACTATCGCCGGCTGGCCGAGGAGAAGCCCGACGACGTGGGGCTGACGCTCAACATCGGCCTGTGCCTGCTCAAGCTGAGGCGCTATGACGAAGCCCTGCAGGAGCTGTTCAAGGCCGAGTATCTCGGCACCGACTCGCCCAAGGCACTGCGCGCCATCGCGTGGTGCACGCTGCTCGGGGGCGACTATGACCGCTGCGAGACATATACCCGCCGCGTGCTCGAGCTGGGGTCGAACACCCCCACCGACTGGCTCAACGCCGGGCATCTGGCCCTCGTGACGGGCGACCTGTCGCGCGCCGCCGACATGTATGCCACCTCGATAGCCGCCCGCGACTTCGACACCGAGGCGTTCATGGCCGACATGCGCAAGGACCGCGAGACGGTCAAGGCCCTCGCCGAGCTCAATCCGCTCATCGTCGGCATCGTCGCCGACCGCGCCGCCCTCATGGCCCGCGACCACGGACACCGCATTTGACAACGAAATAATAACCAATCATAATCACTATCCCTTGCGAACATTTCTCATCGCGGCAGCAGCCGCAACAACGCTTATGACACAGGCACAGAATCCGTTTTTCAGTGATTTCACCAACACGCCCCACGGCACGGCGCCGTTCGACCGCATCACCGTGGCCGACTACGAGCCGGCCATAGACCGCGGCATCGAGCTGGGCCTCAAGGAGGTCGAGGCCATCGCCGACAACCCCGAGGCACCGACCTTCGAGAACACCGTGGCCGCGCTGGCACGCTCGGGCCGCGACCTCGACCGCGTGCTCAACGTGTTCTTCCCGCTGCTCTCGTCGCTCAGCGACAACGACATGATGGAGCTCTCGATGAAGATCACCCCCCGTCTGTCCGACTACTCGACATCAATCTCGCTCAACCCCCGTCTGTGGCAGCGCATCAAGGCCGTACACGACAGCGGCGACACCCTGCGCCTCGACACCGAAGACCGCATGCTGCTGCGCCGTACATACGAGAGCTTCACCCGCAACGGCGCCCTGCTCGAGGGCGAGGACCGCGAGACATACAGCCGCCTCTCGAGCCGACTGAGCGAGCTCACCACCCTCTTCGGCCAGAACGTGCTCAAGGAGGTAAACACATACGAGATATGGCTCGGCAAGGATGACCTGTCGGGACTCCCCGAGAGCTCGGTCGAGGCCGCGGCGATGGCCGCCAAGGAGAAAGGCCGCGAGGGCGAGTACCTCTTCACCCTCGACCAGCCCGTCTACATGGCGTTCCTCAAATACAGCGACCGCCCCGACCTGCGCGAGAAGATGTATCGCCTCTACACCGGCCGCAACACCAAGGGCGAGTACAACAACCTGCCCGTGATGCAGGAGATTGCCGAGACACGCCTCAAGCTGGCCAACCTGCTCGGCTTCAAGACATACGCCGACTACTCGCTGGCCGAGACCATGGCCAAGAACCCCGCCAACGTCTACAACCTGCTGCACTCGCTGCGCGACGCATATCGCCCCGCCCTCGACGCCGAACTCAAGGAGCTGCGCGAGTTTGCCGCCAAGACCGAGGGCAAGCCCGTCGACATCAAGCCGTGGGACTACAGCTACTGGTCTAACAAGCTCAAGAACGCCAAGTATGCATATAACGAGGAGGAGATGCGCCCCTACTTCGAACTCAATAACGTCATAGACGGCGTGTTCGGACTCGCCGGCAAGCTCTATGGCATCTCGTTCGAGAAGAACACCTCGATACCCGTCTATCACCCCGACGTGGCCGCCTTTGACGTCAAGGACAAGGACGGCTCGTATCTGGGCGTCATATACACCGACTTCTTCCCCCGCTCGTCCAAGCGTCCCGGCGCATGGATGACCGAGTTCAAGAGTCAGGAGACCACCGCCGAGGGTGTCAACTCGCGTCCGCACGTCACCATAGTGATGAACTTCACCAAGCCCACCGACACCAAGCCCTCGCTGCTTACCCCCTATGAGGTCGAGACATTCCTGCACGAGTTCGGCCACGCCCTGCACGGCCTGTTCGCCAACACCAGATACTCTACCCTCTCGGGCACCAACGTGCTGCGCGACTTCGTGGAGCTCCCCTCGCAGTTCAACGAGAACTATCTCACCGAGAAGACATTCCTCGACGGCTTTGCCCGCCACTATCAGACCGGCGAGGCCATCCCCGCCGAACTCGTAGACCGCATCATCTCGACCTCGCAGTTCGGTGCCGCCTATGCCTGCATGCGCCAGCTCAACTTCGGCCTCATCGACATGGCATGGCACAGCATCACCGAGCCCGTGGCCGACCCCGCCGCCTTCGAGGCCAAGGCCGCCGAGAGCGTTGCCATCTTCGATCCCGTCGAGGGCTCGCTGTCGTCGCCCACGTTCAGCCACATCTTCGCAGGCGGCTATGCCGCAGGCTATTACAGCTATAAGTGGGCCGAGGTGCTCGACGCCGACGCATTCGCGCACTTCAAGGAGCACGGCATCTTCGACAGCGAGACCGCCGACTCGTTCCGTCACAACATCCTCGAGCGCGGAGGCACCGAGGACCCCGCCGAGCTCTATCGCCGCTTCCGCGGGCACGACGCCACCATCGACGCCCTCCTCAAGCGCGACGGCATCGACACCCCCACCCTCCCCACCGACATGCACGACAAGGACTGATCACCACAGGTCAGCCACGACACAAAAAAGAGAGCCCGCCGGGCTCTCTTTTTGTGTATGATGCCGTTCAGGGAGCACCGCTCCCGGTCCTGTCACCGGGGGAGGTATTTGCGGTATTCCTCGGGGTCGGTGGCGACTTGGATGGCGCGGGTGTAGATGGGGTTGAGGGGGTTGGCGACGCGATAGTAGGTGGCTTGGCTGAAGAGGTCGCGGCCTAAGAGCCCCTTGACGGTGCGCTCGATCAGGGGGAGCGAGCGCCGGTACTGTATCGAGTCGAACGCGATGCTGTCTGCCACGGCCATGGAGCGCAGCGAGTCGAGCATGGCGGGCGTCACCTCGAAACGGCTCACGAATGTGTCCTCGTCGCGATATTCGGCATTGAGGCTCTTGCGGTTCTCGTCGACATAGTTCATGCTATATCTGTTGAGCACGCCGCGGGCCACGAGGTCGCGATAGTAGACCGAGTACATGGTGGTGTCTATGGGCACGAAGATGTCGGGCATGATGCCGCCGCCGCCATAGACGGTGCGCCCCAGACGCAGCGTGGTGCAGCGCAGCGAGTCGGCAAAGTGGATGGAGTCGGCGCTTGTAAACTCGCCCGACTCATAGCGGTGCAGCATGTCGCGCTGATAGTCAGAGTCGTCGCCGTCGGTATAGGGTTTCTGTATGCATCGGCCCGCGGGGGTGTAGTATCGCGAGACGGTGAGGCGTATCATAGACCCGTCGGGAAACGGGAAGGGTCTCTGCACCAGCCCCTTGCCAAACGAGCGGCGACCCACGACGACGCCGCGGTCGTTGTCCTGAATGGCGCCCGAGAGTATCTCGCTGGCCGAGGCCGAATGCTGGTTTATCATCACCACGATGCGGCCGTCGGTAAAGATGCCGTCCTTGCCGGCCACATACTCGGCGCGGCCGTTCTTGGGCGACTCGGTATAGACCACGAGGTCGCCGTTGTCGAGAAAGAACTCGGCGATGTCGGTGGCCGAGCGCAGATAGCCGCCGCCGTTGTCTGAGAGGTCTATGACCAGATGGCGCATGCCCTTGCGGCGCAGGTCTGACATGGCGTCGCGCACCTCGTCGGCCGTGGTGGCGCCAAAGCGGCTCAGCGAGATGAATCCCACCGAGTCGTTGACCATGTAGGCGGCGTCGAGGCTGTTGATGGGTATGTCCTCGCGCACCACATTGAAGTCCATCACCTCGGGCTCGCCCTTGCGCTTGACCCTGAGGCGCGCCTCGGTACCCTTGGGACCGCGCAGCACCTTGAGTATCTGCGAGTTCTTCATCTTGACGCCGGCAATGACGGTGTCGTTGCACTCGAGTATCCTGTCGCCGGGGCGTATGCCCACGCGCTCGGAGGGGCCGCCGACTATGGCCTCGATGACATAGAGGGTGTCGCGGTCCATCTGGAATCGTATGCCGATGCCCGAGAAGTTGCCCTCGAGCGGCTCGTTGAGGTCGCGGGTCTCTTCGGCGTTGCTATAGACCGAGTGCGGGTCGAGTGTCTTGAGCATCCCCTTGATGGCCTCCTCGACCACGCGGGTGGTGTCTATCTCGTCGACATAGAAATTCTCTACAATCTGGGCGGCGTATGCCACCTTGCGCGCAGGGTCGAACTTGATCTGCGCCGACAGTCCCGCCACCGCGAGGGCCAGCAGGATGAGTGTCGTGAGTTTTTTCATTTATATACGGTGATGTGTGTTGTTGTCAGGATGGAATGAAGCGCGAGACGTCGTGGCCGTGCGAGGCGAGCTCCCTGACCATCGACGACGACACCGACGCCATGCCGGGCAGGGTGAAGAGTATCAGGGTGTCTATGCCCGAGAGGTCGCGGTTGATGTCGGCCAGATTGCGCTCGTACTCGAAGTCGGCCACCGTGCGCACCCCCCTCAGCATCCATGTAGCGCCGAGCTCGCGACAGGCGTCGACGGTGAGGCCCGTATAGGCCGTGACCTCGACGCGGGGCTCGTGGCGATAGATGCGCCTGATGGCCTCGATGCGGTCTTCGACGCTCTCGGCCCCGGGCTTGGAGGCATTGTGCCCGATGGCGATGATGAGGCGTCCACACAGGGGCAGCGCGCGGTCTACGAGCGATTTATGCCCGATGGTAAAGGGGTCGAACGACCCTGGGAAGAGTATCACGGGGAGTTGCTGGGCCATCAGTCTTCGGATTCGAGCGGTATGTCTGAGTCGAGATGCGAGTCGTCCTCGACCACGAGGTTGTTTATGATGAACGTCTGGCGTTCCATTGTGTTCTTGCCCATGTAGAATTCAAGCAGCTCGTCGACCGAGTCCTCCTTGCGCAGGCTCACGCGGTCTACCCTCATGTCGGGGCCGATGAATCCGCGGAACTCGTCGGGCGAGATCTCGCCGAGACCCTTGAATCGGGTTATCTCGGCATTGTCGCCCAGCTTCCTGATGGCCTCGATGCGCTCCTCGTCCGTATAGCAATAATATGTCTCGGCGTTGTCCGAGCTCTTGGCCCTCGCCCCCTTGCGGGCGGTCTTGGCGTTGCGCACGCGGAACAGGGGTGTCTGCAGCACGTAGACATGGCCGCGCTTGACCATCTCGGGGAAGAACTGCAGGAAGAACGTCAGCAGCAGCAGGCGTATGTGCATGCCGTCGACGTCGGCATCGGTGGCTATGATGACGTTGTTGTATCTCAGGCCGTCTATCCCCTCCTCGATGTTGAGGGCGGCCTGCAGCAGGTTGAACTCGTCGTTCTCGTAGAGTATCTTGGCGGGCACGCCATACGAGTTCTTTGGCTTGCCTCGCAGCGAGAACACGGCCTGTGTCTCGACGTTGCGTATCTTGGTGATGGACCCGGCTGCCGAGTCGCCCTCGGTGATGAATATCGACGAGGCGCGCTTCTTCTCCTCGTCGCCCTTGGCGTCGTTGAGGTGCACGCGGCAGTCGAGCAGCTTCTTGTTGTGCAGATTAACCTTCTTGGCCTTCTCGCGTGCCAGCTTGGTCACGCCGGCCATGGCCTTGCGGTCGCGCTCGTTCTCCTGCACCTTCTTCAGTATCACGTCGGCAATGTCGGTGTTGCGGTGCAGATAGTTGTCGAGCTCGGTCTTGATGAAGTCGCCCACGAACTTGGCCACGGTGAGCCCCTCGGGGCCCATGTCGCGGCTGGTCAGTCGGGTCTTGGCCTGCGAGTCGAACACCGGCTCCTCGACCTTGACCGATATGGCGGCTATCATGCCCCCGCGGATGTCCGAGGGGTCGAAATCCTTCTTGAAATACTCCTTGAGGGTCCTCGACACGGCCTCCTTGAATGCCGCCAGATGCGTGCCGCCGTGTATGGTGTTGGCGCCGTTGACAAACGAGTAGTATTCCTCGCCCCTCTGGTTGGCGTGGGTTATGGCCAGCTCGATGTCGTCGCCCACGAGGTGTATGGGCTGATAGAGCGGCTCGGTGGTCATGTTGTCGCGCAGCAGGTCCAGCAGGCCGTTGCGCGAGACATATCTCTTGCCGTTGAGCATTATGGCCAGACCGGTGTTGAGATACGTATAGTTCTTGACCATCGGCACGATGAACTCCAGACGGAATCTGTAGCCCTTGAATATCGTGTTGTCGGGGGTGAATCGCACCAGCGTGCCGTTGGGCTCGTCGGTCTCCTCGATCTCCGACTCCTCGAGCAGCTCGCCGCACGAATAGCGCGCCCACTTGGCCTGCCCCTCGCGCACCGAACGTATGTAAAATTCGGTCGACAGGGCGTTGACAGCCTTGATGCCCACGCCATTCAGGCCCACCGACTTCTTGAAGGCCCTCGAGTCATACTTGCCGCCGGTGTTCATGCGCGACGAAGCCTCGACCAGCTTGCCCAGCGGTATGCCGCGTCCCAGATCGCGTATCTGCACCGCCTCGTCGGTCACGTCGATGGTTATGAGCTTGCCATAGCCCATGACAAACTCGTCTATGGCGTTGTCCATGACCTCCTTGACGAGGACATAGATGCCGTCGTCAAACTTCGACCCGTCGTCCACGTTGCCGATATACATGCCGGGGCGACGGCGTATGTGCTCCTTCCAGTCGAGGGTGGTTATCGCATCCTCGTCATACAAGACGGTGGCATCGGGTTCGGGGGTCGGTATGTTGTTTAAATCGTCGAGTCGGGGGTCTGTCATGGCGGTCAAATTCTCTTTGTTGCACAAAGTTACAAAAAAATCCGCTAACCCCCGCCCCAAAAGCTCAAAAAACGGGACGCAGCCCCGAATGAGCCACGGAGCCTACCGGCATCGCCGGAGGGAGGACATCAGTTTTTGTCGGACCTACGGTTATACACGTACCTTGTCAACAGAGCCAATGCCCTGAACAAAATGCCGGATACAAATCCGATGGCCAAAAAGATGAGACTTTTCGTGAACATCTCGTCAATGAGTGTCGAAAACATAATTATGAAGATTCTAAGTCAACGTAATAAAATTTACCTTCAGCCGCAAACGGCTCATTATTTTGATGCGCCACGCCACATACCGACAATCTTGTCAAGCAGGGCCTCGCCGATATGGGATCCTATCAACCCGAAGAAGACCGGTATCATAGCCTGTGTGATGATTTCGAGTATTGTCATATCATTGTTTTTTAGTTACTATCCATACTGCAAATATAATACAAAAAATACATATCTGCAAATCCAACGCCCTGTCATGTGCAGAAAACTTGCGCTGAAAAAGCGGGGCGCGACCTCGCAATGCACTGCCACGCCCCACCGTTCTTACACGTATTTCATTCGCCTGTTTACGGGCTTGGGGAGAATAGAGGATGTTCATTTTAGTTTTTTGTTTTTTTGGTCCGAGGAGGGTGCGGACTCTCTGTGTGCAAAGTTAGGTGCGACAAGTATATAAATCCAAATTATCAAGCCCGAAATCAGTCGTCACCATCTAAATCATAAAATCCACAATCCATTGTTTATCAAGATAATAAAAAGTGACGAATCTATATTTGATTCGTCACTTTGCAAATCGGGCCTACAGTGTGTTGTATTGGGGTCAGGAGAGGAGATCGAGGAAGGATTTTTTGTCAGGTGACGAGGAGTTTTCGATCTTTTTGATAAGTCTGGTGCGGCGGCTATAGTATCCGGAGACCTGAACATTGAGAAAAAGGCCTATAATCTGGCTTGGCACATCGCATGCCTTGAGTGCGAAAACAAGACGGTCTTCGGCTTTAAGTTTCGGAAAATCTCGGTCAAGTTTGTCGACAATTCCACCATTGGTATTATTTACAGCCTGTATTATTATGTCGCGAACCTCTTCGGACGAAAGATTCTCGAGTTCTGCGGCAATGCGTCGATGAATCTTTTCGGCCTCGGGTGAAGATGACGGCAAGGTGGACTGTAGCTCATAGAGCCTTATCACTCCGGCAAGATACTTTCCAACAAGCTCGCGTATATTATCCGAAAAACGGCTTTTGGTGTCATCGAGAATATCGCGAGACTGTCCGATCTCGTCCATCTGATTCATGAACATACGCTTGCGTCTGCGCACGTCTAAGAGCCACAAGAAAATACAACCAATGACGGTCACGCACAAAATAACCACCAGTATAATATGCTTTCTTAGTTTTACATCTGTATCTACCGCTACATTCTTATAATGCCTTGCAGCCGCATAGTCGACGGCACTATTAAGTGCCCGACCCACAACATTTTCTGCATACACGTCACGCTCCTTATAATACTTCAGTGCTGCCTCATAATCACCGATAGTATAATAATAATATGCCTGCACGCCAAGAACTCGACTTGTATCAGACGGAAAACCGGCCAACTTTGCAAGCTTGTCTTTCCAAATATATGCACTATCCAGTTTCCTCTCTGCTATATACATTCTACTTATAGCATACACGTCATTGAAATTCAAAACCGTATCCAGACCGATAATTTTATCAGACATTAATGCCTTGAGTCTTGCATTGTGTCCGATTTTAGTCAATGCATATGGATAGGAATCAAGATATAAATATTTCAAATAACCCGTTTCCCTCTCGAAAACAGGTGCGAGACTGTCAAGCAAAGCTATTCCCTTGTCGACATATTCGCCCGAGTTCAATGCATTGGCGAGCAGCAGATAGGACATCAGGTGGTTTAACCTGCTCTGCGTGCGGCCATATAGGATATTGGCCATGCGCCTGTGGCGAATTTCGCTCTCTATATTATATGTACCATTATATATATCAGCCATCACCTCGTGGCAGCGGGCCATGAGGAGGGTGTCGGGGATGGCCGAGGCCACGTCGAGGGCGGCGGCCGAGCGGCGCATGGCTCCGGGATAGTCGGCCTGATTGAGGTGCCACAGGGCTGAGTAGTGCAGGGCCTCGGCATGACGCAGGGGGTCGTTGTGGGCGGCATAATACTCGGCTGCGGCCTCGAGCATCGAGTCGGTCGCGAGCGGCAGCCGGTTTTTGAGCAACAGCTCGCTGCGCAGCAGCCCGTGCAGGACCGCCGATGCGCGGCTGCCGCTGAACCCGGCCGAGTCGACCGAGTCGAGCATGGCCAGCGCCCGTGCGGGATATGGGTCGGCCTTCATGGCCCGCTCGATGCGCAGCAGCCCGCGGTCGGGCCTGTCGCAACAGACACAGACCACGGGCAGCAGTGCAAGGAGGATGATACGGACGATAATCTGCATCGGCTCGGACGAGAGGGAGGGGGGATGAATCAGATGGTGCGTCCGGGATATGCCTGCAGGGCGGCGGCGAGGACCTTCATGGCGCGGGCGAGGTCTTCTTTCTTGAGCACATAGGCCATGCGCACCTCGTCATGCCCCATGCCGGGCGTGGTATAGAAGCCCGAGGCGGGTGCCATGAAGATGGTCTCGCCGTCGAGCTCGAAGTCGCTGAGACACCACTGGCAGAAGCGGTCGGCGTCGTCGACGGGGAGCTTGACCACGGTATAGAACGCGCCCATGGGGATGGGGGTGTAGCAGCCGGGTATCTTGTTGATCTGGTCTATGAGGAACTTGCGGCGCTCGACATACTCGTTGTATGTCTCGAGCATGTATCCGGGCGTGGTGTCGATCGAGGCCTCGGCCACGATCTGGCCCAGCAGGGGGGGACTGAGGCGGGCCTGACAGAACTTCATGACGTTCTTCTTGAGCTCGGGGTGCTTGGTGATGAGGGCGCCGATGCGTATGCCGCACTCGTTATATCGCTTGGACACGGAGTCGATGAGCACCACCTGCTCCTCGATGCCGGGCAGGTGGAAGGCCGAGATGTAGGGGGCGCCCGTATAGCAGAACTCCCTGTAGACCTCGTCGGAGAACAGGAAGAGGTCGTATTTCTTGACCAGATCGCGTATCTGGAGCATCTCCTTCATCGTATAGAGATAGCCCGTGGGGTTGTTGGGGTTGCAGATGAGTATGCCTTTGGTGCGGGGGGTGATGAGCTCCTCGAACTTCTCGACCGGGGGGAGCGAGAAGCCGTCGTCGATGCTCGAGGGCACGGTGATGATCTTGGCTCCGGCCGAGATGGCGAACGCCATGTAGTTGGCGTATGCGGGCTCGGGCACGATTATCTCGTCGCCGGGGTCGAGACAGGCCATGAACGCGAACAGCACCGCCTCTGACCCGCCGCAGGTGACGATGATGTCGTCGACCTCGACCTCGATGTTGAACCGGTGATAGTATTCCTTGAGTTTGCGGCGCAGCGACAGCAGGCCGTCCGAGGGGCTGTATTCGAGCACCTTGCGGTCTATGTGCTTGAGCGCCTCGAGCCCTTCGGGGGGCGTGGGCAGGTCGGGCTGGCCGATGTTGAGGTGAAACACATTGAGACCGCGGGCCTTGGCCTCGGCGGCAAGGGGCGCCAAGCGCCTGATGGGCGATGCAGGCATCAACGTGCCGCGTTCTGATACTTTGGGCATTTATTGTCTGTGGGTTAGGTGATACATTGGGGGGGGTCGGCAAGGGGCCGACGGGGGGGATTATTCGGTGAGGCTCTCGCGCACGGCGATCAGTATCTCCTTGTCGGCCTCGGTGAGGGCGATATGGCGGCGCGACATCATGCGCGAGGCGGTGTCGAAGAATCGCATCATGTCGACCTCCTTCATGCCGGCGACAGTGCCCTCGCGGAACGAGGGTATGTACGTGCGGGGGAATCCGGCACCATAGAAGTTGACGCCCACGCCGATGACCGTGGCGGTGTTGAACATGGTGTTGATGCCGGCCTTGGAGTGGTCGCCCATGATGAGTCCGCAGAACTGCAGCCCGGTCTTGACGAAGCTGCCGGTGGCATAGCTCCAAAGGCGCACAGGGCCATAGGTGTTCTTGAGATTCGAGGCGGTGCATCCGGCGCCGAGGTTGCACCACTCGCCGATGACGGCGTTGCCGAGGAATCCGTCGTGGGCCTTGTTTGAGTATCCGGTCATCACCACGTTGTTGAGCTCGCCGCCCACCTTGCAGTAGGGGCCGAGGGTGGTGGCGCCGTATATCTTGCCCCCCATGTTGACCACCGAGTGGGGACACATGGCTATGGGGCCCCTGAGGCAAGCACCCTCCATCACCTCGGCGTCGCGACCGATGTAGACGGGACCCTTGGCCACGTTGATGTTGGCGCACTCGACTGTGGCGCCCTCCTCGATGAAGAGCTGCGAGGGGTCGCCCACGAGGCGGCAGCTGTCCGAGAGGGGGGCCGACTTGCGTCCGGCGACGAGCACGGCATAGTCGGCGCGGATGGCCTTGTCGTTGAGCATGAACAGGTCGGTGACCTCGCGGAAGGCGAGGAACTCGCCGTCATAGACAGTCTTCTTGTCGGCCAGACCCCTGCGGGCCAGCATCTCGCCCGCGGGGGTGACGAGAGCCTCGTCGGCGCCGAGGGCCTCGATGGCGGCGACAAGGGCGCCGTCGGGGCAGACGTGGGCCGCGACGAAGAGGTTGTCCTCGGCCATGACGGCCGGATATTTCTCGGACAGATAGTCTTGTGTCAGATACGAATATCGGCCCTCGATGGCCTTCTGCCACTTCTGGGTCTGTGTCATTATGCCAAAGCGTATCTCGGCAACGGGGCGGGTGAACGTGAGGGGCAACAGGGCAGCACGCACCTTGTCGTCGTCGAAGAGTATGATGTTTCTCATCTCGGAAATGATTGATTGTTTACATTTAAGATGCAAAAATAGTCATTTCCCCACGATTTTCAGCAATATCCCGCCAAAAAACATGCGGGCGAAAAATGTTCATGCCCAATTATTAAAAAACATTAATAAACCCAAAATAATTTGGCCGTGGCCCGATAAGGCAGTAACTTTGCATCGGAAAGAAAGCACCAAAGTTGTTCGTACATCCTTTGAACAGAGTCAAAAGATTTTTTACGCATTAATTTCTACTGATTTAAATTGGACTAAGGACTAAGGCAGCCATCCACACCGCCGCCGTGACAGCGTCGGTATGAGAAGTCAAAATGGTGTTGTGTAAGTATGATATAATCTCTACATTAATTTGGATGATATAGTTCTGTGTAACTATCGAATCGCAAATGCCTTATGGCTTTAGTCCGATTGCTCCTTGCCGAAAGGAACAGCGGACATTTTTTTGTCCCTGCCGTTCAATATTTTTAACTACCCGCAGCAGACGGAATCGGCAAAAAATCACTACCTTTGTATAACAAATACCGCATCAGAAAACTTTATAAATCAATCAGAACATCCAAACACCAACGATGAAGAATATATTCTCTCTCGCGGCCCTCTCTCTGGCCGTAGGCCTTGTCTCGACCTCTTGTCTCGGCGATGATCCCGAATACTCGCAGGAGCTTAACATGAACTATGCGGGCGAGGCGTGCTTCAACCGCGTCGTCGACCTCGAGACCGGCGAGAGCCTCGTCTCGGGCAACCCCTCGTATTCGATGAAGTTCGTCAACGACGGCAAGAAGTCGTCGATGACCATGGAGATGTCGGGCATACAGCTGTCGAGCGGCTTCTCGGGTCTGGCCTTCAAGCTGCCCGAGCTGGGATACTCGTTCAACTCGGACACCGACTACTTCACCTCGACAGGCACCGACCTCAAGCCCCTCAACGCGGGCGACAGCTATACGTTCGACAAGTTCTCGCTGAGATTCATCCCCACCCGCAACGTCGACGGCCTCAACTGTCCGGTCTACCTGATAGACTATACCGTCAACAACAGGTATCAGGTCACCGTCTTCCCCACCACCCCCGTGCTCTTCGCCACGTCGACCGGACGCGACGAGGTGACCGGCGACGAGTATGTCAACAAGGACATCAACGCATACGTGTCGGCCAAGATCGACCCCGCCAAGATGACCGCCCGCGTCTCGTTAGCCAAGGCCCAGTTCGGCCACGGCATGATAACGAGCAACCTCATCATCAAGGACCTCGCCGTCAAGCTCGAGGGCAACAGCATCCTCATCTCGTCTCCCGAAGACCAGACCCTCACCATCTATAACACCAACAACAAGCCCTACAACAAATCGACCGTCACCAACCTGAGCATGCGTCTCGACATCACGGCCGGCGTGGGCGTGCTGACAGGCGACTTCGTGATAGACAACCCCCTCGGCGCCGAGCCCGGATACATGCCCGAGAAGTATGCCGTGACCATAAACCTCAACTATTTCTACAAGGAGGCTCACGAGAAGTGATTCCGCTAACGAAATAATGACGGCACCACGCTGCACCGACAATGGTTCCGGGTCGATCCGGGGCCATTGTCGCGTGTAAGGCAACAACCCGATGGACACTAAAGACACAAACAAACTTGCCCGGATACTCACCGCCCCGATCACGACGTCGCTCGGCCTGTTCCTGCTGCTGACGGTGATGGGGTTTCTGGTCAACTCATATTACATATTCAAGTTCAGGGGCCCCGAGCTCAACGCCATAAACAGTCTGTTGCAGATTGCCCGGGCGATTGTGTTCGCGTGGATGGCCATGGGTATATATACCCTGTTGTCGCGCAGGTCCGCCATCATGGCGCGCGCTTTCATCGGCATCGTCATCACGCTGCTGGGGCTCAACGCGCTGTTCGACATCATCACGTGGAATGTCTACGACTCCTATTTCAACCTCGACCACATGGCGGTATTGCTGGGAACGAATCCCGCAGAGGCATCCGACTTCGTGTCGACATACTTCACACCCGAGATTGCCGGAGCCATATTCGTCACCGCCATCATGTTCGTGGTGGTCTACCTGACGGGACGCATATTCAACGACAATTTCAGGGAAAAGGTCATGCCCGCCGCCTTCCGTAGGCCATTCGTCGCGCTGATAACCGTCTGTCTGGCCGGATCGCTTGCGTTCTGCATTGCCGCGCCTGACAAGATCGGGGCCAAGACCGACCTGACGGCAAAGGTGACGCAGAGCCTGACCTACGACTTCGGCCACGAGGTGACGGCGGTCGTGCCCGAGCTCACGGCATCTGCCGCCGCGGACACCACCGGAGCCCCGGCTCAGATCGTGGTGGTGATAGGCGAGTCGCTCAGCTCGAACCACTGCAGCCTCTATGGCTATGACAAAAGGACACAGCCCCGGCTCGAGGCGCTGCGCGACGACTCGGCGCTGGTCGTGTTCGCCAAGCCCGAGGCTCCGGCCACGCACACGGTCGAGGTCTTCAAGCACATCATAGGCACTTGGGACGGCGACGAGACCCAGAACTGGTATGAGTGCCCCACGTTCCTGCAGATAGCCTCGGCGGCAGGATACCCCACGGCTTGGATCTCGAACCAGTCACGCAAGGGCATGCACGACACCCCCATCACGACTATGTCCGAACTGGCAGACACGGCGTTCTGGACCAACGACGGCATGCAGCCGACAGACCTCAACAAATTTGACGAAGCCGTGATGCCATTATTGTCCGACAGGCTTGACGCCATCGGCCCGGACGGACGCGGCATCACGGTGGTGCATCTGCTGGGATCGCACCTGCGCTACTCGTACCGCTATCCCGCCGAGCGCACCAAGTTCACGCCCGACATGTACGGCAACCTTGTCGACGAGCAGCGCGAGACCGTGTCGACATACGACAACTCGGTGCTCTACAACGACTCGCTGGTGGCACGCATAATGAGGATGCACGAGGGGCGCGACGCTCTGGTGCTCTATTTCTCGGACCACGCCCAAGACCTCTATGACGTCTCGGACGACTATTTCGGCCACGCACGCAAGGGCAACGCAGCCAGCGAGGCCGCCGGACGCAAGATACCGATGATGGCATACATGAGCCCCGAGATGCAGAGGCGCCACCCGCGTCTGGCAGGACGAATCAGGGAGTCTGCCGACTCGGCGGTCAACATCTCTGACCTCACATACACGCTGATGGACATAATGGGCATCGAGATGCAGGGACACCCCGAGGCCGCCTCGCGCAGCATGATAAAGGCCCGCTAAATTATGGTAACGAATACAATAACCCCCTCCCCGCAAGGGCCGAGGGGGTTTGTCGTGTCGCGGGGTGACCGACCGCGTGGCTTGTCCGCAGCGGGCCCTCGACGGACCGGCAGTGACGCGGGAGAGCAAAACACGGGCGCGGCTCCGGGCACGGGATGTCAAATATTTTCGCAAAATGCAGCTAATCTATTGTTTTATTGGAGCAAAGGTTGTATATTTGCAACTAAGGCGGTTCGTCATGTACCTTAAATCCATAATACCGCATCCGCCTCTGATACAATAAGCCGACTCAATACATTCACCAAATCAATACCAAATCCATTCACCAACATTCCTTATGAATCGCAAAACATTCTGCATGTCTCTTGCAGTAGCGTGTCTGCTTGGCGCGGGTAGCGTACAGGCCGCCTTCAAGGACATCAAGGTGGACCTGACCAAGGGCAACCTCCTCACCGCCGAGGAGATAGCCTCGAAGAACAAGGTCACCTTCGGGCTCGCGGTGGCCGACGACGGCTCGGTGAGCCGCGTGGCACAGGACGACGCCTCATCGGCCATCACCCTGACCGGCCAGTATCACTCGGATGATCACGGCTGGGGCAACTTCAGCTCGACGGTTGCCGTAGAGGGCCCCGTCAAGATCTCGATGGGCACCTGCGCATGGGGCGGCAACGTCACCGTCAAGGATGCCTCGGGCGCGACCGTGGCCACCTTCAGCACCAACACAGGCAACTGCTGGCACAACAACGGCAACCTGAGCGAGTCTGCCATCTATCGCGGCGAGGCCACGACGCTGACCATCTCGGGCGGCTCGTACACCCCCTATTTCGCGGTCGAGGCCGTCGGTGACGTGCCCGAGCCCGCAGTGATCACCTACACGCTGGGCGACGCACAGGGCATCGCTCCCGCCGCACTCAGCGTCGAGATGGGCAAGACATTCACCATCCCCGCAAACTTCACAGTCTTTGCCGAGGGCAAGACCCTGATAGGCTGGAACGACGGCACCAAGAACTATGAGATCGGCGAGATCGTCACCCCGACCGCAGACATGACGCTCACCCCCGTGTTCGTCGACAACACCGTCACTCTGGCAGACCGCACCGAAGAGGTGACCATCCGCTGGGACTTCCAGCAGAAGAACGGAGCGCCCGTGGTGGCATTCCAGAACGTAGACGGATTCTGGGTGGCTCAGGCCAAGATAGGCACCGAGACCATCGACGTCAAGATGGACTTCAGCACCAACCCCGGCAAGCTCGCCAACGGCAACTGGACCGACTGGGCACAGATGAACGAGGGCACCACGTTTCAAGTTCCCTCGTGCAAGGGCGCCACTATCTCGCTTGAGTCTTTCGAGGCCAACGAGTGTACCGTCGACGGCCAGCCCATGGTCAACTCGGTCTTCACCGTGCTGACACCGGCAGACTTCGCCACGCTCGTCATCAGCAAGGCCGGCAGCTACTATCGCTACATCCAGACCGTGCTCCCCGTGGTACAGAGCGGTGGCGGCAGCGGCGCGTCGTTCGACAATGCCGAGGCATCGGTATTCTGGGCGTTCAATGACCCCGAGAACTATATCAACGCCACTACTGTCAATCCCCAAGGCGGATTCTCGATGGCATCAGCAGACCTGTGCGGTTCGGCACTTCAGGCTGACAAAAACGGATCTTACACAGGAACAACGCCTCATGATCCGGGTGTGACATATCTGAAAATCAGACCGGCAACAGGTAAAAGCGACCTTGTAAAATGGAATGCTAAACCTGCAAAGGGTCTGACATTCACACCCACCAAAGTCAGCGGACACATAGCACGTTTCGGCACCGATTCCGAAAATGGTGTTACTGTCACCGCTATGCTTGAAGACGGTACCAGTGTCGAGCTCGGCAATTTTACTGCACCTCGCAACAATGATGGTGACAAGTACAAAAATAACAATAACTGGACACCCAAGTTTGAAATCACTCTAACTGCCGCACAGCAGCAGCAGCTAACCACCGATGGCACATTCACACTTGCTGCCACTCTCGGTGTAGGAAACAATAAGGAGGCCGGTTTTGCCAATATCATGATTGAAGGTGTACTCAACGGCACCGCACAGGAGGTTACGATGTACACCCTCACCGCCAAGGCCAATCCCGAGGAGGCTGCCACCATCTCCATCTATCCCAACCTCGCCGAGTATGAGGCCGAGACCGTAGTCAACCTCAAGGCCGCACGCAACTTCGGCTTCGAGTTCGTCAACTGGACCGACGCCGAGGGCAAGGTGGTATCGGAGACCGCCGAGTTCAGCCACACAATGGCCGCCAACGTAGACTTCACCGCCAACCTCAACGCCATCAACACCTACGAGCTGAAACTCGGTGTCGAGGGCGGCGCCAACGGCTATCAGGTGCAGCCTTCGCCCGCACCCGTGATGATAGACGGCAAGATGATGTACGAACAGGGCACCAAGGTGACCGTCAGAGCCATCTCCAACCCCATCGTCAGCTTCACCAACTGGTCTGACGGCCAGACATCGAGCGAGATCACGTTCGACATGGACGGCGACAAGGAATACATCGGCACGTTCTCGGCATCCGACTACATCGTCGGCTGGGACTTCTATCAGCCCGGCAACAACGGCCGTGCAGCCGACTTCCATGCAGCAGACAATGACGCCGTATCGCTGGTGCTCCGCGACACCGAGGGCAACCTGACCGGCTGGCTCGACAAGAGCGAGGAGAACGGCGGCTATGAGGGCCGTCCCGGTGGCGTGAACTGGAAGACCGACGGTCTGGGCAAATGGTACTGGCAGACCACCGTCAACGCCGCAGCCTTCACCGACATCAAGGTACAGGGCGAGATGGCATACAACTATAACGCCTATACCGTATATAACGTAGAGGCTTCGGCCGACGGCGAGAACTGGACCAAGCTCGGCACCGTGAACATCGAGGGCCGCAAGATGTGGAAGACATACGAGTATGCCCTGCCCGAGCAGTTCAACAATAAGGAGAACCTCTCCATCCGCTGGATTGCCGACAAGTCGTCCGCCATCGACGGCACCGAGAGCAACAACGACGGCATCGCAATGGGCCCGACATACATCACCGGCACGCCCAAGCTGATCAACGACGGCACCGCACCCGTGCTGACAAGCCACGTTCCCGCCGAGGGCACTGACAACGCCTCGATCGCAGGCCGCATCGTGCTCAACTTCGACGAGAAGGTCAAGGTTGCCGAGGGCGCCAAGGCCACTCTGGGCGACCAGCAGCTCACCCCGACCGTATCGGGCAAGACCGTGCTGTTCAACTACAAGAACCTCGCTTATGGCACCGACTATGTCTTCACCCTGCCCGCCGGCTCAGTGATGGACCTCTGCGACAACGCCACCGACAAGGAGATCCGCATCGCCTTCTCGACCCGCACCAAGCCCGAGGTGAGCAAGGCTCTCTATGACCGCGTTGTGACCAATGTCGACGAACTCGTCGAGGCCATCGCCGCCGCCAACGCCCGCGAGGATGCAACGAAGCGCTTCCGCATCTTCATCCACAACGGCACGTACAAGCTCCCCGCCTCGACCGAGAAGACCAAGACCGGCACCGACGGCAAGGCATATCCCGACCCCACCACCTATATTACAAAGGGCAACATCTCGTTCATCGGCGAGAGCATGGACGGCGTGGTCATCACCAACACCCTGCCCACCAATCTGGTCGACACCAAGTATGGTCCCCAGTGTCCTCTCGAGGGCATCGGCAACGGCGACGTGATGCGTCTCGAGAAGAACGCCACGGGCTGCTACTTCCAGCACCTCACCATCAAGACTGCCATGGGCGACAAGCGTGGCCGCGACATCGCGCTGAACGACAACTCGAACAAGACCATCTTCAAGGACGCATGTCTCTGGGGCTATCAGGATACATACGTGTCCAACAACCAGAACGGCAAGTTCTACTTTGAGGGCGGCCTGCTGCGTGGCCGCACCGACTTCCTCTGCGGCAAGGGCGACGTCTTCTATCAGGCCGTCAAGCTGCAGATGTGCGAGGCCGGCGGCTATCTGGCCGTGCCCTCTCAGCCCCGCAAGTTCGGCTACATCTTCAACGACTGCGAGATCGTAGGCGAGACCTCGGGCATCGACGGCAAGTACACCCTCGGTCGTCCGTGGGGCAGCGGCACACCCATCGCCCTCTACATCAACACCAAGATGACCGTCAAGCCTTCGGCCATCGGCTGGAACGAGATGTCGGGCGGCTGGCCCGCACGCTTTGCCGAGTACAACTCGACGACAGCCGAGGGTACCGTGATCGACCTCAAGGACCGCAAGAAGGAGTTCGGCAACGATGGCGACAAGCACGCCAACAACCCCGTGCTGACCCGCGAGGAGGCCGAGGCACACACTCTGGCAGCCGTGATGGGCGACAGTGACGACTGGGATCCCACACAGCACTCAGAGCAGGCTCCCGAGCCTCAGAACGTCAAGACCGACGGCAGCGTGATCGTCTGGGACAACTCGGCACACGCATCGCTGTGGGCAGTGACCGCCAACGGCAAGATCATCGGCTTCACCATCGAGAACAGCTTTGACCTGACATCGGCCGCAGCCGTTGCAGCTCAGGACGCCAACGATGCAGAGGCTATCGTCTATGCAGTTCGCGCCGCCAACGAGATGGGCGGCCTCGGCGAGGCTGTCATCGCCTCCAACGAATCGGCCATCTCTTCGGTGACCGCCGACAGCGAGGTTGTCGACACCATATGGTACAACCTGCAGGGCATCCGCGTG
Source organism: Bacteroidales bacterium M8 (assembly GCA_001689495.1). Taxonomy (GTDB): domain Bacteria; phylum Bacteroidota; class Bacteroidia; order Bacteroidales; family Muribaculaceae; genus Duncaniella. Next base: position 138,256 of record LUJS01000042.1, on the reverse strand, counting down.
GCTCCCGCCACCAAGGGCATCCTCGTCAAGGTAGTGACCTATGCCGACGGCACGACACAGACCACCAAAGTCGTGGTGAAGTAACCCCACCCGACCGTACATAGCAATCGCCCCCCGGCCTCAGACGAGACCGGGGGGCGAGTTTTTGTTTATGATAGGCGAGATAGTTTTTCTAGTTTTTCTAGTTTTTCTAGTTATTCTAGTTATTCTAGTTCAACTAGACCAACTAGATCAACTAGTTCAACTATTCCAACTAATCCTCAAAGTCATCAAACTCCTCTTGGCGGCGGCTGCGGCCGGCCACCATCCTCTGGAACGATGACGGGACGGGGGTGGTGAAGTTCATGTCCTTGCGGGTCATGGGGTGCACGAAACGCAGCGTCTGGGCGTGCAGCGCCATGCGGTGTATGGGCGACGAGCCCGCGCCATAGCGACGGTCGCCGGCTATGGGATGCCCGAGGTCCTTCATGTGGACGCGGATCTGGTTCTTGCGCCCGGTGTCGAGCTCGACCTCCATCAGCGAGTATCCGTTGGCGGTCTTGAGCGTGCGATAGCGCGTCACGGCCAACTGGCCCTCGCCGGGCTTGTCGGTCGAATAGACCTCATAGCGCGAGTTCTCGGCCAGATAGCTGCGCACCTCGCCCTCGGCGGGCTCGGGGGCACCCTCGACAACGGCGAGATACTTGCGCGACAGCACCATGTTGTTCCAGTTGTGCTGCAGGCGCTCCTTGGCCTCCATCGACTTGGCAAAGACCATCAGGCCCGACGTGTCGCGGTCCAGACGGTGAACGATGAATATCTTGTTGCGCGGGTCGTGCCACTTCAGGTAGTCCTTGAGTATGCTGTATGCCGTGCCCTCCTTGACCTTGTCGTTGCCCATCGAGAGGAGTCCGTAGCCCTTGTTGACCACGATGATGTCGTCGTCCTCGTAGACCAGTTTGAGACGGCGGTGATAGAACACCCTGAACTCGCGTGTCAGGTTCACCTTGACCTCGTCGCCGGGAGCGATTGGGGTGTCGAACTGTTTGACTGGGGTGCCGTTGACGGCTACCTGATTGTGGGCCAGAAGATTCTTGACCTGCGTGCGCTTGCGCTGGGGCATCGAGGCAAAGAGAAACTCAAGCAGCTTCCCCTCGGTCTCGACCGGATATGTCTCTATGACGTCGGGGCGAAACGGATTGCGCTCGGCTCCCGGCTTGGTTGAATATGTTTTGCGTGGCATGTCTGGATGTGGGGGGGGGATGGTCTGTCGTCAGCTCTTCTTGGTGCGCCGGGGTTTCTTGGGCGCGCTGTCCTGAGCCTCGATTATGGCCTTGGCCTCGTCGAGCGTCAGGGCCGCGGGGTCGCTGACAGTCTTGGGTATCTTGTAGTTCTGCTTCTTGTATGCGATATACACGCCATAGCGGCCATTGAGTATGCTCAGGTCGGGCTCCTCGTCAAATGTCTTGACCACCTTGTTCGAGTCGGCCTGACGCTTGGAGTCTATCAGTCCGATGGCCTCCTCGATGGTGATGGTCGACGGCGACATCGACTTGGGTATGCTCACGAACTTGCCGTCGTGGCGTATGTAGGGACCGAAACGGCCCACGGCAGCGGTGACGACCTTGCCCTCGTACTCGCCCACCTGACGCGGCAGGGCAAAGAGCTTGAGAGCCTCCTCGAGGGTGATGTCAAAGACGCTCTGGTCCTTGCGCAGCGACGCAAAGCGGGGCTTCTCCTCGGCATCGGCCGACCCGATCTGGGCTATGGGGCCGAAGCGGCCTATCTTGACATAGACGGGCTCGCCGGTCTTGGGGTCGTTGCCCAGCAGGCGCTCGCCCACCTTGCGCTCGGTGCGCATGTCGTTGGCCTTCTCGACCTCGGGGTGGAACATGGTGTAGAACTGGTTTATCTCGCCCTTCCAGTTGGCGTCACCCTCGGCTATGCGGTCAAACTTGGCCTCCATCGCGGCGGTGAAGTCATAGTCGAGGATGTCGGGGAAGTGCTCGGTCAGGAACTCGTTGACGATCACGCCCGTGTCGGTGGGTATCAGCTTGCCCTTGTCCGAGCCGGTGTTCTCCGAGCGTGTCTCGCTCTTTATGTGGTTCTTGGCGTCGAGGGTGAGCACGTCATAGTCGCGCTTCTCGCCCGACTTCTCGCCCTTGACTATGTATTCGCGGTTCTGTATGGTCGAGATGGTGGGCGCATAGGTCGACGGACGTCCTATGCCCAGCTCCTCCATCTTCTTGACCAGCGATGCCTCGGTATATCGCGGCGGAGCCTGCGTGAAACGCTCGGTGGCCGTGATCTCGTCATAGCCGAGGCTCTCGCCCACGGTCATGCGGGGCAGCGTGCCCTCGGCTGTCTCGTCGGCGTTCTCGTCGTCGTTGCCCTCGAGATAGAGTCGCAGGAAACCATCGAACTTGACGACCTCGCCCGTGGCGGTGAAGTGCTCCTTGCGTCCGCCCACCGAGATCTCGACCGTCGTCTTCTCCAGCTCGGCGTCGGCCATCTGCGAGGCCATGGTGCGCAGGCGTATCAGGCGATACAGTTTCTTCTCGCGATCGGTGCCGTCGATGGTGTCGCGGTCTATGTATGTGGGGCGGATGGCCTCGTGTGCCTCCTGAGCGCCCTTGGACGATGTGTGATACTTGCGCACCTTGAGATACTGCTCGCCCAGCTCGGCCTTGATCAGCTCGGCGGTGGTGCCGAGTGCCAGCGACGACAGGTTGAGCGAGTCGGTACGCATGTATGTGATGTATCCGGCCTCATAGAGCTTCTGGGCTATCATCATGGTCTGCGACACCGAGTATCCCAGCTTGCGGCCTGCCTCCTGCTGGAGGGTCGAGGTCGTGAACGGGGGCGCCGGCGACTTGCGCACGGGCTTGACGGTGATGTCGGTGACGATGAAGTCGGCACCCTTGCAGGCCTCGAGGAACTCGCGCGCGGCGGCCTCATCGGGCAGGCGGCGCGACAGCTCGGCCTGCAGGGGCACACCGCCCGGCAGCTCGAAACGTGCCGTGACGCGGTAGTATGGCTCGGACTTGAACTCGTTTATCTCGTTCTCGCGGTCTACGATCAGGCGCACGGCCACCGACTGCACGCGACCCGCCGACAGTGCCGGACGTATCTTCTTCCACAGCACCGGCGAGAGCTCGAAGCCCACGAGGCGGTCGAGCACGCGGCGGGCCTGCTGCGCGTCGACCAGATTGATGTCGATGTCGCGCGGATGCTCGATGGCGTTGAGTATGGCGTTTTTCGTAATCTCGTGGAACACGATGCGGCGCGTCTTGTCGGGAGTCAGGCCCAGCACCTCGTAGAGATGCCAAGCGATGGCCTCGCCCTCGCGGTCCTCATCGGATGCGAGCCACACTATGTCGGCACTCTTGGCCGCCTTCTTGAGTTCGGCCACCAGAGCCTTCTTGTCTTCGGGTATTTCGTAAACCGGCTCAAAATCGCCGTCCGTCTCGATTGAAATGTCTTTCTTGCGGAGATCGCGGATATGGCCGTAGCTCGACATCACCTTATAGTCCTTGCCGAGGAATTTTTCGATGGTCTTGGCCTTGGCCGGAGACTCTACTATAACGAGATTCTTCATAGTCTGCGTTGGGTATGGATATGCTGCAAAAAGGCCCGGTCAAGGCCCGATTTGCCATTCAGTCGGCAAAGTTAGCGAAAAACCGCCAACAAACCGCCAAAACTCAAAAAAATTCACACCTATATATAGGCCGCAAATGCCAACGACCCTCGGGCCGAGGGGGCTCACTTGTCTGCCGAGGCGGATTTGGAGGCGCGCTGATAGTGGCGGCACCACGGGGTGAGGCCGCAGTTGAGGCAGTCGGGGCGGCGGGCCTTGCAGACATAGCGGCCGTGGAGTATGAGCCAGTGGTGGGCCTTGGGCACGATGTCGGCGGGTATGTGGCGCATCAGGGCACGCTCGGTGGCGAGGGGGGTGCGCGAGTTGGTGGTGAGGCCGATGCGCTCGCTGACGCGGAACACGTGGGTGTCCACCGCCATGGCGGCGCGGTCATAGACCACGGCGAGGATGACGTTGGCCGTCTTGCGCCCCACGCCGGGCAGGGTGAGCAGCGAGTCCATATCGGCGGGCACCTCGCCGCCAAACTCCTCGACCAGCCTGCGGGCCATTCCGGCCAGCGACTTGGCCTTGTTGTTGGGATATGACACCGAGCGGATATAGGGGAAGAGGTCGTCGGGCGTGGCGGCGGCCATCGACTCGGGGGTCGGATATGCCTCGAACAGGGGCGGCGTCACCATGTTGACGCGCTTGTCGGTGCACTGGGCCGAGAGTATCACGGCCACGAGGAGATGAAAGGGGGTATCGTATTGCAGCTCGGTCTCGGCCACGGGCATGGCGCCCTCAAACCATTCGAGCACGCGGGCATATCGTTCTTTGACGGTCATGCAAGAGAGATGTGTATGTCGGGGTTATGAAAAAAGGGGCGTGACAAGCCGTCGCGCCCCCGTATGATTGAAGTCTGTCGTTGATTGCGGTCCGTATCAGTGCGCGGCCGTGAACTGGCGCAGGAAACGCACGTCGTTCTCTGAGAACATGCGCAGGTCCTTGACCTGATACTTCAGGTTGGTGATGCGCTCGACACCCATGCCGAGGGCAAAGCCTGAGTATTTCTTAGAGTCGATGCCACAGGCGTCGAGCACGTTGGGGTCGACCATGCCGCAGCCGAGAATCTCGACCCAGCCCGTGTGCTTGCAGAAGCTGCAGCCCTTGCCGCCGCAGAGGTTGCACGAGATGTCCATCTCGGCCGAGGGCTCGGTGAAGGGGAAGTAGCTGGGGCGCAGGCGTATCTTGGTCTCGGGGCCGAACATCTCGCGGGCAAAGTAGAGCAGCGTCTGGCGCAGGTCGGCAAACGAGACATTCTCGTCGACATACAGACCCTCGACCTGATGGAAGAAGCAGTGCGCGCGGGCCGAGATGGCCTCGTTGCGATACACGCGGCCGGGGCAGAGCACGCGGATGGGGGGCTGGGTCTTCTCCATGACGCGGGCCTGAACGGACGATGTGTGCGTGCGCAGCAGCACGTCGGGGTTGCGCTGGATGAAGAACGTGTCCTGCATGTCGCGCGCGGGATGGTCTTCGGCAAAGTTGAGGGCCGAGAACACGTGCCAGTCATCCTCGATCTCGGGCCCCTCGGCTATGGTGAATCCGAGGCGCGAGAATATGGCCACGATCTCCTCGCGCACCAGCGACAGGGGATGGCGCGTGCCCAGAGGCATGGGGGCGGCGGTGCGTGTCAGGTCGAGATCGGCGTCGACTGAGTCGGTGTTCTCGAGGGCCTCGCGCAGGGCGGCGAGCTTGGCCGTCGCAGCCTCCTTGAGCTGGTTGAGGGCCTGTCCGAGCTCGCGTTTCTGCTCGGCGGGCACGTTGCGGAAATCCTGCATCAGGGCGCTCACCGCACCCTTCTTGCTCAGATATTTTATGCGCAGGGCTTCGACCTCCTGCACGTTTGCGGCCTCGAGGGCCTCTATTTCGGCTTTGAGCTGATTTATCTTGTCAATCATTGTCGTGTTTTTGCTTTCTGAGGTGCAAAGTTAGTGATTTTTCGGCTTATTCGGCACAGGTTCGTCGGCAAATCGGTCGGGAAACGTCAAATGCTGTCTCGGACGCGACATGGCATAGCACACGAGGGCGATGCCGATGACGATGAACGGTATGCTGAGCCACTGGCCCATGTTGAGGGTCATGGTCTGCTCGAACTCGACCTGAGGGTTCTTGATGAACTCTATCAGGAATCGGGGCAGGAAGATGCCGATGAAGAATACGCCGAATATCAGGCCCGGACGCTCTTGGGCATTCTTCTTCCAGTACATCCACATCAGCAGCCCGAACAGCGCGAAATAGCAAAGGGCCTCGTATATCTGTGTCGGATGACATGCCTGACCGTAATAGAGCTCGTGCCACTCGCGCGAGCGCACGAACATGAATCCCCACGGCAGCGTGGTGGCGTGGCCGAAGATCTCGCTGTTGGCCAGATTGCCCAGACGTATCAGTCCGCCCACCAGAGCGATGGGTATCACCAGACGGTCGAACGTCCACAGCGGATTGCGCTTGGTGGTGATGAGCGAGTAGAGCAGCACGCCGATGATGATGCCGATGGTACCGCCGTGGCTGGCCAGACCGCCGTGCCAGACATAGAGTATCTCTATGGGATTCCGGCTGTAGAGGTCCCACTCGTAAAAGAATACATGTCCCAGACGGGCACCGATGATGGTGCCGGCGACGGTCCACATCAGCAGTATCCCCAGCCACTTCTCGGGCGCGCCCTCGTGGCGATAGATGCGCGACTCGATCTCGTAGCCCACGAGGAATCCCACCATGAAGGCCAGACTGTACCAGCGTATGGCCAGCGGGCCTATGTGAAACCACACGGGGTCTGCGGTCCATGTGATGTATTGCAGCATATTGATGATTTTTTGTGAAAACAGTCACAAAATTACTCTAAATGGTGGTCAATATCAAAAAACTTGAGTAATTTTGCGAAAATTAACACGCTAACCGCATACCAATGAATACAGAAACCGGCACATGGTGGACGGCTCCGGCCGAAAGCGAAGAGACCGGACGCACCATAATGGTGACCGGACGCAAGGATGTAGACAAATTCCGCACCAACCCCAGATTCAACATCCGTGTCGAGGTGACATGGCGCTATGACTCGCCCACGCCCGGCGGAATGCCCTCCGAGGCCGACGCCGAGATGATGGAACAGGTGCAGGAAGCGCTGCAGAAGGAATTCCGCAAGGACCCCGTGGCCGTGCTCACCGGCATCTATACCGGCGACGGCCGCCGCGACTGGATATTCTACACCCTCTCGACCCACATCTTCGGCCGCAAGCTCAACGAGACCCTCGCCCCCTTCCCCCTGCTCCCCCTGACAGTCTACTGCGAAAACGACCCCGACTGGCAAGAATACGACGAAATGTCCAAAGCCGAAATCAAAATGGACTGACGGAACAAAACTGTTTTTCAGACCGGAGAACTCTGTAATTCAATTATTTGTTGTATATTTGCAACTCTAATCGCCATAAAGAGGAATGTGTACCCGCCGACAATGCATATCAAGACTCAAGGCATCGACGCCATATATCCGCGAACGGTTTGGCGTGCGATCAATGAGTCTTTTCGGGTCGATGGCCCGTGGAGACAACCACGAGGGCAGCGACGTGGATATTTGCGTGGACATGCCACCCAAGGCCTTTATGGTAATTGAGCTCAAGAATTATCTTCAGGACCTTCTCGGCACTTCCGTCGATCTGGTCCGCGCCAGACCGAGACTCGATACATACTTAAGCAATGAGATAGACCGTGACGGAATCTGTATCTTTTCATAGTAAAGAGCTTGTACGGCATGCTCTCGGACAAATGATCAAGGCGTGCGATATGATTATGACGTGGAACTCTCATGTCAGAAGTGTCGATGATTATGTGACGTCCTCTGATGGCATGCAGACCATGGCCGCGTCTTGCATGCTCATAGAAAGTATCGGGGAAGGAGTCAAAAAGATAGATAAGATATTACCTGATTTCCTACAAAACAATGCCCCGGATATTCCTTGGAAAAACATAAAAGGACTTCGGGATCACATAGCCCACGGATATTTCAATCTTGACGAAGAAATAATATATGATGTTTCCATAAATGAAATTCCCACTATGAGGGTTGTTTTCGCCAGACTGCTGTCTGTTTTGTAATATTGTCATCAGTTACAAGATTTATTGGGTATGTTTTTGACATTTTTATTGCTCGTTTGTTATAATAAATGAGTAAATTTGTCGTCTCTAATGGCATCCGCTCTCTGTCTCATCCGTTTCAACCCGCGTCTCCGGGCGCATGACATCCATCATTCCGTATGAAGAAACTCACGATATTCGCTACCGCCATCGTTGTTCTGGCACTGCTGTCCTCGGCTGCAACCCGCAGCAAGAAGGTGGACATTTCGCGCAATCTCGACATATTCAACGCCCTCTACAAGGAGTTGCAGACGTTTTATGTCGATTCGATTGATGCCGAGAAGAGCATCAACACCGCCATCGGGGCCATGCTCGACGACATAGACCCATATACCGAATATATCCCGGCCAAGGAGCAGGAACAGTTCCGCTCGATGACGTCGGGCGAGTATGGTGGCATCGGCTCGGTGATTCAGGAGACTCCGCGCGGCGTGATAATCTCCGACCCGTACGAGAACAGCCCGGCGCGCGTGGCGGGACTGCTCCCCGGCGACCTGATAGTGATGATAGACGGCGATTCGACTGCCGGATGGCGGTCGTCGAAGGTGAGCGAGAAGCTCAAGGGACAGAGCGGCACCAACGTCAAGGTGACCGTAAACCGCCCGTATACCGACGATTCGATCAAGACGTTCGACATACGCCGCGCCAAGATACAGATTCCCTCGGTGCCCTATTACGGCATGTTGCGCGACAACACGGGATACATAGTGCTGAACACATTCTCTGAAAAGAGCTATCCCGAGGTGCGCGAGGCCGTCGAGGCGCTGAAGAAGGATGGCGCGCAGCGGCTGATTCTGGACCTGCGCGGCAACGGCGGCGGCCTCGTCGAGAGCGCCGTGCAGATACTGGGCATCTTCCTGCCCAAGGGCACCACGGTGCTGAACACGCGCGGCAAGGGGGTGCTGAACGAGAAGGTCTACAAGACGTCGGTCAAGCCCGTAGACACCGAGATGCCTCTGGCCGTGCTGATAGACGGCGCGTCGGCCTCGGCCAGCGAGATCGTGACCGGCGCCCTGCAGGATCTGGACCGCGCCGTGGTGCTGGGCAACCGCTCGTATGGCAAGGGGCTCGTGCAGAGCACCCGCCAGCTCCCCTACGACGGACTGCTCAAGGTGACCGTGGCCAAGTATTATATCCCCTCGGGACGACTGATTCAGGCCATCGACTACTCGCACCGCAACCCCGACGGCTCGGTGGCACGCATACCCGACTCGCTGACATCGGTGTTCAAGACAGCCGGCGGACGCAAGGTGCGCGACGGCGGCGGCATTACCCCCGACATCACCATCGAGCTGCCCGAGGTGAACAGGCTCACCTTCAACGTGGTGCGCGACAACTGGGCGTTCGACTTCGCCACCCGCTATGCGGCACGGCATCCCACCATCCCCGCGCCGGAGGATTTTGAGATTACCGACACCATCTACGAGGAGTTCAAGGCGTTCATCAATCCCGACAAGTTCAACTATGACAAGGTGTGCGAGACCGCCGTTGACCAGCTGCGCAAGATTGCCGAGAGCGAGGGATACATGAACGACTCGACCTCGCGCCAGTTCGACATCCTCGCCTCGATGCTCAAGCACGACCTCAGGCACGACCTCGACATAAACCGCAAGGCCATATCGCCCTATCTGGCCGGCGAGATAGTGAACCGCTATTACTTCAACCGCGGCGAGATCATCAACTCGCTGCGCGAGGATCAGGTCGTCGACTCGGCCCTGAGCGTCCTCGACGGCCCGCGCTATGGCGAGATACTCAAGAAAACGAAATAACCTCAGAAATTGACCACATTACAGCAACTAAGTCAGGAATTTCTGTCCACAACACGTCGCGCGGCCATTGACAAGTGGCTGCGCGGCCGTGCTAAGACCCTCGGGCTATACTCGCTCGCGGGGTCTGCCCCCGCCATGCTGCTGGGTGCCCTGCCTCGCCGGAAGGTGCCCGTGCTGGTGGTGGCCGACTCGCTGGACGATGCCGGATACATCTATCACGACCTGTCGCGCATTCTGGGCGAGGAGGATGTGCTCATGTTCCCGTCGGGATTCAAGCGCGACATCAAGTACGGACAGCCCGACCCGCCGTCCGAGATCCTGCGCACCGAGGCGCTAAACCGCTGGCACTCGGGCGGCGACGCTCCGGCCTATGTGGTGACATATCCCGAGGCGCTGGCCGAGAGGGTGGCGTCGCGCAAGGCCATAGACACCCACACGCTGCACCTCGAGACAGGCTCGACGACCGACATGACCGACGTGGTGAAGTGGCTGAGGGAAAACGGATTCACCCCGGTCGACTATGTATATGAGCCGGGACAGTTTGCCATGCGCGGCTCGATCATAGACATATTCGGATACAGCAGCGAGCTGCCCCTGCGCATAGACTTTTTCGGCGACGAGATAGACTCGATACGCCTGTTCAACATCGAGACCCAGCTGTCCGAGCGCAAGCTCAAGTCGATAGCCGTGACCTCGGGCATAGCCACCGGGGCCAAGGGTGGCGGCGAGTCGCTGCTGCGGTTCATCGACCCATCGACGGTGATTGCCGTGCGCGACGCCGCATATACCGTCGAGCGCATCAAGGCCATATCGGAGAGCGATTTCTCGCAGAGCGCGCTGATAGCAGGCGAGGGCGACGTCTCGGCGCTCGACCGGGTGGTCGACCCCGTCGAGTTTGCCCGCGACTTCGCGGAATTCCGCCAACTGCGCTTCACCGCCGCGGCCAAGCCCGAGAACGTCGATGGAGACTCGATCGACTTCGGCTGCACCCCACAGGTCATCTATCACAAGAACTTCGAGCTGATCGCCGACTCGTTCACCCGCTTTCTCGCCGACGGATACACCATCGACATCCTCTCTGACAGCGAGCACCAGTTTGACCGCCTCAAGGCCATATTCGAGGACCGCGGCGACGACGTGCGCTTCACCCCCGTCACCCCCACCCTGCACGAGGGCTTCATAGACCACGACCGCAAGGTGTGCCTGTTTACAGACCATCAGATATTCGACCGATTCCACAAATACACCCTGCGCAGCGACCGCGCGCGGTCGGGCAAGCTGGCACTGTCGCTTAAGGAGCTCAGCGCCATCGAGCCGGGCGACTTCATAGTGCACGTCGACCACGGCGTGGGCAAGTTTGCCGGGCTGCTGCGCACTGACGTCAACGGCCGCACGCAGGAGATGATCAAGCTGGTCTATGCCAACGACGACATAATATTCGTGTCGATACACTCGCTGCACAAGCTGGCCAAGTATCGCGGCAAGGAGGGGGTGCCACCCAAGATAAACAAGCTCGGCACCGGTGCGTGGAACAGGCTGAAGGAGCGCACCAAGTCGAAGCTCAAGGACATAGCCCGCGACCTGATACGCCTCTATGCCGCCCGCAAGGAGGAGAAGGGTCACGCCTTTGCCCCCGACTCGTATCTGCAGCAGGAACTCGAGGCATCTTTCATCTATGAGGATACCCCCGACCAGCTCACGGCCACCAAGGCCGTCAAGGCCGACATGGAGAGCGACCGCCCCATGGACCGCCTGATATGCGGCGACGTGGGCTTCGGCAAGACCGAGATAGCCGTGCGCGCGGCGTTCAAGGCCGCCGTCGACGGCAAGCAGACCGCCGTGCTCGTGCCCACCACCGTGCTGGCCTATCAGCACTACAACACCTTTGCGGGCCGACTCAAGGACCTGCCCGTGCGCGTTGAGTATCTGAGCCGAGCCCGCACCCCCAAGCAGGTCAAGGCAATAATCAAGGATCTGGCCGAGGGTAAGATAGACATCCTCATAGGCACGCACAAGATAATCGGCAAGGAGGTCAAGTTCAAGGACCTCGGCCTGCTCATTGTCGACGAGGAGCAGAAGTTCGGCGTGGCCGTCAAGGAGAAGCTCAAGCAGCTCAAGGTCAACGTCGATACCCTCACCATGAGCGCCACCCCCATCCCGCGCACGCTGCAGTTCTCGCTGATGGGCGCGCGCGACCTGTCGGCCATCAACACTCCTCCGCCCAACCGCTATCCCATACTCACGTCGGTCAATGCCGGCGGCGACGACATACTGTCCGAGGCCATCAACTTCGAGCTGTCGCGCAACGGACAGGTCTTCATCGTCAACAACCGCATCGAGGGGCTCTATGACCTCGAGGCCACGGTGAAACGCCTCGTGCCAGACGCCCGCGTGGTGGTGGGCCACGGACAGATGCCCCCCGAGAAACTCGAGAAGGCCATCATCGACTTTGCCAACCACGACTATGACGTGCTCATAGCCACCACCATCATCGAGAGCGGCATAGACATGCCCAACGTCAACACCATCATAGTCAACAACGCGCAGAACTTCGGCCTGAGCGAGCTGCACCAGTTGCGCGGCCGCGTGGGGCGCAGCAACCGCAAGGCGTTCTGCTATCTGCTGGTGCCTCCGCATGTCCCCCTCACCCCCGTGGCGCGGCGCAGGCTGCAGGCCATCGAGAGCTTCAGCGAGCTGGGCAGCGGCATACACATCGCCATGCAGGACCTCGACATACGCGGCGCCGGCAACCTGCTCGGAGCCGAGCAGAGCGGATTCATAGCCGATCTGGGCTACGAGACATATCAGAAGATACTCAAGGAGGCCGTGACCGAGCTGCGCACCCAAGAGTTTGCCGACCTCGACGACGAGACCACCGCCGACCGCAACGGCGAGGACGACTTCGTGGCCGACTGCGTCATCGAGAGTGACATGGAGCTGCTGCTCCCGGCCGACTACGTGCCCACCGAGAGCGAGCGCATAGCCCTCTATCGCGAGCTCGACGGCATCGAGCGCGAGACCGACCTGATGGAATTCCGCTCGAGGCTGGCCGACAGGTTCGGCACCATACCCGACGTGACCCTCGAGCTGCTGCGCATACCCCGCCTGAGACGGCTGGCCCGACGGCTGGGCATCGAGAAAGTGGCCCTCAAGCAGGGCAAGATGTTCACGTACTTTGTCGACGACGCCAACAAGGCATACTATCAGAGCGACATGTTCGGGCGCATGCTGGGTTATCTCACCGCGCATCCGCGCCGCGTGCAGATACGCGAGCGCGACGGACGCCGCTCGTTCGCCATACTCAACGTCCCCACCGTCGAGACCGCCGTGGCCATACTCACCGAAATCATCGGCGAGGAGGGCAAATGACCACGCCCTCCCCTCCACACGACCGGATACAAAAACTGACGGGCTGTCGTCGCGACAGCCCGTCAGTTCTTTAACCTTAAATCTAATACCATGAAAACACAGTGCAAAATAGTAACTACATCTTTACAACAAGCGGTTTTCGCAAATGGTTCACGGGACATGAATTTTTTTTGAAATTTTTTTCACATCCTCCGGACGGCACAAAAAAAACACAGGGGCTGTCATCCCGACAGCCCCTGTGTTCTTAACCTTAATCAAATACCATGAAAACACAGTGCAAAATAGTAACTACACTTTTATAACTCCTGACGATATAAAAAGTTCCCGGCAAAATCCGATTTAACAGACATTAACATTTGGTGTGAAAATTTCTTTGTAATTTTACCACCGATTCAAAAACCAATGACAGTAACGGCTCGCCCGGCGATTAAATTGAAAGTAACAGGCGGAACAGCCATCCGCCACAGAATTCTTGCCGACAAAGGAAAAAGTAATAAGGACATTTCTTGCAACTGACATTTTATAGCATGACTCGAGCCGGAAAAACCAACAGATAAAACCCCAGAGCATCAATGAGTACCCGACTGTTGCTTATCGACGACGAAGAGTCGATCTGCGAAATACTGAAATACAATCTGCGCAAGGAGGGCTACGAGGTAGACACCGCCTATAGCGCCGAGGAGGCTCTCGAGAAAGATCTGACCGTCTATGATCTCTTTATAGTGGACATCATGATGGAAAACCTCTCGGGCTTTGACTTTGCAAAACGTGTGCGCAATGACGGCCAGACCGAATCGGCCCCAATCATATTCTGCTCGGCACTGAGCGGCGAGGACGACACGGTGATGGGCCTCAACATAGGCGCCGACGACTATATCACCAAGCCCTTCAAGATGAGCGAGGTGATAGCCCGCGTCAACGCCGTGCTGCGCCGCACCCAGATGGCCCGCAAGGCCGCGGCGGCCGCCGCAGGCGCCACCGAGGCTCCCGCCGACACGCATCTCGAGTCGAGGGTGACGTATCAGGGACTCTGCATAGACCCCAACGAGAAGGTGGCATATCTCGACGACGAGCGCATCCCGCTCACCAAGACCGAGTTCGAGCTGCTCTACTTCTTCCTCACGCACCGCAACCGCATCTACTCACGACAGGAGATCATACGCCGCGTATGGGCAGACGATGTCGTAGTCACCGCCCGCACCATCGACACCAACATCACCCGCCTGCGCAAGAAGATCGGAACCTATGGCAACAACATAGAGACACGTCAAGGGTTCGGATATGGATTTAAAGAGAAGGATTAATTTCCACTGGCAGCTGTTCATCCCCATCGCCACGGCCCTGTGCGTGGTGTTCGGATTCATAGTATGGTACCAGTACAAGCGCGAGGCCGACTATCGCGCCGAGGTCATCACGCAGCAGCTCGACCTCATCAACCGCCGCGTGATACGCGCCTATGAGTCAGACCAGACCCTGAGGCCCTTCAACTCGTTTCTGGCCTCATACTTCGCGGGGTCGCGATTCGAGGGCGTGCGCATCTCGGTCTACTCGGACGAGGGCATGCTGCGCTACTCGCTGGGCGTGCCCGTGCCGTTCGAGCCCGACCCGGCCAAGACCGTCAAGGTCATAGACACCGGGGGCGACTCGCCGCGCATAGTGCAGCGCAGCCGCGACGGCAAGGTCTACCTGATGTCGACGGCAAGCAGCCGCGACGGCAAGGTCAGGGTGCTCACCGCCATGCCATACAGCCGCGAGGTCGACGACGCCATCAACATCGACGCCACCGTGTGGCTGGTCATCGGCGGATGCCTGCTGACCACGCTGCTGATAACATATTACTTCACCCGCATGCTGTCGCGCAACGTCACGCTGCTCAAGGACTTCACCTATCGTGCCGTGAGCGGCGGCAGGTTCACGGGGCTCGACAAGTTCCCCAAGAACGAGCTCGGCGACATCTCGCGCGAGATCGTCACCCTGTACCGCGAGCGCCTCGCGGCCATCGAGCAGATAAAGAAAGAGCGCAAGGTGGCCATACACGCATTCGAGGAGAAAGCCCGCGTGACGCGCCAGATGACCAACAACATCAACCACGAGATCAAGACCCCGGTGGGCATAATCCGCGGCTATCTCGAGTCGATACTCGGCGACCCCGACATGGACGAAGAGACGCGCAACAGATTCCTGCAGCGCATGCTCAGCAACATCGAGAGGCTCTCGAACCTGCTCAACGACATATCGACCATGACACGTCTGGAGAACGGCGGCGACAAGATAGCCGTGACCAAGGTGGACATGTACGACATGGTGTTCCAGATAGACTATGACATGGAGGCCAACCATCTGGCCGGCGACCTCGAGTTTACATACGACATACCTCTCGGCTGCTATGTCTCGGGCAACCCGGGCCTGATACAGGGCATGATATGCGGCCTGATACGCAACTCGGCCATGTATTCGGGCGGCACCAAGATAGGGTTCCGCCTCATCTCAGAGAACGAGCGCTTTTATGTCTTCGCCTTCTATGACGACGGCAACGGCGTGGCCGAGGAGCACATACCCCACCTGTTCGAGCGATTCTATCGCGTCGACACCGGTCGCTCGCGCAAGCAGGGCGGCACCGGTCTGGGCCTCCCCATCGTCAAGAGCACAGTCACCACCCACGGCGGCACCATATCGGTGCACAACAGGTCTACGGGCGGTCTGGAGTTCATCTTCACGCTGCCCAAGTGGGAACCTGACGACGAGTGATGCCCGCGCGGACAGAGTTATTAACATTTTTATCGACAATGTTGAAAAGTTTTTCTTGATTTTTTTGACCAAAAGGTTGCACAATTCAAAAATATGGTGTAATTTTGCAGCGCAAATCAAAGAAAGACCTGCTTCAGTAGCTCAGTTGGTTAGAGCACCTGACTGTTAATCAGGGGGTCGTTGGTTCAAGCCCATCCTGAAGCGCCATTTTCATAAAACAAACATATCTTTCCCTTTGCTTCAGTAGCTCAGTTGGTTAGAGCACCTGACTGTTAATCAGGGGGTCGTTGGTTCAAGCCCATCCTGAAGCGCGCAAAGTCACTCCTCCGCAGACCGTCAAGGTCTCGCGGAGGTCTTTTTTTGTATGGCCCGGGGGCAATATTGGCGTGCCGGACATCGTTAGAATCTATACAGATGGGACATAACTCCACAATCTCCTTAGGCCGTCTCGGGCGGCTGCTCATAGCCCTCGTCGCCGCAGTGGCCGTGGCCGGGGCTGTCTCGTCGTGCTCTAACAAGAAGAACACCGCGGCCACGCGCAACTATCAGGCGTTCATCACCCGCTATAACGTCTACTTCAACGGCGACCAGCACTATCAGGAGACCCTCAAGGAGATGGAGCGCGCATACGAGGACGACTATACGGGCCGCGTGCTGATGCATCCCGCCGAGGCATACGCCGTCGAGAAGGCCCCCCAGCCCACGGGGTCGTTCAACCGCTCGATAGAGAAGGCGCAGAAGGCCATCCAGCTACACTCGATCAAGAAGCGCCCCAAGCGCAAGGCCGGCAAGGGCAACGACCCCGAATACAAGAAATGGCTCAAGCGCGACGAGTACAACCCGTTCCTGCACAACGCTTGGATGATGATGGGGCGCAGCCAGTACTTCAACGGCGACTTTCTGGGCGCGGCATCCACGTTCTATTATGTCGCCAAGCACTTCACGTGGCTTCCGGCCACCGTCACCGAGGCGCGTCTGTGGCAGGCGCGCAGCTATTGCGCCCTCGACTGGCTGTTCGAGGCCGAGACCATCCTGACCCGCATCAAGCCCGACGAGCTCACATCGGGCACGCTCAAGGAGCTGTACAACTTCACATACGCCGACTATTACATACGCTCGCACGACAACGCCCGCGCCGTGCCCATGCTGCTCGAGGCCGCCAAGATGGCCTCGGGGGCGCAGAAGTCGCGCCTCTACTTCCTGCTGGGACAGACATACGCCGCACTGGGCGAGAAGGCCAAGGCATACGAGGCATATCGCAAGGCCGGTGGCAAGGGGGCGTCATACCGCACGGCATTCAACGCCCGCATCAAGCAGAGCGAGGTCTATGAGGGAGCCGACATCGAGCCCGAGGTCAAGGCCCTGAAGCGCATGGCCCGATACGGGTCAAACAAGGAGTATCTCGACCAGATATACTATGCCATCGGCAACCTCTACCTGTCGCGCCGCGACACGGCCAACGCCATAGCCAACTACGAGCTGGCGGCCGAGAAGTCGACCCGCAACGGCATCGACAAGGCCATATCGCAGGTCACGCTGGGCGGACTGTACTATGACAAGGGTCGCTATGACAAGGCCCAGCCCTGCTATGCCGAGGGGGTGCCCCAGCTGCCAGACACATATCCCGACTACGAGAAGCTGAAACGCCGCAGCGACGTGCTGGACGAGCTGGCGGTATATACACAGAACGTCGTGCTCAACGACTCGCTGCTGCGCCTCGCCGCCATGCCCGAGGCCGAACAGCTCAAAGTGATAGAAAAGATAATCGACGAACTGAAGAAGCGCGAGAAGGAGGAGGCCGAGAACGCCCGCCGCGAGGAGTATCTGGCCCAGCAGGAGGCCGCGGGCAGCAATCTGCAGGGGGGCAACGCCAACGCGCCCACGCAGTTCACGCTCAACGCCGACAAGTCGTGGTACTTCTACAACACCGCCACCCGCAACGCGGGCCGCACGGACTTCCAGAAGCGGTGGGGCTCGAGAAAGTGGGAGAACGACTGGCGCCGCCGCAACAAGGCGTCATTCTCGCTCGACGAAGCCGCGACATCCGACGACGAGGAGGAACAGGCCGAGGAGGGCACGTACATGAACGGCGAGCCCGACCCGCTCGAGGACGAGGAGACCAAGGAGGCCCGCAAGCGCGAGCAAGACCCGCACTATCCCGAGTATTACCTGCGCCAGATACCCAAGACCGACGCCGAGAAGACAACCGCCGGCGAGGTGATACAGGAGGGCCTGTATAACTCGGGCCTGATACTCAAGGACAAGCTGGACGACTTTGGCGGCGCGTCGGCCGAGTGGAATACCCTCATGTCGCGCTATCCCGACAATGTCTATCGCCTCGACATATACTATAACGAATATCTCATGGCCATGCGCCGCGGCCTGCCCGAACAGGCCGAGAAGTGGAGGCAGCTGATACTGAGAGAGTTTGCCGACTCGAAATACGGACAGGCGATGGCCGACCCCAACTATCTCGAGAACCTGCGCGTGATGGAGCGCCGCCAGAACGAGATGTACGAGAAGGCATACGACGACTATCTGGCCAACCGCAACGGCGCCGTGCACCGCGCATACGACGAAATAAACCGCGAGTACCCGATGTCGCCGCTGATACCCAAGTTCATGTTCCTCAACGCTCTGGCATACGTCACCGAGAACCGCCCCGCCGAGTTCGGCGCCACCATACGCGAACTGCTCGAGCGCTATCCCGACACCGACCTGACCCCGCTGGCCTCGGCTTGGCTCAAGGGCATCAACGAGGGACGCGACCTGCACTCGACCGGCACCAACACCCGCAGCATGCTGTGGGACATACGCCTGACCAACGACTCGACCGCGATGGCCGGCGACGGCTCGCAGCTCGAGTTCACCCTCGCGCCCCAAGACCCGCACTATCTGGTGCTTCTATTCTCGACCGACGCGCTGTCGCCCAACCAGTTGCTCTATGAGGTGGCGCGCCACAACTTCTCGACATACGTCGTGCGCGACTTCGACCTCGAGCTGATGAACTTCGGCAAACTGGGTTTGTTGATAATAAAGGGATTCGCCAATCAGGCCGAGCTCGACCACTATCGTCAGCTGCTGGCCCGCGACGGCACGTTCTCCATGCCTGCCGAGGTACGCCCGGTCGAGATAAGCAAGGACAACTTCGAACTGCTGCTGCAGGGCGCCGGATCGTTTGACGACTACTTCAAGTTCAAGGGCGAGGAGACCATACGCGAGACCCACGAGTCCGTGCTCCCGCCCGACGAATACCCGTCGGCCGACGAGATGTATCCCGCCGAGGGCGAGGTGCCCGAGGAGAATGGTGAGGAGCCGGTAGAGACACCCGCCGCACCCGAGCCCGTCGAGCCGGTAGAGACCATCGACTCCGTCGAAATCGAGGTCGAGCCTGTCAAGGAGCCCGAGCCTCAGCCAGAAGCCAAGCCCGAGTCCCAACCGGAGCCCGCCAAGCCCGAACCCAAGCCGGAACCCGCGAAACCGGAGCCGGTCAAGCCGGAGACAAAGCCCGTGCCCGCTCCGGCGCCGACACCCTCACCCACCCCCGCCCTACCCTCATACCCGCTCGGGTCGGAGGGCGACGAAGAAGACTGAACCCACTAAAAACCACGGACATATATGCCGATTCTGCTCTGGGCTGACGACGAGATAGACCTCCTCAAGCCCCACATAATGTTTCTCAAGGCCAAAGGCTATGACGTCGACACCGCCTGCAGCGGTGCCGACGCCCTCGACATGGCCGCCGAAAAGGAGTATGACCTCATAATTCTCGACGAGAACATGCCCGGCCTGACGGGCCTCGAGACCCTGCAGCGAGTCAAGATGGCCAAGCCGCACATCCCGGTCATCATGATCACCAAGAGCGAGGAGGAGAACATCATGGATCAGGCCGTGGGCAACAAGATTGCCGACTATCTGATCAAGCCCGTCAACCCCAAGCAGATACTGTCGTCAATCAAGAAGAACCTGCACTCAGACGAGCTGGTGAGCCAGCAGGCGTCGACCGACTATCGTCAGGAGTTCTCACGCATATCGTCGATGATCTCGTCGGCATCTGACATCAACGCATGGATGGAGCTGTACCGCCTGCTGGTGCACTGGGAGATGCAGCTGTCCCAGACCGACAACTCGATGGGCGAACTGCTGTCCATGCAGTCGTCCGAGGCCAATTCGGCGTTCGTCAAGTTCGTGAGGCGCAACTATGAGGGCTGGGTCACCGGAGGCCCCGACACCCCCGGGGCGCCGCTGATGTCGCCGAGGGTGTTCAAGAACAACATCTTCCCGCTGCTCGACGCCGGCGAGAAGATATTCTTCATCCTCATAGACAACTTCCGCCTCGACCAGTGGGCCGCCGTCAAACCGCTGCTCACCGACATATTCACCATGCACGAGGAGCTCTATTGCTCCATCCTCCCCACGGCTACCCAGTATGCCCGCAACGCCATCTTCTCGGGCCTCATGCCCATCGAGATAGCCAAGATGTTTCCCTCGCTGTGGGTCGACGAGGACTCGCCCGAGGGCAAGAATCTCAACGAGTCGCCGCTGATAGCCACTCAGTTCGAGCGATACAGGCGCAAGTGCCGTTTCTCGTACACCAAGATCAACGACTCGGTGGCCGGCGAGAAACTGCTGCGCGAGTTCTCCAACCTGCTCGACAACGACCTCAACGTCATCGTGTTCAACTTCATCGACATGCTGTCGCACGCCCGCACTGAGTCGAAGATGATACGCGAGCTCGCCGCCAACGACGCCGCATACCGGTCGCTGACCGAGTCGTGGTTCCGCCACTCGCCCGCCATAGAGATATTCCGCCGCATCGCCGCCAAGGGATACAAGATAGTGCTGACCACCGACCACGGCACCATCCGCGTCGACAAGCCCGTCAAGGTGGTGGGCGACAAGAACACCAACACCAACCTCAGGTACAAGATAGGCAAGAATCTGGCATACAACCAACGCGACGTCTACGAGGTGAAGAATCCGCCCCGTTTCGGCCTCCCCTCGCCCAACGTGTCGAGCACCTATATCTTTGCCACCGACCGCGACTTCTTCGCATATCCCAACAACTATAACCACTACGTGCAATATTATGACGGCACCTTCCAGCACGGAGGCATATCCATGCAGGAGATGCTCGTCCCCCTCATCACACTGACACCGAAATGACCAAGACCATCCGTATCGCTTCGCTCGAGGCCCTGCCCGAGGCAGCCCGCGAGTTCATGGCCCTCATGGGCGACGCCACAGTCTTTGCGTTCGACGGCCCGATGGGCGCAGGCAAGACCACATTCATCAACGCTCTGGCACACGAGCTGGGTGTGCCCGACGACGAGGCCACGGGCTCGCCCACGTTTGCCATCGTCAACGAATACCGCTCGGACACGACAGCCGAGCTGATATATCACTTCGACCTCTATCGCATCGAGAATCTCGAACAGGCCTTCGACATAGGCATCGAGGACTATCTCGACTCGGGCGCGCTCTGCCTCATCGAGTGGCCCGACCGCATCGCCGACATCCTGCCCGACGACACCGTGACCGTGCGCATCGCCGAGGAGGCCGACGGCTCGCGCCTGCTCACCATCGAGAATCTCGACGAGACCCAAGAGTGATGGGGCGCGTCATCAGACTCGACTCCACGGGCTCGACCAACACCCATGCCGCCACCGTGGCCGATCAGCTCGGTCACGGTGACGTCGTCATCGCCCGCAGCCAGACCGCCGGACGCGGCCAGAGGGGTAACTCGTGGGAGGCCGAGCCGGGCCTCAACCTGACATTCTCGCTGATGCTCCGCCCCGAGGGGGTCAGGGCCGACGAGCAGTTTCTGGTCTCCGAGGCCGTGGCGCTCGGCGTGGCCGAGGTGCTGGGGCGGCATCTGCCCGGCACGGAGGTCTCGGTGAAATGGCCCAACGACATCTATGCCGGCGACCGCAAGATATGCGGCATCCTCATCGAGAACGTCATCTCGGGCACGGGGCTGGTGCGCTCGATTGCCGGGATAGGCATCAACGTCAACCAGCGCCGATTCCTGTCAGACGCGCCCAACCCGGTGTCGATGCGTCAGATAGCGGGGCGTGACTTCGACCTCGACACCCTGCTCGACGAGGTGACCGACCGCATACTCGCCCTGACCTCCGACCTTCACGCCCTGCCCGGGCCCTACGCCGCCCGCCTGTGGCGCCGCGAGGGGGTGCACCCGTTCATCGACCACACCCGCGGCGGCATCACGTTCGACGCCTCGATCACGTCTGTCTCGCCCATGGGGATGCTGACCCTGACGGACACCGACGGCGTGGCGCGCCAATATGCTTTCAAGGAAATCTCTTTCGTTATCTGAAAAATGGCAATATCGCTAAAGCAATTCACCGACCGCATAGCAGCTTTGGTCAACACCGACACGTCGCTGCGCGGCGAGTGGGTGACCGCCGAGACGTCTGACGTGCGGCGCTCGGGCCACTGCTATCTCGAGCTGGTGCAGAAGAATCCCGACACCGGCGAGGTGGTGGCGCGCATGAGGGCCACGATATGGCGCAACGTGCTGCCGCGCATAGACGCCGACTTCGAGGTAGCCACGGGCCAGCGCTTCGGGTCGGGCATGAAGGTGATGGTATTCGTCAGCGCCTCGTTCCACCCCGCCTACGGCCTCTCGGCCAACATCACGGGCATAGACCCCTCGTACACGATGGGCGACCTGATGCGCCGCCGCATGGAGATACTGGCGCGCCTCAAGGCCGAGGGGGTGCTCAACCTGAACCGCGAGCTGCCGTGGCCGCAACCGGTGCAGCGCGTGGCCATCATCTCGGCCCCCGGCGCCGCCGGATACGGCGATTTCGTCCACCAGCTCTTCACCACCCCCGCTCGGCTGCGATTCAACGCCCGTCTCTTCCCCGCGCTGATGCAGGGAGCCGGGGCACCCGAATCAATCATCGCCGCCCTCGAGGCCGTGGCGGCCCAAGAGGATGACTGGGACTGCGTGGTGATAATCCGCGGCGGCGGCGCCACGTCAGACCTCGCGTCGTTCGAGAGCTACGAGCTGGCCGCAAACATAGCCCAGTTCCCCATCCCCGTCATCATCGGCATAGGCCACGAGCGCGATGTCACCGTGCTCGACTATGTCGCCGCCATGCGCGTCAAGACCCCCACGGCCGCCGCCGAATGGCTCATCGAGCGCGGCACCGAGGCACTGACGCGGGTCGACGCGCTCGCCGCCTCCATACACCGCACCGCCTCGGCCATGCTGGCCGGCAACCGCGAGCAGCTGGCACGCTATGGCGCCTCCCTGCCCCATCTGCCCGTCGCGGCCCTCGACAGGGCCTCCAAGCGGCTCGACCGCTCGCTGATGGGACTCACCACCCTCGCATCGCGCCGCATAGCCCCCGAGCTGCAGCGCCTCGCCGCCATGGGCCAGCGCCTCGAGACCGCGGGCAAGACCGCCATCGAGCGCCGCAGGGCACGTCTGGACGCCATCGCCCAGCTGCTCGGCGTGCTCTCGCCCGCAGCCACCCTGCGCCGCGGCTACTCCATAACCCGCGTCGACGGCCACGCCGTCACGTCGGCCGACGCCATCCCCCCCGGCACCCTCATCGAGACCACCCTAGCCTCAGGCACCCTCTCATCTCGCACCGTCTGAACACACCACACCCCCTCCGGCCAGTCATCGGCCCGAGGGGGTGTGGTGTATATGTATGGCGGGGATCAGAAGCGCATGCCGACGATGACGTCGAACGAGGGGAAGGTGTTGAAGTGGGTGTAGTTGGAGTTGTAGTTGAGGAAGCCCATCATGCGGGCGTTGAACGAGGCGAAGAGGGCGCGGTGATTGTAGACCACGGCGGCGCTGATCTTGAAGTTGTTCGATATGAGCGAGCGCATGTCGCGTCCCTCGCGGGTGCCGAACACCTGACGATAGCCCATGGCAACGGTGCCGAAACCGTTGATGAGCCATTTGCGCGGACTCAGGGCCCAGTTGTAGGCATAGCCGCCCGAGATGCTGTACGAGCGGTAGTGCGAGTCGTAGAGCTTGTCTTCGAGCGGTATGTAGGGCTGCATATCCTCGGGCAGCTTGCTGAAGTCCATCTGTATCTTCTGCTCGACGAAGTTGAAGCCTATCAGAGCGGTGCCGGCGCTGCGGAGCTGGTATTTGGAGAAGCTGTAGGCCGCCGCGTGCGAGTATTTGAGGTGGTTGAAGAAGTAGACCGCCTCGGCCGACTGGGCGTTGATCTCGACTTCGTCGAAGTGGTGACGGAACGAGTGGCGGTCGTTATAGTCGCCCAGACGGGTCAGAATCATGCCTCCCTGACTCTTGAGTGCCTGATAGGTGACCATGAAGCGCGAGGTGGTGAAGGCAAAGTCGAACGTCTGTCGAGTGTCGGGGCTGGATATGAGTTTGTTGATGTTCCACATATAGCCCACGCTCACGGCCATGAAGCTGAGGCGCACGCCGGCGTCGCTATAGAGGGTCGAGTGCATGTCGAGGGTCACGTCCTCGGGAAAGAGGAGGGTGCTTGTCTCCATCCAGTTATAGCTCTTGCCCATGAGCTTCCAGTTCTTGCCGGTGCCGACGACATAGTCGGTGTTGTAGGTGTTGAACGTGCGGTCGCCCCAGTTGTAGACCTTGAGGGCGAAGCGCGGAAAGGCGGGATAGCAGATGCCGGGGTCGTTGAGGTTGAACCGTTTCTCGAACAGCTGGCGTATCCAGTATGTCTTCGACACGCTGTCGCAGCCGCACGAGTCGGGCCTCTCGGCCCCGCAGACCGCGGCGGCCGACGAGATGACGAGCAATATGACAGACAGTAGCCTGAGCCTCATATCAATCAATAGTCGTATAGCAGTTCGAGGTCGTCGATGGTGAGCACCGAGCCGTTGCCGCCGGTGAAGTAGTCGCCAAGCCACGAGGCCGAGGCGGTGCAGAGGATGTAGCGCGGCACGCGCGAGGTGGACTTGTAGTCGAGCGTCAGCTCGAACTGAGTCCATTCGGTGACGTCCTTGTCCCACTCGACCTTGCCGTATGCCACGACATAGCTGCCCTCGGGGTCGAAGAGCTGGCGGTTGTTGGGGTTGGTGCGTATCTCGAAGGGCTCGGCGCTGTCAATCAGGGCCACCCAGATGATGCCCTTGTCGGGAGTGCCCTTGAGGTCCTCGAACCCGGCCGTTGTGCTGGATATGGGGGCCGAATGATACTTGGCCCACAGGCGCATGCGGGTGGGACGCAGGGTGAACTCGCGTCCGAACGACAGGATGCCGTTGGTGCCGTCGGTGCGCACGTAGCGCCCGGCAAATATGTTGCCCGCGGCCAGCTTGCCGATCATGCCTATGCCCACGAAACGTGTCTCGAGGCAGGCTGCGAGGCCCTTGCCCGAGGGTGTGTCGTCGGTGGGATACGTGTTGCTCGAGCCAAGAGTCGTGGCGCCCTTGTTGCCGGTGTCCCAATAGGGAGTGCCCCCCTCGGCCCACGGGTCCCAGACCTTGCCGTCGAGCCACCAGCTGTCAAAGTCGCTGTTTGGCATCTGGGCGGTGCCCTGAGTGGTGAAGACTATCTCGGCGCCGAGGTCCGAGCCGCTGTATGCGCGTGCCACATACTCGGTCTCGGGGGTCAGGCCGGTGAGTCGGCCCGTGAACGAGCCGCCGTCAGAGGTGACGTCGCCCGCGGCCATGCGCAGCCACTGGTCGGAGTCGGCCCTGCGGTATTCGAAACCGTTGTCGCGTCCGGCCTCGCCGCTGCCATAGAGCCATGCCACGCAGCTCCAAGCGTCAACCCGCTGGGTGGTCACCGAGCTCTCGGTGGGCAGCACATAGAGGGTCCACGTGGCGGGGCGGCCGTGGGTGGTGACGGTGACCTCGACGGGCACGGAGAAATCGACCTTGCGGCCACTGAGGTCGGGATTCATCACCGAGCCACGGGCACCGAGCTTGATGGAGGTGACGGTGAGATTCCTGATGGGCGCCGAGGCCGATACATAGGCTATGACACGGCGGCCGGGCACGTCGATGACCGACGATCCGACCTGCTGCTCGACGGTGAAATAGCGCTCGATCTCCTGACGGGCGCTGATGGTCCACTCGTATTTCTGATAGAGTTCGAGCTCTGTGGTGACGTCGGTGGTGAGGTCGATGCCGTTGAGGAAGGCCGCCGAGTCGGGCCACTGTGCCGTGGCGGGCGAGATGGCAAAACCCTCGACGACCACGTCGGTCAGGTCGGCCTCCTCATCGAGATAGAGGGTGACGGTGTTGGCCACCGAGTCTATCGCGGCCGGGCGCAGCGACTGCCGCACCTCGAACTGCGTGAAGTTGACCTTGATGCGCGGATACGGGATATTGTTCTTGATGCATCCCGACACGAGAGCCGCTAACATGGCCGCCAGAGCGACGACTGGGAGTGATATGTGCTTAAATGCTGACACCTAATCCGAAATTGATGTTGAAAATATTGAACCTGAAATTGGCGCCCGACGAGGTGCGCTTGCCCTCGTCCTCGCCGTTGGTGTATTGACGCTCGTGCGTGGCGTGGAGGCCGAACACACCGAACGATACATTGAAACAGACATTGTCCATGATGAACACCGACACGCCCGGCGAGAAGTTGAGGCTCCACTTGGTGGTCAGGGTCTTGGTGTCCTTGACCTCGCCGTCATAGCTGCGCTTGAATCGCGACGAGCCGCTGCCGAAGGCCAGATCTATCTCGTTGAAGATGCCGAAGCGCTTCTCGGTGCCCAGACCCACGTAGTTGCGATAGAAGACCGAGGCGGTATACATCTGCGAGTAATAGCTGACGTCGCTGAGGGTGAAGCTCATGTCCTCGTCAAAGTCGACCGACAGGCCGCCCAGATCGGCTATGCCGCGCGAGTAGACCAGCTTCATGCCTATGGACTGGTTGTTGCGGAAGAAGTAGCTGAACGAGGGCTGCACGGAATACATCTTGCCCTTGAACGAGAAGTTCTTGATGAGCGACAGCAGCTGCACGTCGTCCGAGTTGAACTCGCCGTATGAGGCCGACAGGCCGAACATCCACTGCCCCTTGGGGATGAAGAGGAAGTTGAAGAGGCCGCGGTCATATCGACCATAGTTGGGACTGGGGATGATGATGGGCACGGTGTCGGTGCCGACCACGACGGTCTCCTCGAGCAGCTCGGGCGATATGGTGGCCAGCACCATCTTGCCATAGCGGTTGAGGGGATAGCCGTTGAGCGAGTCGGTATAGACAATACCCTCTGAGGGGCGAACGTCGGGCTCGACGTATGGCTCCTCTATCATTGGTGTCTTTACCGCGGGCTCCTCGCGTGCCACGGTGTCGGCCGGAACAGCCTTGTCGGGCGCGGCGACGGTGTCGGCGGGGATGGCGCGGTGATATGTGGTGCGGGTGACGGTGGTGACTGTCGTGACGGTGGTCACCGAGTCGACACCCTCGGGCAGGATGGCCGATGTGATCTCGCGGGTCTGTGCAGTGGCTGCGCAGCAGAGGCCCAACATCAGCAGAATCAGCGTTTTTTGTATTGCGGTCATGATATTGCTGTGTTTTTTAGAGATAGAATACGGCTCCGAACGATATGGAGAACAGATTGATCTTGAAGTTGGCGTGCTTGGTCTTCATGTCGGCTATGTAGACCTGATCGGTGATGGCGTGGGTCTTGTCGAAACTGAAGCCGAGCACACCGACGCTGACCTCGATGGCCGAGTAGTTGTTGAGGAACATGATCATGCCGGGGGTGAGGCCCACGTCGAGCGAGAAGTTGCGGGCGTATGTTCCGGTGATGTCGTCGCCCGCCCCGTTGACAATCTTGGACTGGCCGCCGCCTATCTGCAGCTGCATCTCGTTGAAGAATCCGAACCTCATGGAGTGTCCCAGCGAGATATAGTTGCGGAACGATGCCGTGCCGTAATAGTTGTGGCTGATCGAATAGAGCTGTCCGGGCTCGTAGTCGGTCTCAGAGTCTATGACAACGCGGGCGTTGTCGAGGCGCGTGCGGTTGCGGGTATAGGCAAAGCGGCCGCCGGCGGCGAGGTTGTCGCGAAAGGCATACATCAGCATCGGGCTGACCTTGAAGCTGTATGTGTCGCCGCCGAGATTCTCGATGACGAGGAACTTGTAGTTGTCGAAGTCGCTCTGCGTATAACTGACGTTGACGCCGGTTATCCATTGTCCGCGGGGAACGAAGGTGATCTGCTCGAGTCCGCGCCTGAATGCCTCCTGCGCCGACGCGGCGGGCCACAGGCACGGCAGCGTCAGGGGCAGAAGCATCAGGATGTATCGTAGTTTCTTTCTCATAGGCTGGGTTTTCGTGAGGAGGCGGTTTGCGAAGGGAGAGAGGGCGGAGGGGTCAGTAGGCCAGCGTGATGTTGTCTATCCACAGGCGGCCTCCGACCGAGACGGCCGCGGGCGGGTCGGGGTCGGTGACTATCGAGGCGGTCTCTTGGGCTATGGTGCCGCACATCGACGACGACGAGAACATCACCTTGATGCCGGTGGCCTTGACGCCGAACATGCGGTATTCGAGGGGCACGCTGAACGCGGTGAAGTCCGAGGCGATGGGCAGCGTCTCCTCGGAGTGTGCTATCACGACCTCGCGGCCATTCTCTATGCCTGTTATCTCGACCCTGACAAGGCCCGAGCCGGAGCGGTTGGATGGCGACGGCAGGAAGCGGTAATAGCCGTTGAGCGAGCGCGGACGGGTGTTCCACGGTATTCCCTCGGCATAGACCTCCTCCATCGTGGCGGGGTCAAAGCTATACTTGCCGAGGAAGAGCTTGCCCGCGGCGCGGTATCTGATGTGGGGCACTACGGGCGAATAGTCCAGATAGGGCTGGCCGGTCTGGACGTAGTCGGGTATCTCCTCGCCCTCGGTGTCGAACGCCACGGAAACCAGCTCGACCGAATATGTCTTGCTGAATGCAAACTCGCGCGTCTGGAACACCGATGGCTGCATGTACCACGTGTTGTGGTTGCGCGAGGCCATGCAGAATGTCTTGGCGTTGGTGGTGGCCCACTCCTTGGGCACCTCCTGACTGTAGTTGACGCGATGCTGCCAGTTGAATATCTCGACCGTGGTCTGCGAGTAGCGTCCGCCCGACGGCATGTCGGTATAGGTGATGCCCTTGTCGCGCTCCTCGAAGTCGGCGTTGGGCAGCTGGCGCGTGCCCTCGGTCTCGACCGTGACGGGAGCCGTGAACACCGGCGAGGGCACTCCGCGCATCATCGTGGCCTTGAACGTATAGCGTGTCTTGGGCGACAGGCCGATTATAGAGATGTATCCCTCGTCGGGATAGCGTCTGAACAGAGGGGCCTCCTCGCCGTTGATGTAGACGTTGACCTGAGACGTTATGACCGAGGTCAGCGCGGGGTCTTCGGGCACTATCTTGAGGCCCGCGGTGCTGGCGTAAGCGTCTATCTCGATGTCGAACGCGGGCTGGCTGCGCTCTATGGTCAGCGTGGACCTGACCTCGCCGCAATAGAGCACGCGCACGTCGACCGGTGTACTGCCCCGAGGCACCTTGAACGAGACGTCATAAGTGTTCTCGCCTGTCTTGACTATGGCGGGGCTGACGGCCTTGTATCCGCCTGTCTCGGCGTCGGGCACCTCGATGGCCACATGGTCGGGGAATGCCGCCGAGGGGCATGTCACGTTCAGCGTGGCCTCGTCGACGCCCATCATGGCGGGCCCGGTGGAGCGGACCTCGATCTCGACGGGGGTGGTGACCACCTTGAGCGCTACGGGCCGTGCCGAGACGCCTGCGGCATCGACGGCCTCGACCGAAAAGACGCTCTCGGCGCGGTCGGCGGTGAGGTAGACAAGCTCGGAGACGAGGTCTCTGAAGTCTATGGTGCCGCCCTTCTCGCGGTCGAGCGAGAGGATGAGTCCGTGACGCTCGAAGTATTCGCGCTGGTCGGAGGTGAGTGCGAGCAGGTCAACCTGCACGGGGCATCCCTGAGCCTCGTTGATCGAGGCCGACCATATCGACATATAGATATGTGCCAGACGCCGTCCGCCGGGGGTGACGGTGACGGCAAGGGGCTCGGGCGACACGTCGCCCTCGGGCAGTGTCACCTCGCCGGTCCATGTCGTGGCGAGCGACGGGGGCGCGGCATCGAAGAATGCGTCTGTCAGCTTTACGGTCTCCGTGTTGCCACCGCAGCCTACGGTCAGCACGGGCACGTCGTCGCCCGAGACCGAGGCCTCGAGGCTGTAGTATGCGCCCGGAAGGGTGGCTGGAAGGGTCATCACCTCGACCATAACGGGCTCGGAGCCCGAGCGCGTCACGGTGGCATAGACAGCGGTCGGCGCCGGACGCATGCACAGATAGCTGTGGGCTGGCGCCGAGGGGTCGAGTGTGTGATACATGCCGCCCGGCGTGTGCAGGCTGATGTCGCCGAGGGTGATGTCGGCGGCGGCGTCCGACCGGATGTCGGCGCCGAACAGCACGGAGCGCAGGTTCATGGGCACGACGGCGTCGGTGCGCGTGCCCTCGATGACGTGGACCAGCTTCTCGCCCCTGAACACGGGACGGTCATACCCCTCGGTGTCCTCGCTGCCCGAGACGGCCACGAGGCTGTAGACGCCGGTGAAGTAGTCGTCGGCCTGCGGGAAGTCGCCGAAATCGGTCCAAGTGTGCGAGTAGTCACCCTCGGTGGCGGTCATTGTCAGCTCGACACCTTCGGACGGTATGTCGTAGGGTATCTGCAGGTCGGACACCTGTCCGGCCGGGGTGAGCATGTATTGCTGTTTCTCGAGGCTCACCGCAAGGCTGCCTATGCCGGGGGCCACTGACTCGCCGCCGGTCGAACACGCAGCCATCACCGCGGCCGCAAGGGCCGCGATGACGACGCGGTTTGTGATATGGTATGTTACTGACAAGCGGATGATGTGATGTAGGTTGGTATGTCCGGGGGGGAGAGTTGCGTCAGAGCTCGGTACGCGATGCCCTGACAGGCTCGTCCATGAAGATGGATGCCATCTCGGTGAACTTGTCGGGGTTCTCGGTGGTGAGATACTCGACCGTACCACCCTTCGAGCACTTGGCGTCCATCTCGGGGTGGCGGTGCAGGTAGTCCTTGAGGCTGCGTGCCACGAGGGCGCCCTGCGTCACGACGGTAGCACGTCCGGCCACCTGACGCTCTATCTTGTCGAGCAGCAGCGGATAGTGCGTGCAGCCCAGCACGACGGTGTCGGTCTCGGGCTCCTCGTCGAAGAGGGCCTCGACATACTTGCGCACGAAATAGTCGGCTCCGGGCGAGTCATACTCGCGGTTCTCGACCAGCGGCACCCACATGGGGCATGCCTGCGAGACGGTGCGGAACTGGGGGAACGACTTGGCGATCTCGATGTCATACGTTCCCGACGATATGGTGCCGGGGGTGCCGAGGATGCCTATGTTGCCGGTCTTGGTGATGTCGCCGAGAGCCTCGATGGTGGGCACCACCACGCCGAGCACGCGGCGCGTGGGATCTATCAGGGGGAGATCCTTCTGCTGGATGGTCCTAAGGGCCTTGGCCGAGGCCGTGTTGCAGGCGAGGATGACGAGATGGCATCCGGCGTCGAAGAGCTTGCGCACGGCCTGAAGGGTGAACTCATAGACGATGTCGAACGACCGCGTGCCGTAAGGGGCGTGCGCGTTGTCGCCCAGATAGATATAGTCATATTCGGGGAGCTCCTTGCGGATCTCCTTGAGGATGGTCAGGCCACCGTAGCCTGAGTCGAAAACACCGATAGGTGACATAGGCGTGAAACTGTTGTATGGGTTGAGCGATGAGGAGAGCCGGAGAGAGGACCGAGAAACTGAACACAATCTCCGGCTGAAAGGACAACGCCCCACAGCCGGAGATAGTTCGCAGATGATGTATTATCTTTTATCTCAGGCCACTACATTGAGCAGGTAGTCGTAGAAGTAGCTTACGATACCGAGGCCGATGATGCCTGCGACGCAGACCCACATGCCCAGACGCTCGGAGCATGCCGAGCGGAAGGTGGCGATGGGTGTGTCGGAGGGATTGATGAACATGGCCTTGACCACAAGCAGGTAGTAGTAGAGCGAGATGATCGTGTTGATAAGGGCGATGAGCACCAGCACGTAGAGTGCGACGGAGTTGGTGCCGTTGAGGGCCGAGGTGAACACGAAGAACTTGCTGAAGAATCCGGCGAACGGGGGGATGCCGGCCAGCGAGAACATGGCCAGCATCATGGTGAACGCCAGACGGGGGTTGGTGCGGTAGAGTGCGTTGTAGTCGGTCATGTTCACCTTGCCGGTGGCATTCTCGATGGCACCGATGACGCCGAAGGCGGCGAGGTTGGAGAACACGTAGACGAGCACGTAGAACATCAGCGCCGACACGCCCATGGCGTTGTTGCCGATGACGGCGAGCATGATGTAGCCG
The DNA here is from genome assembly GCA_001689495.1 of Bacteroidales bacterium M8. GTDB lineage: Bacteria > Bacteroidota > Bacteroidia > Bacteroidales > Muribaculaceae > Duncaniella. The sequence continues at coordinate 106,263 of LUJS01000042.1, read as the reverse complement.
GCCTGCGAGATCGACGAGAAGGCAAGGAAGCGCTTCATGTTGACCTGACGCATCGCAAAGAGGTTACCGATGGTGATGGTGAGGATGATCAGAGCGTAGAGCATCCACTCCCAAGCCTGCGAGTAGACGGTGCCGAACACCTGAGTCAGCACCACGAGGAACGCGAATGCCGCAGAGCCCTTCGAGATGACCGACAAGTATGAGGTCACCGATGTCGGGGCGCCCTGATATACGTCGGCTGTCCAGAGGTGGAAGGGAACGAGCGAGAGCTTGAATCCGAATCCGGCCATGACGAATGCCAGACCCACCACGAGCATGGCGCCGAGGTTGGAGCGCATCGTCAGCGCCATCATGTCGTAATAGAGCGTGCCGGTGAGGGCGTAGACGTACGAGAGGCCCATCAGCAGGATGGCCGACGAGAAGACGGCGGTGAGCACGTACTTGATGGCGGCCTCGTGGCTCTCATAGCGGTTCTTGTCGAAGGCCACCAGAGCGCACAGGGGCAGCGAGGCGGTCTCGAGACCGATGATGAACATCAGGAAGTGGCGGCTCGAAATCATGAAGTACATGCCCAGCAGGGTCAGCAGTATGAGTTCGTAGAACTCGCCGCGGCGTATGGCCACGAACTCGGAGTTGGCCCACTTGACAGACTGTATCAGCACTATCAGCGCGCCCACGTTAAGGATGTTCTTGATTGCGGCAATCGTGGCCGACGAGGCATACATGCCCGAGAAAGCCGAGACATCGGCCTTGCACATGGGGCAGAAACCGAATGCCGTGACGGCGACCATGAACAGCAGGGCGACGTAGGGCACACCCTTGGCCGACTTGGCGTTGCTGAAAGTGTCGTATAGAAACACCACAAGAAAAGCGATGAAGAGCGCTATCTCCTGTTTCAGAGCAAGGAACTGTGAGTAATCCATTGGTTTTTTATTCCGTGTGGTTTAGAGGCCGAGTACTTTGAATATCTCGGGGCTGAATGTGAACTTGATGAGGTCGACGAAGAAGTTGGGGAAGAAACCGATGCCGGCCACGCACACGATGAGAGTGGCGGTCGAGAGGCGCTCCCACCAGCTTGCGTCGGTGAGCGACATGTGGTGCTGGTCGTAGACGGGACCGTAGAGCAGCTTGCCCACCACGCGCAGGATGTAGACCGCGGTGGTGACGATCGAGCTGCAGGCCACGATGACGAAGACGCGGTGGAAGAGGTCGGCGTGCTGGAACGAGCCCACGAAGATGGTCATCTCGGCCACGAAGCCCGACAGGCCCGGCAGACCAAGCGATGCCATGCCCGCGATGACGTAGCAGACGGACAGATAGGGCATGATCTGCATCATGCCGCCCATCTCGCGGATGTCGCGGGTGTGGGTGCGGCCATAGATCATACCGATCAGGGCGAAGAAGAGGGCCGTCATCAGACCGTGCGAGAGCATCTGCATGATGGCGCCGGTCATGGCCGTGGTGTTGAGCATGAGGATGGCGAAGAGCACCAGACCGCAGTGCGACACCGAAGAGTAGGCGTTGATGTACTTGAGGTCGTTCTGCACGCAGGCCGAGAAGGCACCGTAGACGACCGAGATGCCGGTGAGGATGATGAATATCCATGCCAGCTCGTTGGCGGCCTGAGGCATCAGGTAGATGGCCACGCGGAAGCAGCCGTAGCCGCCCAGCTTCATGAGCACGCCGGCGTGGAGCATCGACACCGCCGTGGGGGCCGAGGCATGACCGTCGGGAGACCATGTGTGGAAGGGGAACATGGCGCCAAGCACGCCGAAGCCGACGAACGTCATCGGGAAGAGGAATGTCTGCCAGCCGTGGGGAATGGCGCTATAGTTGGCGATCTCGAGGATGTTCCACGTGAGGGGCGTTCCGGCGGGTGCCGAGTGATAGTAGATGCCGATGAGGCCGAGCATCAGGAAGGCCGAGCCGCCCATCAGCATCAGGGTAAGCTTCATGGCCGAGTAGTTCTTGTTGCCCGAGCCCCAGACACCGATGAGAAGGTACATCGGGATGAGGGCCACCTCATAGAACATGAACATGGTGAAGAGGTCTATCGAGATGAAGAAACCGTAGACACCGGTCGAGAGAAGTATGAGCCAGAGGAAGAACTCCTTGGGCTGGGGTATCTCCCACGAGGCAAAGCTGCCGGTGATGAGGATGACACCCGTGAGTATGAGCATTGCGATCGAGATGCCGTCGACACCCACGGCAAGGTGGATGTTGAGGGGTGCGAACCATTGCCATGAGCCCAGATAGAGCATGGGCTCGGTGGCGCCGGCGGCACGCAGGGCCAGATAGTCGACAAGAAGCCAGACAGACAGGGCCGTGAGGAGCACGGAGCCGGTGACGGCCACCGCGCGTATCTGTTTGATGTCGCGGCAGAGGAACAACCCCAAGAGCATAACAATGGGGATGACCACGAAATAGATTAATATATTGGAAAACATATCGTGTTACTATATTTATGCTGTCATTGTTAGTCTCAGAGTATGCAGAGTGCCGTGATGACGCCAAGCAGGACGGCGCCGACCAGATACCACCAGATATACATCTGTACCTTGCCGCTCTGGAGTCCCTTGATGGCCTGCGAGGCTGAGTTGGTGATGTAGGCCAGTCCGTTCATCGAGCCGTCGATGACATGACGGTCAAACCAAGCGATGGGCTTGCAGATGCGGTCGAAGATGATGTTGCGGGTGATGTAGAGATATATCTCGTCCCAGTAGAAGCGGCGGTGAGCGGCGGTCCAGAGCCAGCGGCAGGAGTCGGCCATGCACTTGGGCTTCTCGTTCTTGTTGAGATAGAGCCATGCAGCCAGACCGATGCCGCAGAATGCGACGGCGAGGCTGGCGCCGGCCACCTTCCAGTCAATGTGGATGATGTACTCGTGGCCGTCGAAGGTGACGAGCTTGCCGAAGGGCACCCATCCGCAGCAGAACGAAACGGCTGCGAGGAAGATGAGGGGCAGCGTCATGCTGATGGGAGACTCGTGAGGCATCGAGGCGTGGTGGCCGTGGGCCTCCTGCTCCTTGACGCGGGCGGCATAGTCGGGATTGTCCCACCAGAACACGAGGAAGTACATGCGGAACATGTAGAACGACGTCATGCCGGCGACCATCATCATCCATACGCCCCAAAACCAGTGGTTGGCGAAGCAGGCGGTGAGGATCTCGTCCTTGGAGAAGAATCCGGCAAACGGGAAGATGCCGGCGATGGCGAGACAGCCGAAGAGGAACGTGATGTGGGTGATGGGCATGTACTTGCGCAGGCCGCCCATCGCGGTATAGTTGTTAGAGTGTACGGCATGTATCAGCGAGCCGGCTCCGAGGAACAGGAGGGCCTTGAACATGGCGTGGGTGAACAGGTGGAACATGCCGGCCATGTATCCGAGACCCTCGTGGATGGCCTCGTTGTTGCGCGAGGCGACACCGAGCGCCACCATCATGAAGGCGATCTGCGAGATGGTCGAGAAGGCGAGGATGCGCTTGATGTCTATCTGGGCGCATGCCACGCAGGCGGCATAGAAGGCGGTGACGGCGCCGACGACGGTGATGAACGTCAGCGCGGCGTCCTCGAGCATGTAGAGCGGGAAGAGGCGTGCCACCAGATATACGCCGGCCACGACCATGGTGGCGGCGTGGATGAGGGCCGACACGGGGGTCGGGCCTTCCATAGCGTCGGGGAGCCAGATGTGCAGCGGGAGCATGGCCGACTTGCCCATGCCGCCGGTGAATATCAGCACCAGAGCCCATGTCAGCACAGAGGCACCCATGAACGTGGCGCCGCCAAACGATGCGAAGACATCCTGAGGATGCATGGTCATGGGCAGGAAGTCGAGCTGGTGCGTGTAGAAGCTCAGCACCAGAATGCCGATGAGGAAGCCTAGGTCGGCGAAACGGGTGACGATGAAGGCCTTCTTACAGGCTGAGACAGCCGAGGGGAGCGTGTAGAAGAAGCCGATGAGCAGGAACGACGAGGCACCCACGAGCTCCCAGAAGATATACATCTGGAAGATGTTGGTGGCCACGACCAGACCGAGCATCGAGAAGCTGAAGAGCGACAGGAACGCATAATAGCGCTGGAAGCCCTTCTCGCCATGCATGTAGCCCAGCGAGTAGACGTGGACCATGAACGAGATGGTGGGTATCACCACCAGCAGCAGCGCCGAGATAGGATCAAGCAGGAAGCCGATCTTGATGGCCAGCGCGGGGGTAAACTGCAGCCAAGTCATGTTGAAGACCTCGAGCGGCAGACGGTTGGTGCCGTCGACAAAGAGGGGATTGCCCGAGAACCAGTAGTTGAAAGCTGTATAGTAGCACAGCACCAGAACGGTGCCCATGCCGAGCGTGCCGAGAGTACCGGCGAGCTTATGGCTCATCTTCATGCCCAGCAGACCCAGCAGCAGGAACATGAAGAAGGGGATGGCCAGAATAAGGACGGGAATTGTAATATCCATTGTCTGTCTCTCTGTTTAATGTTTCATTTGAGTGGTGTCGCGGACATCAATATTCCTGTTCGAGCGGAACAGGTTAATGATGATGGCGATGGCCAGAGCTGTCTCGGCTGCCGCGATGGCGATGCCGAAGAGCGTGAACATCCATCCGTCCATCGAGCCCGGATAGAGATAGCGGTTGAAGACCACGAAGTTGATGTCGACGGCGTTGAGCATGAGCTCGAGCGATATGAGCATCGCTATCATGTTGCGGCGTGTCAGGAAACCATAGACACCGCAGCAGAACATCACCAGCGCCGGCACGAGATAGTAGATCATTGTAATTTCCATGAGTTCAGTCTCCTATTAGCGTTTGCGGGCAATGACGACTCCGCCGATTATACAAGCCAGCAACAGCAGGCTGACGGCCTCGAACGGGAGCAGATACTGCTCATATCCGGTGCCGAGCATGGCTGTGCCTATTTTGTGCATGTCAGGATTGTCCATGGCGGGTGCCGACGTGAACATCTCGGCACAGCGCGAGCACAGTGCCCATCCGGCTGCGACGGCAGCGGCGGCGGCTCCGACAAATCCGAGCACCTGTTTGTCCGAGGCGAGTTTCTCGGAGTTGTCGCCGGGTCGGGTGGTCAGGAGTATCGAGAACACGAAGAGCACCACGATGCCGCCGGCATAGACTGCTATCTGCACGGCTCCGAGAAACTCATAGTCGAGCTTGAAGTAGAGCCCGGCCGTTGCGAAGAGCACGAACAGCAGATAGGTGGCCGCGCGCAATATCTTGCGCGTGGTGACAGTCAGTACCGAGAAGATGACAATCGCCAAGGCGATTATCCAGTAACAAATTGTACTTCCTACTGATTCCATATATTGTTTTGTGATAATTTACCTTGTCTGTGGGCTCACTTGGCCTTCTCGGCCTTTGCCTTGAGCACTGCGAGGAGCTTGGCTTTCTTCTCGGGGTCGTTTGCCACGAGCGCCAGAGCCTTGCGGCCCTTCTCGTCTATCTCGAATCCATAGTCCTCGTCGGCGGCTGCGGGTGCCTGACCGGCTGCGGGCGCCGATGCGGCCTTGGCTGCGGCGGCAGCCTTCGCAGCCTCAAGCTTGGCGGCCTTCTCGGCCTCGAACTTGGCTATCTGCTCGGGGGTGGGTTTGGGTTCCTCCTTCTCGGGAAGGTAGTTGAGCTGCTTGACCAGCTTGTCGCGGGTGAAGACAGACTGCTCGAAGTCGTTGCTGAAGTCGAGGGCGTCGGTGGGACAGTTGGTCACGCAGAGCTGACAGAAGGTACACGACCCGAGGTCATAGATATACTTGTCGAGTTTCTTTTTCTTCTTGCCGTCCCATGTCTCGACGGTACGGCCCTTGAGTGTGATGGTGCCGTTGGGGCATACGCGCTCGCAGGTGCCGCACATGATGCACTTGTGGTTGCCCTGATCGTCGTACTTGAGCCTGAGAATGGCGCGAAAACGGTCGGCCACAGGCAGGTTGTCGCGGTTGTCGGGATACTCTTCAGTGATCTTGGGGGTGACAAACTCCTTGCCGGTCACCGCCATGCCCTTGAGTAGGGTGCCGATGCCCTGTCCGAGGTTTGAAAAATATTCTTTTACACTTCCCATTTTTGGAGGATAAAAATATATAAGGGTATATTAAACTCTTAGTTGTTCACCTGACCGCCCAGAATGTCGAGCAGCTCGTTGGTGATTCCTTGCTGGCGCAGCTTGTTGTATTCGAGCTGCAGCTGCTCGAGGAGGTTCTTTGCATTGTCGTTGGCGCTCTGCATTGCCATGATGCGCGCCGCCTGCTCGGAGGCGCGGTTTTCGGTGAATACCTCCTGCATGGTCGAGAGGAGATACATGGGGATGACGGAGCGGAATATGGTCTGCGCGTCGGGCTCGAAGATGCACGGACGGCACTGGTTGCCAGCGGCACCGTTGATGGTCGAGGCGTCGAGCGGCAGATAGGCGTCAGAGCGCAGGCGCTGGCGGCTCACGGTCTGGAAGTTCATGTAGAGCAGGTCTATCCTGTCGAGGCTGCCCGAGGTGAAGAGCTCCTGCAGTTCGAAGCTGAAGCGCTTGATGTCGGCGGCAGTCGACTTGGTGCTGATCCCCTCGGCGGGGCGGCTGCTGATGCCGGGTGCCTCGAGTTTGACACAGGCCTTGACCATCTTGCGGCCCACGGGGATGAGGACTATCTCGAGGTCCTGCCCCCAAGAGTTGCGCATCTGCGCAATCTTCTGGAGCAGTCCCTTGAAGATGTTGATGTTGTATCCGCCGCACAGACCGTCGTCCGATCCGAGCACCACGACTCCGGCACGCTTGATGTCGCGCGTCTCGGTGAGCGGCGACGAGAATTCGGCGTCGGCGCTCAGCAGATTGCCGATGATGGTTTCGATCTGGCGGCGGAAGGGGAGCAGCCGCCTGAGGTCGCCCTCGGCGCGGTGCATCTTGGCCGACGAGATCATCTTCATGGCTCCGGTGATTTTCTCGGTGGAGGCCACGGAACCGATACGTCCCTTGAGTTCGCGAAGTGTTGCCATTGTGGTGTGCGGTGGTTATATGGGGGGATGAATGGGTTTTCTGATTACTTGTAAGCGGCTACAGTCTCGGCTGCGGCCTCGGTGAGCGTGGCTATGGTGGCGTCGTCGAGCTTGCCCTGACGGATGACCTCCATTGCCTCGGGATGCTTGGCGTGCATCAGCTGCAGGAAGTTCTTCTCGAACTCGGCCACCTTGTCCAGAGGCACTGCCTCGAGCAGGCCGCGCGTGCCGCAGAATATCACGGCCACCTCGTCCTCGACTGCCATCGGGGTGTACTGGGGCTGGATGAGCAGGCGCTCGTTCTTGCGGCCCTTGTCGATGACGCGGGCGGTGACGGCGTCCATGTCGCCGCCGAACTTGGTGAACGACTCAAGCTCGCGGAACTGAGCCTGATCGATCTTGAGCGTACCGGCCACCTTCTTCATTGACTTGATCTGTGCGTTGCCGCCCACACGCGACACCGAGATGCCCACGTTGATGGCGGGACGGATGCCGCGGTTGAAGAGTGCGGTCTCGAGGAAGATCTGGCCGTCGGTGATCGAGATGACGTTGGTGGGGATGTATGCCGAGACGTCGCCGGCCTGAGTCTCGATGATGGGGAGCGCGGTGAGCGAGCCGCCACCCTTGACCTTGCCCTTGAGCGAGGCGGGCAGGTCGTTCATGGCCTCGGCCACCTGCTGGTTGTCGATGATCTTGGCTGCACGCTCCAGAAGACGGCTGTGCAGATAGAAGATGTCGCCGGGATATGCCTCGCGGCCCGAGGGGCGCTTGAGGATCAGCGAGATCTCGCGATATGCGACGGCCTGCTTTGAGAGGTCGTCATAGATGATGAGGGCGTCGCGGCCGGTGTCGCGGATATACTCGCCTATGGCCACGCCCGCAAAGGGTGCGTAATAGCGCATGGCGGCCGAGTCAGATGCCGTTGCGGCAACGACCACCGTATAGTCGAGTGCGCCGTGCTGACGCAGGGTCTCGACCGTGGCGGCCACGCTCGAAGCCTTCTGGCCGATGGCTACGTATATGCAATAGACGGGCTTGCCCTCGTCAAAGTTCTTGCGCTGGTTGATGATGGTGTCGATGGCGATGGCGGTCTTGCCGATCTGGCGGTCGCCGATTATGAGCTCGCGCTGGCCGCGGCCGATGGGCACCATCGAGTCGATGGCCTTCAGACCTGTCTGCAGGGGCTGCTTGACGGGCTGACGGTAGATGACGCCCGGGGCCTTGCGCTCGAGGGGCATGGGCAGGAGCTCGCCCTGCAGGGGTCCGCGGCCGTCGATGGGTTCGCCCAAGACGTTGATTACTCGCGAGAACACACCGTCGCCCACGTGGATCGAGGCGATCTCGCCGGTGCGCTTGACAGACATGTTTTCGGTGACCTTGTTGACATTGTTGAGCAGAATCACGCCGACGTTGCTCTCCTCGAGGTTGAGGGCCACGCCTTTGACGCCGTTTTCAAACTCGACGAGCTCGTTGGCCCGCACGTTGTCGAGGCCATAAACGTGGGCCACGCCGTCGCCCACCTCAAGGACAGTGCCTGTTTCCTCAAAGGATACTTTTGAGTTGACGTTCTCGAGTTGTTGTCTGAGTACCTGAGAAATCTCGCTTGGGTTTATCATTGGTGCAGAAAGGGGATTGTAAGGGTTGTGTGAGTGTGAGGGGGAGTGATGTTAGTTGCTGAGAAGTGAGAGACGGAGCTGCTTGAGCTCGTTGGCCACCGAGGCATCGAGCTTCTCGTTGTCGATGCTGACGGTGAAGCCGCCGATCAGGTCGGGGTTGACGGCAGTCTCATACTCCATCGTAGCGCCGCCGAGATGCTTCTGTATCAGCGCGCGCAGCCTCTTCTCCTCGGCCGCGTCCAGCGGAGCGGCCGAGGTGACTGTGACGAGGCGAATATTGTTTGCGCGGCGATAGAGGGCGATATATGCCAAGGCGATGTCGCGGACAGCGTCGAGGCGGCCGTTCTGGACCAACAGACCCAGAAACCGTTTGTAGGGCTCTGAGGCGGCGGCGTCGGGGCCGGCAGCCGTGGTGAGGAGCGCGACCTTCTCGGCGGCTGACACAAAAGGATTGTCCATCACCTTGAGCAGTCCCGGCTCGGCGGCAAAGGATGCCGCGAGGGTCTGCATGATGGCGAATATGCTCTTGGTGTCGCCGCTTTCGGCGGCAAACTCATAGAGGGCTTTGGCATAACGTGCCGGTATGAGGCCTTGGTTCATGGTTGTGTTGGTGAGCGGAGGGTTTGTTGAGAGATTTTCGGATTAGTTTTGTTTCTCCATTTCGTCGAGCAGTGAGCTGACGAGCTTTTGCTGCGCGCTCTCCTGCTTCATCTGGTTGCGCACCACCTTCTGGGCGATGTCCAGCGCGAAGGTCGAGACCTCGTTGCGGAACTGCTGCTGGGCGGCTTTGCGGTCCTGTTCGATGGAGACCTTGGCGGCATCCATCACTTTCTTGGCTTCGGCTTGCGCGGCCACGCGAGCTTCCTCGATGATCTGTGTCTTCATCTTCTCGGCCTCGCGGAGCGTTTCGGCTTGCTGGCGGCGAGCTTCGGCTATCTGTCTATCCGCCTCTTCGCGGGCATGGTCAAGCTGTTCTTTGGCATTTTGAGCATACTCCACACCCTTGTCGATGAGGTCGGCACGGTCGTTGACTCCCTTCATGATCGCGGGCCAGCCCCAACGCCACAGTATGACGAAGAGAATGGCAAAGGACACGAACATCCAGAAGACCAGACCGAAATCAGGCGTGAATAGTTCCATAGCTTACTGACTGGGTGAGTGAGTTGAAGCCCGGAATTAAACGAACATTGCGAGAATGCAGACGATGACGGCAAAGAGAGCGACACCCTCGATAAGGGCGGCGATGACGATCATGTTGCTTCGGATGTCGCCGGTAGCCTCGGGCTGACGGGCGATGGCCTCCATTGCGGAACCGCCGATTTTGCCGATGCCGATGCCGGCGCCGATGGCTGCGATGGCTGCGCCGATGCAGGCGCCGAGACCGAGAAGTCCTTCAATTGCTGCTAAGATTGTTGCTAACATAGTGGTAAGGAGTTTTATTGGTGATTAGTTTAGAGTTTTAGTCTATGGAGGGGAGTTGGCGAGAAGAGAGTCTATGGTTTCATGCCGCTCAATGGGCCGGTGCGGGAGCCTCGTCGGTCTTGTGCTCCTCGTGGTGGCCGTCTTCCTGCCCGAGGGCTATGAAGAGGGTCGAGAGCATGGTGAACACGTATGCCTGAATGAAGCTGACCAGAACGTCGATGCAGAGCATGAACACCGAGAAGAGTATCGACACCACGGCGGTGGCTCCGGTGACGACGGGTCCCATGAACGCAAAGATGAATATGAGCAGCGTGAGCACGATGACGATCATGTGGCCGCCCATCATGTTGGCGAAGAGACGCACGGTGAGCGCGGCGGGCTTGGTGAAGATGCCGAACAGCTCGATGACCGGCATGATGGGGATGGGCCACTTGAGCCACCAAGGCACGTCGGGGTTAAAGATCTCCTTCCAGTAGTGCTTGGTGGCACACAGGTTGGTGATGAAGAACGTGAGCAGGGCCAGCACCAGTGTCACGGCGATGTTGCCGGTGAGGTTGGCGCCGCCGGGGAATATCACTATCAGGCCCAGCAGGTTCATCACGAGGATGAAGAAGAAGACCGTGAGCAGATAGGGAGCGAAGCGGGTTGCCTTGTCCTTGAGGGTGGGCTTGATGACTCCGTCATAGATGAAGAGTATCAGGAACTCGATGGCGCCTGTCATCTTGCGGGGAGCCTTGAGGCCCTGACGCTTGTGCCAGCGTGCCACGTCGAGTATGCACCACGCGCACAGCAGCACGGATATGAACAGGGCGCAGACATTCTTGGTTATCGAGATGTCGAAGGCGGGCTTGATCTCCTCGCCGCCCTTAATCTCGACCACCTTGCCCTTGTAGGGGCTATCCTTGCCGGCTATCCTGAACTCGAGATTGCCGTCGCGGTATGTCTGGCCGTGGGTCACGCGGGCCGACGAGAAGACATGCAGTCCGTCCGAGGCCCAGACGATGACGGGGAGAGGGATGCGCTTGTGATGATTGAAGGGCACCTCCCATCCGTATCCGTCGCCCAAGTGCTCGAATATGATGTCTTTGGCGTCGACACCCTTCTCGACCTCCTCGACCAGCTTGTCGTCCTCGTGACCTTCGGCGAGGGCCGAGGCCGAGACGGTGCCGGGGAGCAGCAGGCCGACAACGGCGAGCGTGATCGCGGTGATGATATGTTTCATCGTCTTCATGGTCATGCTGGATTAGTAGATGCAGACAGACACGATGTTGTTGTCGACGTCGGCGACACCGCCTTGGATGTCGATGTCGTGTTCGCCGTCAGAGGCCGTATAGCGCACACGTCCGGGTGTGAGCGTGGAGATGAGCGAGGCATGGCCCGGCAGCACCGTGAATGCTCCCTGAGTGCCCGGCAGATGCACCACCGAGGCCTCGCCCTCGAAGAGGACGTCTTCGGCCGATATGATTTTGAGTGTCATATTCTGCTGTCTGGATTTAAGGATGGGTGTCTGAGGTGATTAGTTTGCCACTTCGGCAAGGAGTTTCTTGCCCTTCTCGATGGCCTCGTCGATGGTGCCGACGTTGAGGAACGCCTGCTCGGGATACTCGTCCATTTCGCCCGAGAGAATCATCTTGAAGCCGCGGATGGTCTCGTTGAGGGGCACCATCACGCCGGGAAGGCCGGTAAACTGCTCGGCCACGTGGAAGGGCTGCGACAGGAATCGCTGTGCGCGGCGGGCGCGTGCGACGACCTGCTTGTCCTCGTCAGAGAGCTCGTCGACGCCGAGGATGGCGATGATGTCCTGCAGCTCGTTATACTTCTGCAGCAGCTGCTTGACGGCCTGTGCGGTATTATAGTGGTCCTCGCCGATGACGTGGGGGTCGAGGATGCGCGAGGTGGACTCGAGCGGGTCGACGGCGGGATAGATGCCGAGCTCGGCAATCTTGCGCGAGAGCACGGTGGTCGCGTCGAGGAAGCTGAATGTCGTGGCGGGCGCGGGGTCGGTGAGGTCGTCGGCAGGCACGTAGATGGCCTGTACCGAGGTGATAGATCCGTTCTTGGTCGAGGTGATTCGCTCCTGCAGGGCGCCCATCTCGGATGCCAGCGTGGGCTGATAGCCTACGGCCGAGGGCATGCGGCCCAGAAGCGCCGATACCTCGGATCCGGCCTGAGTGAAACGGAAGATGTTGTCGATGAAGAGAAGGATGTCCTTGCCGCCGCCGTCCTGATCGCGGAACTGCTCGGCTACGGTCAGACCCGAAAGAGCCACGCGCAGACGTGCGCCCGGGGGCTCGTTCATCTGGCCGAACACCAGTGTGGCCTGCGACTCGGCCAACTCGTTCATGTCGACGTCGGCGAGGTTCCATTCGCCCCTCTCCATGCCTTCCTCGAACTTCTTGCCATACTTGACGACACCGCTCTCGATCATCTCGCGCAGCAGGTCGTTGCCCTCGCGGGTACGCTCGCCGACACCGGTGAACACCGAGAAGCCGTTGTGGCCCTTGGCGATGTTGTTGATGAGCTCCATGATGAGCACAGTCTTGCCCACGCCGGCGCCGCCGAACAGACCGATCTTGCCACCCTTGCTGTAGGGTTCGAGCAGGTCGATCACCTTGATGCCGGTATAGAGTATCTCCGTGCCGATGGTGAGTTCGTCAAACTCGGGGGCGGGCTGATGTATGGGGCGCAGGTTCTCGCGGTCCAGATCGGGAAGACGGTCGATGGCGTTGCCGAGCACGTTGAGCAGACGGCCCTTGACCTGACCGCCGGTCGGAACGGCGATAGGACGCTCGAGGTTGTCGACGCGGGTGCCGCGCTGCAGACCGTCGGTGCTCTCCATGGCCACGCAGCGCACGGTCTGTTCGCCGATATGCTGCTCCACTTCGAGTATGAGTTGGGTGCCGTCTTCGCGGTCCACCTTGAGGGCCGTGTAGATGGGCGGGATGGCGGCCGTATCGCCGTCACCCTCGAAGATGACGTCGACCACCGGGCCGATCACCTGTGCTATTTTACCATATTTTTCACTCATCGGGATTATGGTTGAGAAGGGTTTGAGTTTTGGGGGTTTAGAGATTAAGGCAGAGAAGGAACAATCGGAATTGGGAATGGGGAATTGGGAGTTGGGAATTGGGAATTGGGAGTTGGGAATGGGGAATTGGGAATTAACCCAATAACCCTTTAACCCTATAACCTTATAACCCTATTTCGATTGTCATAGGTAGAGGCCGAATGTGACCACGAGCACCATCAGAACGAGGTTGAAGAGGTTGATGGGCAGGAGGTACTTCCACTCGAGCGAGAGCAGCTGGTCGATGCGCAGACGGGGGAATGTCCACTTGAACCAAATTATGATGAACGACAGGCCGATGGCCTTGGCGATGAACCACACGACAGAGGGTATGAAGTCCATGATGTGGTTGAAGGCGTCGAATCCGGGGATGTGCAGGGGCATCCAGCCGCCAAAGAAGAGCAGCGCTGCGACACCCGACACGATGAAGAGGTTGAGGTATTCGGCCAGATAGAAGAATCCGAAGTGGATGCCCGAATACTCGGTGTGATAGCCGGCAGTGAGCTCGCTCTCGGCCTCGGGGAGGTCAAACGGGCCACGGTTGGTCTCGGCGGTACCGGCAATCATGAAGATGACGAAGGCGATGATGGCGGGGACGTGGCCCGAGAAGATGAACCACAGGTGCTCCTGAGCCATGCAGATCTCGTGGACGTTCATGGTGCCGGCGATGACGACCATCGTCACCACGCAGAGTCCCATCGAGAGCTCGTAGCTCACCATCTGCGCGCCCGAACGGAGAGCGCCGATGAGGGTGAACTTGTTGTTTGACGACCATCCTGCCAGCAGGATGCCAAGCACGCCGATGCTCGACACGGCCAGCAGGAAGAAGATGCCGACGTTGAAGTTGATGATCTCGAGGCCGTTGCCCCACGGCAGCACGGCAAATGCCAGCATCGAGGCTATGATGACCAGATAGGGTGCGAGGGCAAAGAGGAACTTGTCGACATGGTTGAGCGAGATGAGCTCCTTGATGAGAATCTTGAACATGTCGGCAACGCTCTGCAACAGACCCCACGGACCGACGCGGTTGGGGCCGAGACGGCACTGGAAGGCGGCGCAGACCTTGCGCTCGAACAGGATGTAGAACAGTGCGAGGACTGAATAGAGGAGCAACAGACCCACTCCGATCAGCAGACACTCGAGGGTGACTGCCGCCCACTCGGGGATGTAGCCGAGCAGGAAGGAATGAAACCAAGCGGTTCCTACTGATAAGTCTTGCATAATCGCTTACTGATTGGTTTATGGAGTTATGACTGGTATATTATTCTCTCGGTCTGGCGGGCATCAGCGGTCTATGTCGGGCACGATATAGTCCATCGAGCCGCCGATGGTGATGAGGTCTGCGATCTTCGAGCCCTCGGTGATGTGGTCGACCACGGCTGCGGCGGGCAGACAGGGGGGAGCTATCTTGAGTCGGTAGGGCTTGGTGCCGCCGTCGCTCTCGAGATAGAGGCCGAACGTGCCGCGGCAACCCTCGACCATCTTGAACCAGTGGCCTGCGGGTATCTTGAGCACCTTGGGCACCTTGACTTGGAAGTCGCCCTCGGGGATGTTGTCGATGAGCTGCTCGATGATGCGGGCGCTCTGCTCCATCTCGAGGATGCGCAGCTTGAAGCGGGCCATGGCATCGCCCTCCTCAAGCACCACCTCGTCAAAGTCGACCTCGTCATAGACGGCATAGGGGAAGTTCTTGCGCACGTCGCAGGCCCAGCCCGAGGCGCGTCCGTTGGGGCCGGAAACGGCCCACGAGATTGCGTCCTCGCGGGTCAGCACGCCCACGTTCTCCATGCGGTCCTTGGCGATGACGTTGCCGGTGAAGAGGGTGTTGTATTCGCGTATATTCTTGGGGAGCACCTCGAGCAGCGCGTGGACATCCTTGACAAAGTCGGGGTGGAGGTCCTGCATCACGCCGCCGATGCACGAGTAGTTGAACGTCATGCGGGCGCCGCAGGTGCGCTCCATGATGTCGAGTATCTGCTCGCGCACGCGCAGGGCGTAGAAAAGCATCGTGGTGGCGCCGAGGTCCATGCAGTATGTGCCGATGAAGAGGCAGTGCGAGGCGATGCGCGACAGCTCGTCCATGAGCACTCGGATCACCTGAATGCGCTTGTTCACCTCGATGCCGGCAGCCTCCTCATAGAGCATGCAGAGGCCGTGGTGATAGTTGTGTGCCGAGAAATAGTCCAGACGGTCCATGAAGTGGAGAGTCTGAGCATAGGTGTCCTTCTCGCAAATCTTCTCGACGCCGCGGTGGATGTATCCCAGATAGACGTCGATCTTCTTGATGGTCTCGCCGTCGACGGCGGTGCGGAAGCGGAGCACGCCGTGAGTTGCGGGGTGCTGCGGGCCTATGTTGACCACGAAGTCCTCGGGCTGGAAGATGCGGTTAGTCTCCTTGACGATCTTGCCGCCCTTCTCGACCCACGACTCGGTGAAGTCTGTCTGGCGCTCGTTCTTGATCGAGACGGGGTTTATCTCGGGATTCTCGTCATAGTCCTTGCGCAGGGGATAGCCGTTCCAGTCGATGTTGAGGAACAGGCGGCGCATGTCGGGATTGTTGATGAATATGATGCCGAGATAGTCATAGACCTCGCGCTCGTATATGGTGGCTATGTCCCAGAGGTCATGGACAGAGTGTACGAAGGGTTTCTCCCTGTCGCCGGTAGCCATGACCTTGACCTTGAGGCACTCGTTGCGGTCGGTGGCGACGAGATAATAGACACACCCCATGCCGTTTTCGAGCCAGTCCATACCTGCGATGGTGACGAGGAAATCAAACCCCAGCTCGTGTCTGAGGGCCGATGCCACGGCGTGCCACGAGGCGTCGGCCACGTTGAGCTCGAGGCCGGCGTTGCCCTGATCGAAAGTTACGTCCGGGAACAGTTTTGCAATCTTTTCCTGTGTATTGGCCATTATATCAATAATGTGATTGTTGGATGGTTAAATATGGTGTGGGTGCGTTATTCTTCGGTTGTCTCGGGCAGGGGATGGCTGGCGAAGAAATCCTCCTGTGACAGCTTGCGGTTGACACCGCCGAAGAATCTCTCGACCTTGATCTTGCGCGACAACTGCATGATGCCGTATATCATGGCCTCGGGACGCGGGGGACATCCGGGCACGAACACGTCGACGGGCACGATGTCCTCGATGCCCATGGCCACGCAGTAGCTCTTCTTGAACGGACCGCCCGAAATGGCGCAGCTGCCGCAGGCTATCACGTACTTGGGCTCGGCCAGCTGGTCGTAGAGGCGGCGGAACACGGGCACCATGCGGTGTACGATGGTACCGGCCACCATCATGAAGTCGGCCTGACGGGGCGAGGCTCGCGCCACTTCCCATCCGAAGCGCGCCATGTCATAGCGCGCGGCCCCGAGCGACACGAATTCGATGCCGCAGCAACTGGTGGCGAAGGTGAGGGGCCAGATGGAGTTGGACCGCCCCCAGTTGATAAGCTGGTCTACAGAGCCGACGACGACGTTGGTGCCGTTCTCCTGCAGTTCCTTGACAAGTTTCTCGATATACTCGTTGTCTTTCCATGCCTCGTAGGGCATGCCTTTTGTCGTCACTTCCATTCCAGAGCTCCTTTCCGCCAAGCATATACAAGGCCCAGCACAATGATTGCGAAAAATACAGCGATGGCGGTGAGACCCTCGGTGCCCAGCTCATGGACCCTCACGGCCCACGGATAGAGGAAAACGGTCTCGACATCGAACATCAGAAAGAGGATGGCAAACAGGTAATAACCCACCTTGAACTGAGCCATCGACTCGCCACGGGTGGGGATACCGCACTCATAGGCTTCTCCCTTCTGCGGATTGTAGGAACTCGGCGAAATCAACCTCGCGATGAGCAACGCTGCGGCCACAAGGGCAGCGCCCGTGAGCAGGGCCACGAAGGCGAGGGTGACGTTTTGAATTTCTAGAGCTATCATATTGTAGTTTAAAACTAATTTTCTTCGCTGTAATTCGCGGTATTACAACCGATTAACCCTCCGAGCACCTGTTCAGCGGATGCCGGAGGACCAAAAGTCAGTGCAAATATAGAAATTTTTCCGCAATTACGTTCACTTTTTCTCACACTCATTTCAGTGTTTCAGCAAAAAAAATCGCTTTGTACCAATAATTGGCACGAAAAGAACAAAAACCGGCGCAGACCGCAACATCGCGGGCCGCGGGTTTGTTTATGATTATAAAATATCATATATTTGCAATCAAAATGAAATCACAATGGATATATCAATCGAAAAGAAAGCCCACGTGTTCCGTCTTCCGGTCTATCTGATCGACAAGCTCAAGGAACTCGCACAAAAAGACCGCCGCAGCCTCAACAATTACGTCGAAGGCATCCTGCTTGACGCGGTCTATCACGAGCCGAACGCCGAGACCATGAACTCGCTCAACGACGCGCGGGCAGGCAAGACCGAAGGCCCCATAGACACGACCGACGTCGAGAGCATGCTCAAATCAGTCAATTAGACCTTTTAGAAAGATAGCTCCAATCAAAATAATAAAAAACCGGCGCAGCCACGGGGTTGCGCCGGTTTTGTGTTTGGGGGACGGAATCCCTATCAGCCGATGAGGGGCGTTCCGGTCATCTCCTTGGGCTGCGGGAGGCCCATGATCTTGAGGATGGTCGGAGCCACGTCTGCCAGACGGCCGTCATGGACGGTGGCGTCCTTGCGGTCGGTGACATAGATGCAGGGCACGGGGTTGAGCGAGTGTGCCGTGTTGGGGGTGCCGTCGGCGTTGATGGCGTTGTCGGCATTGCCGTGGTCGGCGATGATGATGACCTCGTATCCGGCCTTCTTGGCGGCCTCGACGGTGTCGCGCACGCACTCGTCCACGGCCTTGACTGCCTTGCAGATGGCCTCGTAGACGCCTGTGTGGCCCACCATGTCGCCGTTGGCGTAGTTGACCACGATGAAGTCATATTTCTCCTGACCGATGGCCTCGACCAGCTTGTCCTTGACCTCGTATGCGCTCATCTCGGGCTTGAGGTCGTAGGTTGCCACCTTGGGCGATGCCACGAGGATGCGCTCCTCGCCCTCGTAGGGTGCCTCGCGGCCTCCGTTGAAGAAGAACGTGACGTGTGCATACTTCTCGGTCTCGGCTATGTGGAGCTGTGCCTTGTCGAGGCTCGAGAGATATTCGCCCAGAGTGTTCTCGACATTCTCCTTGGGGAAGAGGATGTGAACGCCGGTGAACGATGCGTCGTAGGGGGTCATGCAATAGTACTGCAGGCCGGGCACGACCTTCATGTCGGCCTCGGGGATGTCGTGCTGCGTCAGGGCCACGGTGAGCTCCTTGGCACGGTCGTTGCGATAGTTGAAGAAGATGACGGCGTCGCCCTCCTTGATGGTGCCGTCGACGGTCGAGTTGTGGATGGGCTTGATGAACTCGTCGGTCACGCCCTCGTCATAGCTCTTCTGCACGGCGGCAGCCATGTCGGATTCCTGAGCGCCCTCGCCCTTGACCAGCAGGTCGTATGCCACCTTGACGCGCTCCCAGCGCTTGTCGCGATCCATTGCATAATAGCGGCCGATGATTGACGCGATCTTGCCGGCCGACTTGGCGCAGTGGGCCTCGAGACCCTCGATGAAGCCCTTGCCCGAGCGGGGGTCGGTGTCGCGGCCGTCCATGAAACAGTGGATGTAGACCTTGTCGAGGCCATACTCCTTGGCTATGTCGCAGAGGGCATAGAGATGGTCGAGCGACGAGTGTACGCCGCCGTCGCTGGTCAGGCCCATGAAGTGGATGGCCTTGCCGTGGTCGCGGGCATAGGAGAATGCGTCGACGATCTCGGGATTCTTGAGAATCGAGCCGTCGGCACACGCCTTGTTTATCTTGACGAGGTCCTGATACAGGATGCGGCCCGCGCCGATGTTGAGGTGGCCCACCTCTGAGTTGCCCATCTGGCCGTCGGGCAGGCCTACGTTCTCGCCCGAAGCCTGCAGCTCGCTGTGGGGATATGTCTTGACGAGTGAGTCCCAATAGGGGGTCGGAGTGCTGTAGATGGCATCGCCCTTGGTGTGGTTGCCGATGCCCCAGCCGTCCAGAATCATTAACAATGCTTTTTTAGCCATTGGATCGTACGGATTAAGTTTGTGTTTACGGCTGCAAAGTTACAAAAAATCACACACAAAACGATTCGATTTCATCAACTTTCGCACCCGGTTGTGCGTTGAAAAGGTATCCACGTTTAACACTAATGATTATGAGACGATTGATAATGTCCGCCATCATGGCGCTGATTACCTTTACAGCGGCTCTCGCCGACGCGCAGGCCGACTTCAACCGCTATGTCAAGGCTTACAACTCGCAGATTTCGGCACGTCAGTATCTGCCGGCGGCACGCTCGGTGGCCGCCGCGGCAGAGATATGCGGTCAGGCCAAGAATTATGACGGCGCCTTCAGGCTGCTCTCGGGATTCGAGAAGTCGATGGCCGAGAAAGGGGTCCGCTCCGACTCGCTCCCCCTGCCCTATTTCTATGCCGCCAAGGCCCGCTTTGACCTCTACAGCAAGATGAAGAACAACGCTCAGGCCGAGGCTTGGCTGAAGAAGATGGCCGGATATGCCCGCGCCTCAAAGTCGAAGGAGGTCACGACAGACATGCTCTTCACCGAGGCCAAGTTCTATTATGGCATCGGCCACAACGCTCAGGGCGACCAGTGCATAGCCCGCCTGATCAAGCAGTTCGAGACGTCAAACGACTACAAGGCCGCCAACAAGGCATACAAGGAGCTGATAGACAAGGCAGTCTCGGCAGGCGACGCCGTGCTGGTCGAGCGTACCTACGAGCAATATATCCGCTGGTCCGACTCGATCGAGGCCGCCAACGAGGCCACCGAGCTCGGCAAGGTCAAGGCCGAGGTGGCCGAGGCCGACACCATCATAGCCAAGAAGGACCACACCATCATGGCCCGCACGTCGCTGATGACGGTGTTCATATTCCTATTCATCGGAGCCGTGGCCTGTCTGGCCGTGGGGACATTCTTCTATCAGAAAGTCCTGCGCAAGAAACGCGGCATGGAGCGCAGCGTGCGCGAGGCCGACGCCCGTCTGGCCGCCAAGAACGCCATGATGCAGAACATGTCGTCGTCGATGGAACCGGCCCTCGACAAGCTGGACCGCGATAACCCGGCCGTCAAGGAGATCAGCGACTACGTGCGCAAGGTCAGCGAGTTCTCAGAGGTCGAGGCAGCGCCCACCATGCCCAAGGAGGGCTTCACACAGGTCAACCTCGAGACCTTCTGCGACTCGATAGCCAACGACTTCCGTCCGCTGCTCAAGCGCGGCGCCACCCTGCACATAGAAGGTGCCAAGGGATATGCCACCTTCAACGCCGACGAGGTGCGCCGCATACTCGAGCATCTTGTCGACAACGCAGTCAAGTTCACCCCCGAGGGCGGGCGCGTGACGCTGTCATACAAGAAACGCTCGGCTACCACCAGCCAGTTCATCGTTCAGGACTCGGGCCCCGGCATCCCCGAAGACGAGCGCGAGACACTGTTCAAGGCATTCAACGCATCGCGCGACATCTCGGAGGGCGACGGCCTCGGACTCCCCATCTGCGCCCTGCGCGCCGAGAAGATGGGAGGCTCGCTCACCATCGACGGCTCAGTCAAGGGAGCCTGCTTCATCCTCACCCTTCACAGCTGACACATTGTTCTTCATACACTACACCCCCGCCCCACTCCATCCGGAGAGAGGCGGGGGTGTCACGTTGTCCCAAAATTTAGGACACAAACCGCCAAACCTGTCCTTTTTTTTAGGACACAAAACGTCAAACCTGTCCTTTTTTCAAGGACACCCCCGTGATTACACCCTGCTTCGGGTAGATTTTGCACATTTGCTGCCCTATTTGGGTATTAATAGGTGGTATCTCCGTTTTTTTTGCTACTTTTGCAAAAAATTAGTATTTTACGTTTATGATGACTCATGTATCCGAGCGCGTGCAGGCACTCGCGCCGTCGGCCACTCTGGCCATGTCCCAGAAAAGCAATGAGCTCAAGGCTCAGGGCGTTGATGTGATCAATCTCTCGGTCGGCGAGCCCGATTTCGAGACTCCGGCCCATATCAAGGAGGCCGCCAAGAAAGCCATCGACGACAATTTCACGTTCTACACCCCGGTGCCGGGCTATATGTCGCTGCGCAAGGCCGTGAGCGACAAGCTGTCGCGCGAGAACGGCGTCACCTTTGCCCCCGAGCAGATCGTGGTGGCCAACGGTGCCAAGCAGGCTCTCTGCAACGTCATCCTCGCCACCATCAATCCCGGCGACGAGGTGATAATCCCCATGCCCGCATGGGTCAGCTATGTCGAGATGGTCAAGCTGGCCGGAGGCATACCCGTGGCCGTCAACGCCGACATCACTCAGGACTTCAAGATAACACCCGCCCAGCTCGAGGGGGCCATCACTCCGGCCACCCGCATGATCCTGCTCTGCTCGCCCTCGAACCCCACGGGGTCCGTCTACTCGCGCGCCGAGCTGCAGGGGCTTGTCGATGTGCTGGCAAAGTACCCCGACATCATCATTCTGGCCGACGAGATCTACGAGCACATCAACTTCACGGGCGAGTTCACCTCGCTTGGCTCGTTCCCCGAGACTGCCGACCGCACCGTCATCATCAACGGTGTCTCAAAGGCATACGCCATGACCGGATGGCGCATCGGCTATTGCGCCGCCCCCGTATGGCTGGCCAAGGCCGTGACCAAGCTGCAGGGCCAGTACACCTCTAACGCATCGTCCATCGCCCAGAAGGCCGCCGAGGCTGCCTATACGGGCTCGCAGGAGTGCGTGGCCGAGATGAACCGCGCCTTCGAGCGTCGCCGCGACCTCGTGGTCGAGCTGGCCAAGGCTATCCCCGGTCTCAAGGTCAACCGTCCGCAGGGTGCGTTCTACCTCTTCCCCGAGGTGAGTGCCTATATCGGCAAGACCACTCCCAAGGGCGCCAAGATAGCATCGTCGGCCGATCTGGCCATGTATCTGCTCGAAGAGGGCCACGTGGCCACCGTGGACGGCGGCGCATTCGGCATGGAGGGGTACATCCGCCTGAGCTATGCCACGTCCGACGACAACATCCGCGAGGCAATGGCCCGCATGGCCAAGGCCCTCTCGGAGCTCGCCTGAAAACCATAACGACAAAACAAAAATCACAACTCTCATAAATGGACTTCATTGAAGAACTTACGTGGCGCGGCATGATCCACCAGATGATGCCCGGCACAGACGAACAACTCAAGAAAGAAATGACCACGGCCTATCTGGGCATCGACCCGACGGCCGACTCACTGCATATAGGACACCTCGTGGGCGTGATGATGCTGAAGCACTTCCAGCGCGCGGGCCACAAGCCCATCGCCCTCGTGGGCGGCGCCACCGGCATGATCGGCGACCCCTCGATGAAGAGTCAGGAGCGCAAGCTGCTGAGCGAGGAGACCCTGCGCCACAATCAGGAGGCCATCAAGAAGCAGCTGGCCAAGTTCCTCGACTTCGACTCTGACGCTCCCAACGCGGCCGAGATGGTCAACAACTATGACTGGATGAAGGAGTTCTCGTTCCTCGACTTCATCCGCGACGTGGGCAAGCATATCACAGTCAACTACATGATGGCCAAGGACTCTGTCAAGAAGCGCCTGAGCGGCGAGTCGCAGCAGGGCATGTCGTTCACCGAGTTCTCATACCAGCTCTGTCAGGGCTATGACTTCCTGCACCTCTACAAGGAGAAGAACTGCCGCCTGCAGCTGGGCGGCTCGGACCAGTGGGGCAACATCACCACCGGCACCGAGCTGATACGCCGCACCGTCGGCGGCGAGGCATACGCACTGACCTGCCCCCTCATCACCAAGGCCGACGGCGGCAAGTTCGGCAAGACCGAGAGCGGCAACGTGTGGCTCGATCCCCGCTACACCTCGCCCTACAAGTTCTATCAGTTCTGGCTCAACGTGTCTGACGCCGACGCCGAGAAGTATATCAAGATCTTCACCTCGCTGACCCGCGAGGAGATCGAGGAGCTGGTCAAGGCTCAGGCCGAAGACCCCGGACAGCGCCCCCTGCAGAAGCGTCTGGCCAAGGAGATAACCACCATGGTGCACTCTGCCGCCGACTACGAGGCTGCCGTCGAGGCATCGCAGATACTGTTCAGCAACAAGGCCGGCGAGATACTGCACCGCATCGACGAGGCCACGCTGCTGGCCGTGATGGAGGGCGTGCCCCAGCACAACATACCCCGCTCGGCCATAGCCGAGGGCGTCAAGCTGGCCGACCTGCTCACCGACATCGCTCCGGTGTTCGCATCGAAGGGCGAGATGCGCAAGATGGTACAGGGCGGAGGCGTGTCCATAAACAAGGAGAAGATCGCCGATCCCTATGCCGCAGCCGACGAGTCGATGCTCATCGCCGGTAAATACATTCTGGTGCAGCGCGGCAAGAAGAACTACTATCTGCTGATAGTGAACGACTGACAATCCGCACGACAACAACTTAATATCCCCCCCTCCGATGCTCACACACCTCGAACATCTTGTCGAAGAGGCCCGCCGACGCGGCCCGCGACGTCTGGCCGTGGCCTACGGTCAGGACGCACATACACTCCATGCCGTGGCCGACGCCGCCGCGGCCGGCATTGTGACCCCCGTCATATACGGCGACAAGGACACCGTCGAGGGCGTGTGCGCCTCGGAGGGGATAGATGCCTCGCGCCTCGAGATAATCGACGTCAAGGGCGACACGGCCTGCGTGACGCAAGCCGTGGCCGACGTGGCCGCGGGCAAGGCCGACATTCTGATGAAGGGGCTCGTCAGCACCGACAAGTACATGCGCGGCATACTCAACAAGGAGGCCGGACTGTTTCCGCAGGGCGGACTGCTGAGCCATGTCTCGGTGGTCGAGCTGCCCGGACGCGACAGGCTGCTGTGCGTGGCCGACGTGGCGGTGATACCGCAGCCCGACTTCAAGCAGAAGCTCAAGATAATAGGCTATCTGGCGTCGACCGCCCGCTCGCTGGGCATCGAGTGCCCCAAGATAGCCTGCATAGCCCCGTCCGAGCAGGTGCTGCCGGCGGTGACATCGTCGACCGAGGCCGCCGTCATAGCCAAGATGGCCGACCGCGGCCAGCTGGGCAACGTGACTGTCGACGGCCCCCTGTCGCTCGACGTGGCCCTCTATCCCGAGGTGGCCGCCGAGAAGGGTGTCCGCGGCTCGAGCGTGGCCGGCGAGGCCGACTGCCTGCTCTTCCCCAACATCGAGAGCGGCAACGTATTCTTCAAGGCCGCGACGCACATGGCCGGAGCCGAGATTGCGGCCATGGTGACGGGCACACGTGTACCGTGCGTGCTGACGTCGCGCGGCGACACGCCCAAGACCAAGCTCTATTCGATAGCGCTGGCATGCGTGAGCCTGCGGTGACCCATTACCGCCCCGACTGAACGACAAAACCTATAATCAAACCGTTAAAACCGATCTCATGTCCAACCGTATCCTCGCCATAAATCCCGGGTCGACCTCGACCAAGTTTGCCGTCTATGACGACAATGTGCCGGTGCTCACCCGCTCAATACACCATACACCCGACGAGCTTGCCGGATTCGGACATCTGTCCGAGCAGTTTGCATGGCGCAAGGGGCTCATCGAGAACGCCCTCGAAGAGAACGGCATACCCCTGCGCTCGCTCACGGCCGTCATAGGCCGCGGCGGCATAGTATGCCCCGTCGAGAGCGGCACGTACGAGGTGAACGACGAGCTGCGCCGCGACCTCATCAACGCCCACATGCAGCACGCCTCGAACCTCGGCGGCCTCATAGCCCGTGACATCGCCGACGAGATCGGTGTCAAGTCCTACATCGCCGACCCGGTGGTGGTGGACGAGATGATACCCTACGCGCGCCTGAGCGGCGTGCCCGAGCTGCCCCGCAAGTCAATATTCCACGCCCTCAACCAGAAAGCCATAGCCCGCCGCTATGCCAAGGAGACAGGCCGCCCCTACGACAAGCTCAACCTCATCGTGTGCCACATGGGCGGCGGCATCACCGTTAGCGCCCACCGCAAGGGGAGGGTCATCGACACCACCAACGCCCTCGACGGCTGCGGCCCCTTCTCGCCCGAGCGTTCGGGCTCGCTCCCCCCGGGCCCGCTGGTGCGCCTGTGCTTCTCGGGCAAGTACACCGAGGATGAACTCATCAAGCTGGTGCACGGCAAGGGTGGCATGATGGCGCATCTGGGCAGCACGTCGGTGCCCGACGTGCTCGAGCGCATAGACAACGGCGATCTGCACGCCATGCTGGTGCTGCGCTCGATGATATATACCGTGTGCAAGGAGATAGGCGCCATGGCCGCCGCCCTCAAGGGCGACATCGACGCCATCCTCATCACCGGCGGCATGGCCCAGAGCAAGCGCATCACCGACTTCATGGCCGAGCACATATCGTTCATAGCCCCGATATTCGTCTATCCCGGCGAGGACGAGCTGAAATCGCTGGCCGAGAACGCGCTGGCCGTCATCACCGGCGAGCAGGAGGTCAAGACCTATCACAGCGAGGACTCGGAGGACCCCTCGAAGATCAACGACCGCGAACAGCCCTCCAAGATACGCGAGATACTGCTCGCGGCCATCACCCCAGCCCTGCCCGGCGAGAAGGCCATGAGCGCCATACGCAAGTATCTGCGCCGCTGGACCATCCCTGGCATCAACAAATAACCACGACCATGATTGAGAGTCAGCTTCTGCTGTTCGTCATCGAGGTGCTCGGCACGCTCGCCTTTGCCGTCAGCGGCATACGTCTGGCCGCCCGAAAGAAGTTCGACTGGTTTGGTGCCTATACCATAGGGGTCATCACCGCCTGTGGCGGCGGCACCATACGCGACCTGCTGCTCAGGGCCCCTGTGTTCTGGATGGACTCGTGGATGTATCTCGCCGTGACGGGACTGGGATTCCTGATAGTGTGCCTGTTCAAGCGGGTGCTCACCTCGTCGTCGCGCTCGCTGTTCATGTTCGACGCCATCGGACTGGCCCTCTTCGTCATCACCGGCGTCGAGAAGAGCCTGATGTTCGGGTTCCCGATGTGGGTGGCCATAGTCATGGGCATGATCACGGGCTCGTTCGGCGGCATACTGCGCGACGTGCTCATAAACGAGGAGCCACTGTTCTTCCGCAAGGACATCTATGCCACGGCCTGTCTGGCCGGCGGCACCATATACTGGATAGCCGCGCTGCTGGGCGGCTCGGGCATACTCTGTCAGGGCCTATGCGCGGCCACGATACTCTTTTTGCGCTGGGGCGCGCTGCACTACGGATGGCACCTGCCCCAGATGCGCGAGACCGAAGACATACCCGCCGATGACAACGCAGGCCGAGACTGACGAGCGCTACATGCGCATGGCCCTCGACGAGGCACTCCGCGCCCTCGAGGCCGACGAGATACCCATCGGGGCCGTCGTGGTGTCGCCGCGCGGACGTGTCATTGGGCGCGGCCACAATCTGACCGAGGCCCTGCGCGACGTCTCGGCCCACGCCGAGATGCAGGCCCTGACGGCAGCGGCCCTGACGCTTGGAGGCAAGTATCTGACGGGATGCACGCTATATGTCACCGTCGAGCCGTGCCTGATGTGTGCCGGTGCCATCGGGTGGGCGCAGGTGTCGAGGATAGTCTACGGCGCGGCCGACGACAAGCGCGGATACCGCACCTTCACGGCCGATCGCAACCCCTTCCACCCCCGCGCGACAGTGACAAGCGGCGTTCTGGCCGACGAATGTGCCACCCTGATGAAACAATTCTTCAAGAGAAAGCGATAATATTATAGTTGGTCTAGTTGAACTAGTTAAACTAGACCAACTATCCCAATCTCACCAAACCTCACCTCTATTATGAAAAAGAAACTCGTCATCTCTACGGGCGCGGGGATAAGCGCCGAGAGCGGCATCACCACATTCCGCGACGCGGGCGGACTGTGGGAAAACTATCCCGTGATGGATGTGGCCTCGGCCGACGGATTTGCCCGCAATCCGGCCCTGATACACAAATTCTATAACGAGCGCCGCAAGCAGCTGGTCAAGTGCGAGCCCAACGCAGCGCACAAGGCCCTCGTCGACCTCGAGAAATGGTATGACGTCTATGTCATAACCCAGAACGTGGACAATCTGCACGAGAAGGCAGGGTCGTCAAAGGTGCTGCACCTGCACGGCGAGCTGATGAAGGTGCGCTCGATACCCCACCCCGAACGCATCTACGAGCTGGACGAGGAGCATCTCGAGACTTCGGTCGACTCGCGCGACGAGCACGGCGACCCCGTGCGTCCCCACATCGTATTCTTTCAGGAGGCCGTGCCCAACATCGAGCGCGCCATCGAGTGGGCCTCAGAGGCCGACATATTCGTGGTCATAGGCACGTCGCTGGCCGTCTATCCCGCAGCGAGCCTGCTGCACTACGTGCGCCCGGGCATTCCGGTCTATTACATCGACCCAAACCCCGCTCAGGTGCCCTCCAACGTCACCGTCATACCCGAAACCGCCTCGGCCGGCATGCGCGACCTGACGGAAATACTCAAGCCTACCGAAAAGTAAGTATTGATTAACAATATTTAACACTTTCGGGGGGGGTATTTTTTGACATTAGTTCGTATATTTGCAGAAGTAAAATCAGCGTGTGTAATTTACATTAGCTACTTAGAAAAAGATACGAAAAAATAGGTTAAAGTAAAAAGGAGACGACCGTGAGGTTATCTCCTTTTTGTTTTGTGTCAGAACTTGAAGTCCTTGAGGTCGAACCTGACCCTGAGGCCCCAGTGGAAGGGGGCTCCGCGCTGGAAGAAGCTGTTGCCTATAGACTCGTAGCGGAACACGTTGAAGCGGGTGTCGGTGATGTTCTTCATCCACACCTCGAACAGGGCGCTGCGCCACTTGATGCCGGCGTTGAGGCCGAGTTCGGCATAGAAAGGCTGGCGGTATTGATTGCGCTCGTCCCAGTAGATCGAGCCCGTGCCGCGCACGTCGGGGGTGACGATGAGCTGTATGTCGCGCTTGTCCGAGATCTTCTGCAGGAAGGTGACGCTGGCGAAGAGCGTATTCTCGGGGGCGTAAGGCACGCGCTTGCCCGACAGGTCGTCGAGACCGTTGTTGAAGTGGCGGAAGGTGGCCTTGTTATATCCGTATGCCACGTTGAACACCCATTTGGGGGTCGGGGCATAGCGCAGCGTCAGCTCGGCGCCGAGCGACCGGGTGCGGCCCGCGTTGGCCGTCATGCGGCCCGTGGTGGTGCCGTCGGGGAACACGGTGACCTGCTGGTCGCGCAGGTCTATCCAGAAGGCCGAGAACGTGGCGTATGCCCTGCCCTGATCCATATAGAAGTGGCCGCCCACCTCATAGTTCCACGACGTCTCGGGACGGTAGCTGACCACGCGGTCCACGTCGACATCCTTGAGGTCGCCCATCATGCCCCCTATCATCTGTCCCATCTGCGGGCCCATCATGGCCGTGACCTTCTCGACGGTCTCCTCCTTGAGGCGGTTTTCCATCCGGTCCTGAAGGATCTGGCTGAACATCTGGGTGTTGTATCCGCCGGCCTTGTATCCGCGCGACACCGAGGCATAGAATGCCGAATTGTTGTGGTTGAAGGTGACCGAGAACGTGGGCAGGAACTCGCGGAACGTCTGCGAGAGGCGTCCGGCCTCGTTGATGTCGCCCGACAGGTCGAGCATCTTCATGTCTCCCGCGGGCGTGGAGCGCCATATCGACGCCGAGGTGTTGACGTTGCTTTTATAGCTCATCGAGTTGTGCTCGTAGTCGAATCGCAGGCCCACGGCCAGATCGAACGGCCCGGCGGTGTATGCGCTGCGGTGATAGAGGGCTATGCCCTTGACGGGCGAGCGGAAGCGCGAGTCGAGCAGGAAGTCGGGCGAGTTCCAGCGATAGCCAATGCCGATCTTGGGGGGTATGTTGCCGTTGATGTTGTCGAGGATCAGCCGGTCGATGCCATCCTCCTTGAATGTCACCGGAGCCATCATGCGGTTGTGCTTGTAGAAAGCGAACACGCCCGCAAGCCATGTATAGTTGCCGGTGGCGCCGCGCAGCACGATGTCCTGAGTGGCGCTGAGGTCGTGCTGGCGCTGGGTCAGGGTGAAATAGCTCTCGGGCAGGAAGTCCTGATCGAGCGTCATGTTGTCGTGGAGCATCTGCAGGCCCGTTATCGAGGCGAGAGTGAAGTGCTCGGTGATCCATTTG
Source organism: Bacteroidales bacterium M8 (assembly GCA_001689495.1). Classification (GTDB taxonomy): domain Bacteria; phylum Bacteroidota; class Bacteroidia; order Bacteroidales; family Muribaculaceae; genus Duncaniella. The sequence goes on along the minus strand of LUJS01000042.1, from coordinate 76,966 downwards.
AGCGACAGGCCCTCGGTGAGCCCCCAGCGGCGATAGAAGCAGGTGTCGTTATAGTTGACCTCGCCGGTCTGCTCGAAGGCATAGGGATAGCCGTGCTGGCGCGAGTGCACGCCCGACACCACATTCTCGAGCGAGAAGTTCTCGGTGGGCCTCCAGACGGTCTTCCACCTCATCGAAACCTCCTGTGTCTCGCCGCAGCGGGCGCCGTCGTGGGCGTTGTGCTCGTATCCGTTGTTGTGGCCGCCGTGCACGTTGAGGCTCATGCCCAGACGGTCGCCGAGCTTCTTGTAGATGCCCGCCGAGAGCCTCGAGAATGCATACGAGCCACCCTGAGCGCTGAACTTGACGCCCTCCCAGTTCATGGGCGAGAGGGTATAGACGTTGATGAGGCCGGCTATGGTGTTGCGGCCATAGAGCGTGGACTGCGGCCCGCGCAGCACCTCGATGCGCTCGATGTCGGCCATGTCAAAGTCATAGCCGTTCTTGTTGAGGAATGGGATGTTGTCCACGTTCAGGCCCACGGCGGGCTGGTCGATGCGCGAGCCGATGCCGCGCACATAGATGGACGACGTCATCTTGGACCCATAGTCGGGCATGTAGAAGTTGGGGGCGATCTCGCTGACGCCCTTCATGCTCTCGATGGTATAGCGACTCACCTCCTCGGGGGTCACGGTGGTCACTGACACAGGCTGTCTGAGCAGCGACGACGCCTGTTTGATGGCTGTGACCCTGACTTCAGAGAGCGAGTAGGCCGTATCGGCGGGCTCAACATTCTCGGTGGCTGCGGCGACGAGGGGCAGCGAGAGGGTCAGCAGAAAAATAGCACTGTTATTCATTATCCGGTTCAAGTAAGAAATCTGATTCGTCAGTTATGTTGAGGCACAGGGCATGTGTCAGCCCACAGCCTCGCTCGAGCTCGCGGCGGGCCATGTCGGCGGCCGCGGCCGGATCGGTGTGTATTATATTGCGCATCAGCCTCAGGGCCGTATAGCGCAGCATGTCCGACTCTGAGTCGACACACGCATTGACAAGGGCGCGGGCACAGGCGAGGCGGCGCAGCAGGCGGTGGCACAGCACGTCGGCCACCTCGGTGTCGCGCACGTCGTACATCCACGCCAGCGCCGTGGCCTCGTCCATCTCGGCGGGAGGATAGAGCATAGGTGCCAGCAGCAGGCTCTCGCGCGTGCGGCGGTCGGCCCACAACTCGGCGGAAAACGCGGCGTCCTGAGGCTGCGAGGCGGCAATCTCGGCTATCTGGGGCAGGTTCAGGCCGAATATCATGCGGTATGACGGTGAGTTGCGGCGCAGGGCATCGGCCACGATGCCGTTGCGCATGGCATACATGCGGCGCTTGACAAGCTGCATCTGATTGTACTCGCTCATTAGAACTTTTATGTAGGTCCGGGCGTTTGAATGTTAAATATCCACAACCCGTTTTAACTGTTAACGATTATGAGTAAAGAGAAATCCACGGCCAACATCTGGCTGGTCATCGGTGTGGTGGTGCTGATAGCGCTGTTGCTCATCTGGCTCACCGTAGCCGACTTCTTCGGCGACACGGATGTCGCCGCGCTGGTGTCACCCCTTGTCTGAGTGGCGCGCCGGACATGGAAAAAATCAAGAGTGTGGGGCCGACCTCTAACAGTCGGCCCCACACCTGTATCTATGCCACAGGGGTGCGGCGTTCAGTATCAGATGGCATCGTCCTCGACATTCTCTATCGCCTCAGCCTTGATGGAAGGTGCGGGAGAGTCTGAGGTGGCTGCCTCGAGCTTCTTCATGATTGAGAAGATGAAGATGGCCGACAGGGCGCAGAGGGCGATGAGTATGCCCCAGATGGCGGCGACCGAAATCTTGCCCCACAGCAGCATGGGGATGGACACCAGATAGTTGCCGACGGCGGTGGCGGCAAACCAGCCGCCCATCATCGAGCCCTTGAGCTTGGGGGGAGCCACCTTGCTGACGAACGAGATGCCCATCGGCGAGAGCAGCAGCTCGGCGAACGTGAGGAGCAGGTATGTCGAGATGAGCCAGTTGGGCGACACGGCGCCGTTGGTGCCGACCAGCCCGAGCGAGGCACACACCATCACGCCGTATGCGGCGCCGGCCATGACCATGCCGTAGCCGATCTTGCGGGGTGCCGAGGGCTCCTTGCCCTTGCGGCCCAGCCATGCGAAGAGGGCCATCGAGAAGGGGGTGAGGGCAACCACATAGAAGGGGTTGAACTGCTGGTAGACGGCGGGGTCGATGCCGGTGACCACCTCGGGGGTGTCGCTGTATATTTTCCAGAGTATGCCGACAAAGGCCACGAGCACGACGGCCGAGATGCCCTTGGCCTTGGCTGTGGTGCTCTGAACGAGGCTGAACAGTGCATATACGCCTCCGGCGATGCAGACAAGGGCCCAGATGTTGAATCCGACACGGGTCCAGCCTGTGGCGTCGGGCGAGGTGCAGCTCTTGGCAAACTCGGTGAGGGTCTGGCCGTTCTGGTGGAACACCATCCAGAAGAATATCACCACGGCAAACACGAGCAGCAGGGCGACGACACGCTGTTTGGTCTGCTCGGGGGTGAGCTCGGGACCCTTGGCGACTGTCTTTGAGCCTGTGGCGGCAACCTTCTTCTTGTCGACGATGATGTGGGCGTATGTCTTGCGGCCCAGCATGTAGATGAGGAAGCTGACGATCAGCGACACGCATGCCAGAGCGAAGGCATACGAGCAGCCTGTCGAGAACGTGGTGATGTAGTTGGTGGCAAAATCGCCGAGCGACGTGAATCCGGCCTGACACTGTGCGGCGAAGTCGGTGAGATATGCCGTGAGGAACGCGGCGAGGTCACCGCCCTCGGGCATGCCGTTCTGGATGGCAAACTCGGTCATGGTCTTGATCTTCTCGGGGTCGTCGGGCATGACGGTGAAGTTCTGCGTGTCTATGCACCAGTTGCAGACGGTGGCCGCCATGGGATTGTTGGTGGCATATCCGGCATTCTCGAGGGCCAGATTCTTGAGGCCGATGGCAGCCATGGGGGCAAACATCGAGCCGAGGTTGATGGCCATGTAGAAGAGCGAGAACGCGGCGTCGCGCCTCGACTCGTAGCGTGGATCGTTATAGAGGTCGCCCACCATCACCTGCAGGTTGCCCTTGAAGAGGCCCGTACCGGCGGCAATGAGCAGAAGGGCGGCGAACAGCATCATCATCGAGCCGCTCGAGCGCACGGGCGTGGGTGCCGAGAGTAGCGCATAGCCCACGAACATGACGGCGATACCCGACACGACGCACTTGGAGAAGCTCCACTTGTCGGCGAGCCAACCTCCGACGAGGGGCATGAAATAGACAAGAGCAAGGAAAATCGAGAATATCTGGCCGGTCCAAGTGGAGTCGAATCCAAACTTGGCCTGCAGATAGAACAGGAAGATGGCAAGCATGGTGTAGTAGCCGAAACGCTCGCCCGTATTGGCAAGCGACAGCACGTACAGTCCCAGCGGTTGGTTCTTAAACATGTTACTGAAGCAAAATGTGAATTAAAGTGAAGCGAAAGTGCAAATTTACAGCATTTTTCCGAAATTTCGGCCATTATTGGCCAAAATGTTCAAAATCCACCCCAAAACCACATCACCGCGCCACCCCGTCACAAGTCGGACAGCAGAAATTCCCTTATCGACAGAGTCCTGATGCCCTCATAGGTGTTCCCCTCGGTCCCCTGCGCCGTGACGACGAATTTGGGATAGTTGTTGCCGATGGCAAGCAGGTTGCCGTATTCGCGCAGGGCGGTCTCCTCGGTGTCTATCCTGAGTGCCACCTGCACATAGAGATACTCGTTGTTGCGCATCGCCACAAAATCTATTTCCTGCTTGTCCAGACTCCCTATCCTGACCTCGTATCCGAGAAACAGCAGGTGGTTGTAGACGAGATTCTCCATGATTTTGCCCCTGTCCGCCTCGCGGTATCCCGCAAGGACGTTGCGCAGGCCGAGATTCTCGAAATAATACTTCTCTCCTATCTCGAATATCTTCTTGCCCACGAGGTCATAGCGTCTGGCCACATGTATCAGGAACGATGATGCCAGATATGACGTATATGCCTGTAACTGGCTCACGCTTATGGCGATGCGCTGCGACTTGAGGTAATCGCTTATCTTTTTGGCCGAGAAGATATTGCCTATGTTCTCGGCAATGAACTGGGCCAGACGCTCGAGCGTCGAGGTGTTCCTGATCTGATAGCGGGCCACGACATCGCGATAGACTATGGTCGAATACACGCTCTTTAGATATTCGCCCGCGATGGTATCGGTCAGCTCGAGGTTACGCAGATACGGCAATCCGCCGTAACGGGCATACTTGTCCAACGACGCATCATCGTCGTCGAGATTCTGAAACTGCAGGAACTCCCTGTAGCTCAGACTGTAGACCTTTATCTCGATATATCTGCCCGTGAGCTTGGTGGCAAGCTCGCCCGACAGCATGTGCGAGTTGCTGCCGGTGATGTAGATGTCGCAGTTATCCCTTATGAAGAACGAGGCGATCACGCTCTCGAAATCGCGCACCTCCTGTATCTCGTCTATGAATATATAGTTGGTCCTGCCCTCGTCTACCTTCTCGTCGAGATACTCATAGAGCCTCTCCGGGTCCGTGAGGCTGCGGTATCCGAAATCCTCGAAGTTTATGAATATGATGTTGGCATCAGAATTTTCGCGCAAGATCTCCTCCATGACATTATACAGAAGATAGCTCTTGCCTACTCGCCGCTGACCGGTGAGCACCTTTATGATGTTCCTGTTGACGAAAGGCCTTATTCTTTCAAGATAGGATTCTCGCCTTATTATATTTTTGGGTATCTTCAGCATAGAGTTTACTGCATGTAGTAAGTTTTCTGCAAATATAGCAAAAGTTTACTACATATAGTAAACTCTCGGGGATTTTTATGAAAGTTTACTGTATGTAGTAAACTTTTCGGGGCGGGAGAAAGAAAAAGCGAACCGGAAATTTGAATCTCGATTCGCTTTGTTGGTGGCGGGAGCAGGACTCGAACCTGCGACCTTTGGGTTATGAGCCCAACGAGCTACCACTGCTCCATCCCGCGATGTTGTTTTCAGTGGTGCAAAGTTAGGCATTATTTGCATAACAGCCAAATAATCCCGCAAGATATTTTGTTAAAAAACACTAATCGACTGACAGCGAGTCTATGACGTGGGTCAGCGAGAGGGCATAGATGGCGGCGGTCTCGGTGCGCAGGCGGTTGTCGCCGAGGGTCACGGGCGTGAAGCCGGTGTCGAGGGCGGTGCGTATCTCGGCCGGATCGAAGTCTCCCTCGGGGCCTATCAATATCAGCGTGTCGCGCCCGGGGCGGTATGCTCCGGCCATATCGAGCCTCGGCACCGAGGGGTCGCAGTATGCCACGAACCTCTGGGCGTCGGGCATCAGGCCCATCACATCGCGTATCGGCGTCAGCGGCCACACGGCGGGACAGACGGCCTTGAGCGACTGCTTCATGGCCGAGACGGCTATCTTCTCGAGGCGCTCGGACTTGAGTTCGCGGCGCTCGCTGCGGCGACACAGTATGGGTATGATGTCGTTGACCCCTATCTCGGTCATCTTCTCGACCATCCACTCCATGCGGTCCATGTGCTTGGTGGGGGCCACCGCCACGGCTATGCGCTGGGACCACGGCAGAGGCTGCGTTATGGTCTCGATGACCTCGACGGCGGCATGCTTGGGATGGGCGTCGACAAGGCGGCACTGATGGACATGCCCCTTGCCGTCGACTACCTGCAGCTCGTCGCCCTCGGTCATGCGCAGCACCCTGACGGCGTGGCGCGAGTCGCTCTCGGGAAGACGCAGCGTGTCGAGTATGTCAGGCGAATAGAACTGTATCATTTCTTAATGTCCTCGACATCACCCTCGGGCGCCGAATCGGTCTCCTCGATATATGTGCGGGCCTCCTCGGCGGTGGGCGACTTGGTGTCCTTGAATATGATGAGGAACAGCACGGCCACGACGAGGGCATAGGCCGCGAAGATGTACCACGCGGTGGTCCATCCGGCATGCTGTGCCTCGGGGGTGGTCTGGGTGAACACCAGATGGTTGACTATGGACTGTGCGGCGAGGGTGCCGACGGTGGCGCCGATGCCGTTGGTCATGATCATGAACAGGCCCTGTGCCGACGAGCGTATCTTGGGCGAGGTCTGCTGGTCGACATAGAGGCCGCCAGAGACGTTGAAGAAGTCGAACGCGATGCCATAGACTATGCACGACACAATCAGCATCCACAGGCCCGAGCCGGTGTTGCCGAGGCCGAAGAAGCCGAACCTGAACACCCACGCGAACATGGCCATGAGCATGACTCCCTTGATGCCGAATCGCTTGAGGCAGAAGGGTATGAGCAGTATGCAGAGGGTCTCGCTGACCTGCGAGATCGAGATGAGGGCGTTGGCGTTGTGGGCGCCCCAAGTGTCGGCATACTCGGCTATCTCGCTGAACGAGGTGATGAAGATATTGCCATACGAGTTGGTGATCTGGAGCGACACGCCCAGCAGCATGCTGAATATGAAGAAGATGGCGAGTTTCTTGACCTTGAAGAGCTTGAAGGCCGAGAGGCCGAGCGAGTCGGCCAGCGTGCCCGACGACGATGCGTTGGTGGGACAGGCCGGCAGGGTCAGCGCGTAGGCGGCGAGGCAGAAGCTGATCACCGCCGAGGTGATGAGCTGATAGGCGTTGGTCTGAAACTGGGTGAAGTTAACGAACAGCATCGAGCAGATGAATCCGACGGTGCCGAACACGCGGATGGGCGGGAAGTGGGTGATTGTGTCGAGCCCGGCGCGGTTGAGGCCGTTGAAGGCCACGGAGTTGCCCAGACCGATCGTGGGCATGAAGAACGCAACCGAGGCCGTGTAGAGCGCGAACAGCGGGGCGAACTCGACCTGCGTGGCCGTGAGCGCGTAGATGCCAGCCGAGGCCATGAAGGCGCCCGCGAGGACGTGACAGATGCTGAGCATCTTCTGGGCCTGCACCCAGCGGTCGGCGATGATGCCGATGATGGCGGGCATGATCAGCGACACGATGCCCTGTACGGCATAGAACAGACCGATCTTGGTGGCAAGACCTACGGAGCCGAGAAAGTTGCCCAACGAGATCAGATATGCGCCCCAGACGGCAAACTCAAGGAAATTCATTGCGGCGAGCCGCACCTGTATGGGTTTAATCTTTGTCATAACAGAGAGGTTTGTATTGTCAGAAAGGTAGTTGCGCCGAGTCTTCGTCGCGCTTGCGCTTGATGATGGCCGAGATGCGCGACGCCTCCTCATAGTCCTCGCGTTCTATCAGGTCGGCCAGCATGCGCTCCAGCTCGGCTACGGTCAGATTCTCCTCGCGCGGCACGTCGCGCGTCTCGCGAGTGGCGCTGCGGTCGGCCACACCCTCGTCGGGCAGGTCTATCTCCTCCATCTCGAATCCGGTTTCGGCCAACACCTCGGGGGTGGTATAGATGGGCGCGCCGGTGCGCATGGCCAGCGCCACGGCGTCAGAGGTGCGCGAGTCTATGGTGATGGTGCGCTCGGCGTCGGCCAGCGTGAGCTCCGAGTAGAAGACACCGTCCTCGAACCTGTATATGGTCACGTCGACCAGACGTATGCCGAATGCCTTCCACATGCCCGGAAACAGGTCGTGTGTCAGCGGGCGCGGGGCCGTGACACCCTCCATCTTCATGGCGATGGCCTGAGCCTCGGCGGCCCCGATCATCACGGGTATGCGATACGGGCCGTCGGTCTGGGCCAGTATGAGGGCAAACACGCCGGTCTGCACCTGCGAGTATGATATGCCGAGCACACGCAGCGATATGCGGTCGTCGGGGTCGGGCAGATTATGGTTTTCCATGATTCACAACATTACGTTACGTCCCGTTATCACGCCGCTGCCCAGACAGAGGCGCGCGTCGGGGGTGTAGATGACTGCAAACTGGCCCGGGGCTATCCCCTGCACGGGGGCCGGACTCTCTATGACGTATTCGCCCTCGGCCACGCGGGTCAGCGAGGCCGGGAGGAACTGGGGTGTATGTCTGTTCTTGAACTGTATCTCGACCTTGTCGCAGTCGCCGGGCCACGGGTCGCGCGTCAGCCAGTGCATCTCGTCGAGGTGCAGGGTGTGGCCGAACTGCTTTTCGGTGTCATATCCGCGCGAGACATAGATGACGCCGTCGCGCACGTTCTTCTTGACCACGAACCACGGGCCTCCGCTCAGGCCGAGCCCCTTGCGCTGGCCTATGGTGTGGAACCACACGCCACGGTGCTCGCCCAGCTTGCGTCCGGTCTCTATCTCGATGATGGGCCCCGGTTTCTCGCCCAGATGGCGGCGTATGAAGTCGTTATAGTTTATCTTGCCCAGAAAGCAGATGCCCTGACTGTCGCGCCTGAAGGCATTGGGCATGCCGGTCTCGACGGCAATCTCGCGCACGCGCGCCTTGGGCAGATCGCCGATGGGGAACATGAGGTGGCTGAGCTGGTCGTATGATATGCGGCACAGAAAGTCGGTCTGGTCCTTGACGGGGTCTGGGGCCGTGCCCAGCCATGTCAGGCCGTCGATGACGTGCGTGGTGGCATAGTGTCCGGTGGCGGTGCGGTCGAACTCGCGGCCCCAGCGCTCCTCGAAGAATCCGAACTTTATCATCTTGTTGCACATCACGTCGGGGTTGGGCGTCAAGCCCTTGCGCACGGTGTCGAGTGCGTATTGCATGACGTTGTCCCAATACTCCTCGTGCAGCGACACCACGTCGAACGGCAGACCGTAGCGGCGCGCTATTACCTGACACATCTCTATGTCCTCCTCGGCCGAGCAGTCGCCGCGGCCGTCGTCAAGGCCGATGCGTATGTAGAACAGGTGCAGGTCGTGCCCCTGCTCGACCAGCCTGTGCACGGCGACGGCGCTGTCAACGCCTCCGGAAATCAGTACGGCTACTCTCATGGGGCGTCACACGTCTTCGAGCTCATCCTCCTCGTCCTTGTCGCGGGCGTTGATGATGTAGAGCGATATGAAATAGTCGAGCGAGATCTTGCCCGGGCCGGCTATGAGCATCCATATATAGATGCCGATGAACATGATGGGGAGATAGCCGGGGTCGGTGCTGTCCAATCCGTAGACGGGCAGGTTGGGCACCATGTCGTGCAGTATGTAATACTCGGCACAGCACATGGCGATGATGGGAGGTATGGTCGAGAGGCGTGTCAGGAAACCGACCATGATGAGCAGCGAGCACACCGTCTCGATGATTATCATCAGCACCAGCGAGGTAGTTGACGACATGGAGAACACGGCGGGAAACGTATCGGACAGCAGGTCGAAGTTGACCAAATGCCTTATGCCGAACTGCAGCAGCATGATGCCGACAAACAGGCGCATGAAGAGGCGACCGAGGTTGGTGTAGGTGTAGCCCGTGAGCCGCAGAAACAGGTTGACGATGGGTGAGTATAGCATGTCGTGTCCTCCTTATCTTTTTTTGAGCTGGCGCGAGATGTCGAGCAACTGATTGATGTCTATATGCTTGAAGCGTATGCGGTTGTTGCGCCCGAGGACATAGAAGTCGGGGGTGCCCAGCCTGAGGTCGTAGACCAGATCGGCGTCGGGAGCGGCACCGACGGTCCACTCGGCGGGCATCGAGGTGGCAAACTCGCGCCAAGCGTCGTCAGGCTCGGACAGGGATATGGCAACCACCTTGAGCTTGCCCTCGCGTATCAGCTCGCCGGTCGAGATGTCGGCACTGAGCCTCAGGCGCGCCATGTTGCAGTCCGAGCAGTCGGGATCATTGAAGAATACCACCGTCACCTCGGTCGAGTCGGGCGCCAGACGCCCCTTGGTGCCGTCGGGGCGGGTGAACTCGACCTCGGCCATCGGCTTGCCCACGAGCGAGTTCCTGAGCTGGCCGGCCTGATGCGCGAAGCGGGCCTTCTCGGCCTTGTCGACGCGCTTGTTGGCCGACACGGACTCGGCGAACGGCAGATAGAGCTGGTCGATCCAGAACTCGGCCGAGTCACCATAGAGCCTCTGCTCGGCCACCTCGGCCACCATCAGCTGGTCCTTGGGCTGCTTCTCGAGCTTCTTCATCAGATTGCGCACGTTGGCGTCGGCCACCTTGATGTCGGCATTGGCTATGATGGTCAGGTAGACGTTGAGCTCCTGACGCATCTTGGCACGGTTGGAGAACGCCTTGGTCAGATCGCAGAAATCAAAAAAATGTTCGGCGAGATAGTCACAGCGGCCATTGAACGACGTTATCGAGTCGGGCACGATGGGATACTGAAAATATGTCTGGGCCTGTTCCTGACCTCTTGCGGCAAGGGACAACAGAGCGAAAAGGCTAAATATCAGATATTTAAACTTCATATTCAAACTTTAGGGCCACAATCGGCCACGTTACAATCACAAATTTAATAAAAAAAATCGGCCCCGACGCACATCAGGGTCGAAAAAAATACCATCACCCTCCCCCGCCCCACCGCAGAGTCGAACTGTCAACCAGCAGGGAGAGGAGGATTTTTTGACCGGTCATATAGTCATATATGGATATTTTTCATTATATTTGCGGGTAAAATGGTAATATATGACTTATTGATATGGCAAATCCCGACTACATCACCAACCACCAGTTGCTGCTGCTCCTGTCCGAGCGGCTCAAGTCATACCGTCTTGCCGCCCGCATGAGCCAGAAGGAGATGGCCGAGCAATCGGGTGTCGGCCTCGCCACCATCAGCCACTTCGAACAGGGGGTCAAGCCCAACATGACGCTGGGCAACTTCATATCGCTGTTGCGCACGCTGGGCATGGAGCGTCGCGTGGCCGACCTGCTGCCCGAACTCCCGATGCATCCCCTCGCCCTAAGAGAAATCAACAAACTGATACCCAAACACGTGAGGAGGAAACAAAAATGACAATAACACCGCCCCGCCCTGCGCGGGGCTCGGGAAAATAGCCCCGCACAAGGCGGGGCCGAAACACTCCACCTCACTGCAGGGCGTGGGCTATGGTGGGGGCGTTTTTGGCGTTGATGACGTAGATGCCGTCGGGGGTGGTGACGGCGAGCAGGGGGTCTGAGAGGTTGGAGACGTACGATTTGTAGTCGCCGATGACCGAGCTGTGGAACTTGCCGTAATAGCCGCCAGCCCCGCCGCTGCCGTTGATTCTCGACACGCTGCCGAGGTCCTTGAAGTCGATGACCCTGACAGACTCTATGTCGGCACGCGGGATGGTGGTGGTGGAGAGTATGGCGTTGATGCGCAGTCCGCCGGGGCCATACGAGAATGACACGGGTATCCCCACGACGAGGGCCACGGTCACGGCGATGCATATCAGAGCCGCGAGGCCGTTCCACGACACGAGCCTGACGGGCTTGTCGGAAAACAGGCGGTGTAGCACCACGCCGATGGTGCCGGCCAGCAGCAGGAAGACACAGACGCTGATGACGATCACCGTCGGACTCCAGTCAAAATAAATCTTGTTGTCAAACATATCGCAAAGTCGTTAAGCAGGTTACATTTATTATCTAAACATCCGGCGGGGCCTAATGTTTGCCCCGACCTGTCAAACAAAAAAATGCGGACCGGCAGTGATGTTGCCGGTCCGCACTGTTGATGCTATGTCTTAGCGACGACAGAAACCTATGTCATTTGCCGCCGGGGGCGTCGAGGTTGGCGTCGGTGCTCTCGTGCAGCAGTCCGCGGTGGCGCAGCAGTGCGTTGACCGAGGGCTTGTGGCCGCGGAACTTGACGAAGAGTTCCATCGGGTCCTCGCTGCCACCCATCTCGAGGATGTTCTCGCGGAACGACTTGGCGGTCTCGGGGTCGAAGATGCCCTTCTCGGCAAACAGCTCGAAGCCGTCGGTGTCGAGCACCTCGGCCCAGAGATAGGTGTAGTAGCCCGATGCATAGCCGTCGCTGCCGAAGATGTGCTTGAAGTAGGGCGAGCGATAGCGGTATGCCACCTGCGAGGGCATGTTGAGCTTGGAGGCCACCTGAGCCTCGAATGCGTCCACGTCAACCTTGTCGCCGGCGGCGGGGTTGAGGGCGCCCCATGCGAGGTCAAGCAGGGCGGCGCCGGCAAGCTCGGTGGTCATGAAGCCCTGATTGTGGGTCGAGGCGGCCTGCAGCTTGTTGACGAGCTCGGCGGGTATCACCTCGCCGGTCTTGTAGTGGAAGGCATAGTCCTTGAGCAGCTCGGGCTCGAGTGCCCAGTGCTCGTTGATCTGCGAGGGGAGCTCGACAAAGTCGCGGTCTACGTTGGTGCCGCTCTGCGAGCGCAGCTTGGCGCGCGACAGCATGCCGTGCAGGCCGTGGCCGAACTCGTGGAACATGGTCTGCACCTCGTCGACGGTGAGCAACGCGGGGGTGTCGGCGGTGGGGCGGGTGAAGTTGCCCACGTTATAGATGATGGGGCGGCCCACCTTGCCGTTGGGGTCGACATACGAGCCCTTGAACTCGCTCATCCATGCACCCTGACGCTTGGAGGCGCGGGGGAAGTAGTCAGTCATGAACACTGCGATGTGCTCGCCGCTGTTGATGTCGGTGACGTCATAGACGGTGACCTCGGGGTTGTACTTGGGTGCTTCGGGCATCTCGGTGAACTTGACGCCATAGAGTTTCTCGGCGAGGGTGAAGATGCCCTTGCGCACGTTGTCGAGCGAGAAGTATGCGCTAACCTCGTTCTCGTCGAGGTCGAACTTCTTGGCCCTTACCTTCTCGGCATAATAATAGTAGTCGTAGGGGGCTATGGTGATGCCTGCGCCCGAGGCGTCGGCGAGGGTCTGCATCTCGGCCACCTCTTCCTTGACGCGGGCCGTGGCGGGCTCCCAGATCTGCATCAGCAGGTCCGTGGCGGCCTCGGGGGTCTTGGCCATGACGTTGTCGGTCATGTATGACGCATAGTCCTTGAATCCGAGCAGGGCGGCCTTCTCGGCGCGGGCGCGCACGATGTCGGCGATGACGGGACGGTTGTCATAGGGAGCCTTCGAGGCAAGCGACATGTACGACTCGTACATGCGGCGGCGCAGGTCGCGGCTGTCGGCATACTTGAGCACGGGCAGGCGGCTGGGGGCGTGGAGGGTGAACACCCACTTGCCCTCCTTGCCGCGGCTCTTGGCCTCGGTGGCGGCAGTGGCCACGATGCCGGCGGGGATGCCGGCGAGGTCGGCCTCGTTGTCGACTACGATCTCGCAGGCGTTGGTGGCTGCGAGCAGGTTCTTGTTGAACTTGAGATAGAGGTCGGTGAGGCGCTTGTTGACGGCCTTGAGCTTCTCCTTGCCGGCATCGTCGAGCAGGGCGCCGTTGCGGCTGAAGCTCTTGTAGGCGGCCTCGACGGCGCGCACCTGTGCCTTGTCGAGGCCCAGATCGTTGCGGCGGTCATAGAGATACTTGATGCGGCCGAAGAGCTTGGCGTTCATCGAGATCTCGTCCGATGCCTCGGAATACATGGGATATGCCACCTCCGAGATCTTCTGCATCTCGGGGGTGTTGTCGGTCTCGTCGAGCGAGGCGAACACCAGCATCACCTTGTCCACCAGCTCGCCCGACTTCTCCATTGCCAGTATGGTGTTGTCGAACGTGGGCGTCTGGGGGTTCGAGGCGATGGCCTGAATCTCGGAACGCTGCTCGACTATGCCCCTGCGCAGAGCGGGGAGATAGTCGTCATAGGTGATCTCGCCGAAGGGCGGAATCTCGTAGGGTGTCGTGTAGGGCACCGTGAATGGGTTTGCCCTCTCGGCTGTCTGTGCGTGCATGGCCTGTGGGATTGACATGGCCGCCGCGACGGCAGCGGCTGTGATGATTGATTTCATGTGATTTATTTGATTGATTTGTTTCGATTGTGTCATTCGTCAAACACGAAGGTGGCGACGAGCGGATAGTGGTCGCTCGACGGCACTTTGGGGCGCTTGATGCTCACGGCCTTGAAGTCGCCCTTGTAGAGCATCTGGTCTATGCGGAAGTAGAATCTGTTGCCGTGATAGGTGATGGTGGGGCCGAAGGCCTCGTCGGCATAGACGTCGTGCATGTCGTCGCCCATGATGGTGCGCACGGCATAGCAGGCGGGGATGTCGTTGAAGTCGCCCGCCACGATCCAGTTGCCGCCGATCGAGTCGACATAGTGGCGCACGAACTCGGCCTGACTCTTGCGCTCGAGGAATGCCGCCCTGAGCTTGCTGATCAGCTTGGTCTTGACCTCGCGCACCTCGCGCTCCATCACCCTCTCGGCCCACGGCGATTTGTCGAACAGGCTCTGATAGAGGGCCTTGTCCGAGGGGTCGAGGCCGATCGACTTGAGGTGGCAGTTGGCCAGATGCATCACCTGACCGCGCATGCTGATGCGATAGAACGACACGTATGGCATGTTGTACTTGCCGGGCACGTTGACCTTGTCGACCGTAAAGGGATACTTGGACAGCACCGAGAACTGCTCGCCCACCCCGACAACGCGGAAGGGATAGCGTCGCGCCAGCTCGCGCACCTGCTCGGAGGTGATGCGCCACAGCGGCCACTCCTTGATCATGTCGGCCTCCTGCATGGATATTATGTCGGGATCCTCCTCGAGTATGTAGTCTATGGTGGCGTTGCGCTCGAGACCGGGCACGTTGCCGCGAAAGTCCCAGAAGTGCAAGATGTTATAGGTCATGAACTTGAACGACCTCTCTTTTTCGGCCTCCGAGAGCCCGCCTATGTGTATGTTGACGGGACTGAACGACAGTATCGGCGGCAGCGACACCACCCACGCCGCGGCGATGACCCATGCGGCCTTGCGCCACAGCAGCAGGTCTATCACCAGAAAGATCAGTCCGGTCAGCAGCACTATGGGGAGCGCCATGGCCGCAAGCGAGGCAAAGACGCACGATGCCGGGTCTATCGAGCCGCCATAGGCCGCAAAAACCGTGGTCATGGCCAGCCCGACATTGAGCCCCACGACGATGGCGCGGACCGTTGCCTTGCCCGGCCGTGTTAGGAATCTATGTATGGGATGAACTGACATTGCTTTGTTTATTATTTAGTTTACATTACGGAGCGAGGAGAGAGGAGAGAGTTCGTAATAAGGCAGGATAACCTCATAACCCTATAACCTTTTAACCTCATAACCTTATAACCCTCATAACCCTTATAACCCCGTGACCTTACTTTATGTTCCGGCTCACCTCAAAAAGGCGGCGGCGTTCGTCGGGGGTCAGGGCCGAATAGCCCGAGCGCTTGATTTTGTCGAGTATGGCGTCGAGGTCGCGGCGGTCGTCGTCACCGATGGTCGGCGCGGGCCGCGGGCCGGGTCGTCGCGCGGGGCGACGGTCGAAGAGTCGGCGCACGGGGCGCGTGATGTCGGTGCCGCGTTTCAGCATCATGCCGAACACGCACCCCACGATAATGCCGCCCACGTGGGCAATCTCGCCCCCGGCATTGGCCCCGCTCACGCCCAGCAGCACCAGCGCCACCGTGGCCAGCGCTATCCACTTCAGCTTGACGTCGCCGATGAACAGCAGGCGCATCCCGAAGTCGGGCATCAGTATCGCCGTGGCCGTAACTATGGCCATCACCGACGCCGACGAGCCTATCAGCATGCCGGTCGACCCGGCAAACAGCGGCAGCAGGTTGTAGGCCGCGAGAAACAGCAGCGCTCCGCCCAGACCGCCATAGAGATATAGCGTCAGCATCTGGGCCGGCGTGCAGCGATAGAGCATTATGGTGCCGAACCAGTAGAGCCAGAGCATGTTGAAGAGTATGTGCAGCACGTCATACTGCGCGAACATGTATGTCAGCACGGTCCACGGCGCACGGGCCAGCATGGACAGGCGGCTCGGCAGCTCGACGGCGCCCAGCACGGCGTGCATGGGGTCTGACGCGCCAAAGAGCAGCCCCACGATCACCGCCAGCCTCAGCGCCACGAACACCGCGGCGTTGATCCATATCAGTTTGAGCGGCATCGGGGCGGCGGCAAAGGCCGCGCGAATGCGGTCAATAGCCACCATTCCAGCCTCCTCCTCCGAAGGTGCCTTTTTTCTTCCAGTACAATATCATCAGGAATCCGAATATCATGCCGCCAAGGTGGGCGAAGTGGGCCACTCCGTCGGGACGGCCGGCTGCCTCGCTGAGTCCGATCAGCAGTTCGATGACGCACATGCCGGCCACCATGTACTTGGCCTTGACGGGCACGGGGATGAAGAACAGATACAGCGGAGCGTTGGGAAACAGCATTCCGAACGCCAGCAATATGCCGTAGACGGCACCCGAGGCGCCTATGGTCACCAGCGCGTTGAGCCAACCGCTCACCACGGCCTCGCCCTGAGGGGTCGCCATCAGCTGGCGCAGGGCCTCGCGTGCCTCGGGGAAGTCGAGCCCGTTCTGGTTGGCCAGCAGAGGCACGAAGGTATTCTCCCACGTCAGCGCCCATGTCAGCTCCTGTATCAAACCGGCGCCGATGCCGCACGAGATGTAGAAAAAGAGGAATCTGGCGCTACCCATGACCCTCTCGAGCGTCATGCCGAACATCCACAGCGAGAACATATTGAAAAATATGTGGGCGAATCCGCCCGTCGAGTGCATGAACATGTAGGTGACCAGCTGCAGCGGATTGAAGTCCGAGGCCCTGAAATAGTGCAGGCCGCCGAAGTCCTCAAGCCCGGCGCCAAGTCGGCCGGGCATGACGAACATCGCCAGCCACACGATGAAATTGATGATGATGAGATTTTTGGTTACCGGTGGAATCTGACCAAAAAACGAACCTCGTGAATTCATATACAGGTGTGAAGATTATTAATTGCAAAATTACTAAATCCCCGCGACACTCACCGCGCCGTTAATACTTTTTAATGATACCGCCCCAAGACAAATCCCCCCGGACTCCGCTGGTACGGTGGGTCCGGGGGGATATTTCTCTGTCGGCTACGGTCTTGTCAGATGCCCAGATCGCCGGCAATCTCCTCGACCATCTTGAGGTCGTCGCCCGTATAGTGCTTGCGGCATCTGTCGAGCATCAGCTTGAGGCCCTCCTCGGGGGTCTCGACCAAGGTCAGGGTCATGTCGACCGACTTGGTCACGCCATAGACGCTGAACTTGACCTGCTTGTCGGCGTTGGGGGCCATGCCGAACGCAAACGAGTCGGCGTTGAGCTGGACCACCTCGATGGCCTCGCCGTTCCAGTTGACGGCGGGCAGCGACGCAAAGCTGAAGTCGGTGGCGCACATCATCTCGGGGCGCAGCTGCTCGGCCTCGCCGCGATAGGAGCGCATCCAGTAGACGTTGAGGTCGCTCATGGCCGCAAGGGCCTTTTTGTCAAACTTCTCGGTGGCATAGGCCATTGCATAGTCCCAATAGGGCTCATACATCTTGCCGCCCTTCACGCACAGCTTGTCGGGGTTGTCGGTCGAGGTCTTGTGCCAAGTGAAATTGCCGGTCGTCCCGAACGGAACGCGCAGATAGTCTGCGGTCTTGACCATTGTGGCGTGGATCTTGCCGTCGGCCATGCCGTCGGCGGTACTCTTGTCGATGCCTGTAAACTGAGGGGCCTCTACGCCCGGGCCAATGGGATCGGGGGTCACTCCGACCACCGGTTCGTCAGACGAGCACGATGCCATCCCGAGCATCAGTGCGGCCAGTGCCATGGATGTCTTCAAGAATCTCTTCATGATGGATGTAGTTTTGGTTGGTTAAGAAATTGTTATTGGGAACGCTGAAAAGATGACAAATTGATTGTATAGTCGAAATGTTTTCGGCAAAATTACAATAAATAATCCAATTTGCCAAATATTTTACAATTTTCTTTCCAGCGGGTGGATGTCGGCATGGGCGTGCGACTCAAGCCCGCCCCTCGGGGCAGGCCACACGGAATATGTTGTCTGAAGGCTTGGCTTCATTTTTCGCATAAGTCAGAATTTGTCTATAACAACTTACAAGTCAGTCTGCAACGCCACGACGGACGTCGCCTCAAAATGTCAGGAGTGATGGGGTGAAAAATTAAGCCATTGCAAAAATAGGTGTTTGGATCGGCAAAATCAAATTTTCGGCCAAAATTTTGAGAATATTGAATAAAATCACTACCTTTCCGTTCCAAAAATACACAAGGATTCACGCCCCGGTAAATTATGCGGCTTAACAAACGGTCCCTCACTCCACAGAGACCCTTCGCCGGGGCCGTGAATCCTTTTTTTCGTCAGGCGGAGCGAAAAAACGACATACCTCGTCCGTCGTAGGGTGCCAACCCGCCCCGCCTTGCGCGAGGCCCGGAAAAGTAGCCCCGAGGCTTGCCTCGGGGTAAAACGCCCTACCCAACAGATCCGGCCCCCTAATGGGGGTCGGGGATTACCAGCCCCTCCCCCGCGAAAATCGGGCCGCAATTGCCGCGCACCTACGGCGCGCCGTTGGGTGGGTGGATGCCGTTTCCCGGGGTTACGCACACCTATGGCGTGCTCACCCCGGGCTAATTTCGCCCGACCGCTCTGCGGTCGCCCCCGCCCAACGGGGCGAAAGGGCGTTATTCCATCCCAGCCGCGACGCGGCTGGGATTCCGCCCCGTCTTGTGCGGGGCCCGGAAAAGTAGCCCCGAGGCTTGCCTCGGGGTAGACGCCCTCCCCACCAATCCGGCCCCCGAACGGGGGTCGGGGAATACCCGCCCCTCCTCCGAGAAATTCTGGCGGGGGGCGAAACTATCCAATAACCTTATAACCTTATAACCCAAACCATGCGGGGAATATGCAAGTCAGGGTTAAAACCTAAAAAATTACATCCTCACCTTCATGCTCTTGCCCGTGGCGGTGGCGATATAGACACCGGGGGTGAGGGCGGGGAGGTCGATGCCACTGTCGGCAACAATGCCCGTGAATACCTGACGGCCCGCAAGGTCATAAAGGCTGACTGCCGAGCCCTCGGCAACACCCGAAACCACGATGCGTCCGTCGCGACAGACAATGGTAACATTCTGGGCATCAGCAACAGCACCTGCAATTCCGGCCCATCCCGAACCATTGTTGAAATAGCTCTCGCTGACGGCGGCCGCATTCATCGGACCATAGACGGGACGTATCTGGCCGAGCGTACTGCGTACGGTGAGGCTCAGCTCGGGGCTTTTCTTAGACATGGTCAGTGAAAGGTAATTGGCTTGTTCCACCGACACATTCTCAGGGACATTCTCAAGCTTATCGAAGTCCGTCAGCGTCCCGGCCCAATATCTCGCAAACGGCACATTCTTGTGCATCACGAAATTATCTTCAAAATTGCCGATAAGCCCGCAAGGCAAAAACCAGCGGTCACCAAACATCACGCCCTTGCACTCGCTCTCGACCCAAGTCTGCTCGTATCCGGGAGTAGAGATCAGATGATTCATCAGTTCGACAATCTCGGCAGTGGTGGGCATACGCCAGCCATTGCCCCATTCGTTTGAGGCAACGTCATATTTCGAGCCGCAGATGTTTTGACCGAGGTCAAGGAAAAGTGGCTCATAATCTGAATCTACGCCAAGAAAGTGCTCATATTCACCGGGGAGGCCGGTCTGACCCTTGGCCGGGAAGGTCTGTCCCCACGGATAATTGTATCCTGCGTCAAACGGCGTCTCCGCGCCGACATTGCAAAAAGCCCACAGCAGACCGCTGGGCAGGCCGAGGTCAACATACTCGTGTCCGCCGATCACGCCGTCGGCAGGCTGCAGCTGCGGAAGTGCCGCGCTGCCCGAATTTGCGCCAATGAGCATGCACCCCATAATGGCGACTGAATGTAAAAATCTACTCATAACATTATGGTATTTGAAAGTTACGAGTGAGAAGACCAAATATTAAGCCATTGCAAAAATAAGACATTAGTTTTAAACATTCAAGAATTTCAGGCAAAATCTTAAAAAAAGTTTCTCGACTCGTTGTTATGGATTCAAAAAGATTCACAGCCCCGGCAGGTTTTTGCGGCTTATATTGGTCCCTCACTCCAGAGAGCCCCTTCGCCGAGGCCGTGAATCAATGGTTCATGTCGTATTTTTATCGTAAATCGTAGGGACGTGTTGGTTGGGTGCCGTTGGGTGTCGGTCGCACCCGCCAACGTGTCCGGCAAGGACGTGGATTGTAGGTCTCGCGCGAGGCCCGGACACCCTGCGGGAGCCCGAACAATCGTCGGTCGCTCCAACCTCGGGGCAAGCCCCGAGGCTATTAAAGCGGTGCCCCGCCTCCGCGGGGCAGATGGGTGTTTCGCTCCCAGATGGATGGTGCCAAAACCAGCCCCCGCCTCCGCGGGGCGCATGGTCGTTTTGCCATCCAAGCCGCGAAGCGGCGATGCAATAGTAGCCCCACATCGAGCGAGGCACGAGCGATGGTGTGGGGTATGCGGAATTGTCAATTTTGGGCCTCGGAGAGGTCCGATAATTCCATCTCCACGGGCGCGAATCTCGCGTATTGTACGACCTCTTCGAGGCCGGGGACGTGATGAATCCAACCCACCCCACACCATCGCTCGTGCCTCGCTCGATGTGGGGCTATAATTGCATCGCCGCGTCGCGGCTGGGATTCTGCCGCGCACCTACGGCGCGCCGTGGGGTGGATGGATGCCGTTTCCCGGGGTTACGCACACCTACGGCGTGTCACCCCGGGCTATTCCCACCCGACCGCCACGCGGTCGTCCCCGCCCCCAAGGGGCGCATGGGCGTTTCGGCCATTCCAGCCGCGTCGTGCCACCCGCCCCGCCTTGTGCGGGGCTCGGGAACGTAGCCCCGAGGCTTGCCTCGGGGTGGACGGCCTCCCCCACCTATCCGGCCCCCGAACGGGGGTCGGGGAATACTCGCACAGGCGGGTGCGAACTGGGGTTTCACCTATGCAAAATTAGGTCATATCCCTTTATTATCCCATTTTTCGGGGTCGAATAAATCTATGCGCCCGTTTTGTATATTGTTGATTGTCAAAGCAATACCGCCGCATAGATTCCAAAAATCTATGCGGCGGCGTAATGCAATGATTTACAACCGATTACAAAGATCATAAAACCACCATTTTAGCTATCATATTGGCATTCTGCCTATTACAATCTATGCGAGAGGTATTCTTGGGCTGATTTCGAGCCCGATTCGATGATTTTTTGCCTCAGAGTCGGTGGGCGGGTGTCGAGAACATGAGGTGGGCGGGAGGCGTTATATCTGAAAAACGATTTGTCTGACCATGCGCTCACGTCAACTATATGCCATCAGGGCCTGCAGACTCGCGGCTGTCGCCGCGGGGTTGCTGGCGTGTGCCTGCATATATGACCATCCGGACCCCAACTGCGTCGTGGCGACCGGCGGGGGGCTGAGGGTGGAGTTTGACTGGAGCGCCGACCCGACGGCCAAGCCCGAGGGTATGTCGGTGCTGTTCTATCCCGAGGATGGCGGCAGCTATAGTCGTTTCGAGATAGCGCCCGGCGGCGGCGGGGCCCGTCTGGCGGCGGGTCGCTATCACATAGTGACATACAACAACGACACGGGGTCGATACTGTTCGAGAATCAGGACGACTACCGGAAGGCGCTGGTGACCACGCGCCCGGCACGCCTGACCGACGGCCTGTCGATGGACTATCCCTATTCTCAGCCTCCGCGTAGCCGCGAGGAGGAGAGCCAGCCCATTGTGTCGCAGCCAGACGTGATTTGGGGAGGGGCCGATCCGCTGTTCGAGCGCGTGGGGGGAAACCAGACCCTGACCCTCGAGCCGCGGCCTCTGGTGGCCAGATACAGTGTGGTGGTCGAGGACGTGGTCAACATCGAGAGCGCCTCGCAGGTGTCGATGGCCCTGTCGGGGCTGACGGCGGGCAGGGTGCTGTGCGACGGCGAAATGATACCGGTGGACGTGACCGTGCCGGGCAGCATGCGCCGCACGGCCCTCGACGAGCTGGGCGGTTGGATGCTGGGATTCGGCCGCATCAACGACCGCGGGCGCTGCCTGCTGAGCATCTATGCCGTGCTGCGCGACGGCACGCGCCGGGTCTATGAGCGGGACGTGACCGAGACGGTCAGGAACGCGCCCGACCAGACGGATGTCGAGATTCGCATCAGCGGCATCGAGTTTCCCGAGATAGAGACCTCCGAGGGAACCGGAATGGAGGTGGGCGTAGACGACTGGGAGGTCGTCGAAATCGAACTTTCGACATAGCCTCGGCGTTGTAAACACACAAGAATGTATAATCAACTGAATAATAAACATATTTAAAAACAGACAAGACTTATGAGAATCACATCTGCCATTCTGCTCCTCTCTGCGGCAGGGTTGGGATTCACCGCATGTTCGAGCGATGACGACAACACCCCCGTCACCGGTCCCGGCAATCAGGTAAGTTTCAACGTCACGGTGCCCCGCACGCAGCGCGCCGCGACAACCACCCAGAGTATCAATCAGTTTTATGCTTGGTCGTTTGTCGACGGCAAGGAATACATGCCCGGCGTCAGCGTGAGCCGCGACGGTGCAGCGTCGTGGGTAGCATCGCCCGTGATGTACTGGCCGGCCGACGGACAGCCCGTAAACTTCTATTGCGTCAGCCCGCTGGTGGGCGAGAGCACGCAGACCAATGCGTCAGACCCCGACATCAAGGGCTATGTCAACACCGACGGCACCACCGACCTGCTGTATGCCGTGACGCTCGGCGCCACGCAGAACCCCGTGAAGATCAACTTCCGCCACGCGCTGGCCAAGCTGGCCTTCAACTTCAAGCGCCGCGAGGCATCGTCGACACAGGCCGCGCTCAAGGTCGAGGTCAAGGGCGTGACGCTGACCGCCGTCAAGACCAAGGGCTCGTTCAACTATCCGCGCGAGACCACAAGCATGGAGTCCACCGTGTCGGGCGTATGGCGCGACCAGCAGTCGCCGGCCGATGCCGTGATCTCGCAGAACGAGACCGTGGTGCTGACCGACAACTACATGAACATCAACTCGACCGACTATGAGTTCGTGATACCTCAGGACATCGCCGAGTCTACTCCCGACTTTGGCGGCGCATACGTCAAGGTGCTCTGCGCGGTCTATGATGAGCGCTCGGGCGTGCGCATCTGGCCGACCGGTCAGGCCGAAGACTATCTGTACTTCCCGCTCAACGCCTCGGGACAGGCTGCAAACACCATGTGGGAGCCCGGCAAGGCATACGCCTACAACATCACCATCGGCGTTCCCGCAGGCACCGGCAAGATCGAGTTTGACATCACCGTCGACGAATACAAGCAGTTCGAGGACATGAACATCGAATAACGTCACTCGAACCTGCATAAAAGCACTCACAGACACGAGGGGGGGCCGGAGACTCCGGTCCCCCTTGTCTACACAAAGCACTCTCCCACCCCATCGACCCAAACACCCGAAGCGCATGAAACCCACAAGCCTGCTCATGATGACCACGCTGGCCCTCGCGGCCGCCGGATGCTCGACAGACGAGCCGTCGGCGGTGCCCGCCTCGCAGGCACTCGACTTTGACGCCGAGGCCGAGCCGAGGGGGCCCACGACGACTCTCAACATACCCGAGTTCAAGGTTACGGCATACAAGCTGGGACAATGGGGACACGAGATGCTGATGAACAACGTCACCGTGACCCGCACGGGGCTGAACTCGTGGACATACTCACCCCCCGTCGACTGGCCCGCGGGCGAGTCGGTAGACTTCTTTGCCGTGAGCCCGGCGTGGGTGACGATGAACAACAACTCGTGGTGGGAGCACATGATACCCTTCTCGGCACGCGACGAGGTCAACACCGACCTGCTGGTGGCCGTGCGCACCGACGTGCAGCAGACCTCGGGGCGGCTCAAGCTCAACTTCCGCCACGCCATGGCCCGCGTCACCATCAGGCTGCGCTGCACGCTGCCGGGCCTGACCGCCAAGGTCAAGGCCGTCTCGCTGGCCAACTATGCCGACTATGGCAACTTCGAGTTTCCGCACGTCACCACCGCGCCCGACACCAACAACGGCGAGCTCTATGACTGCTGGCACGTCTACAACACCACCAGCACATACGTCGAGCTGTGGCGCGCCGCCGACGGCTATCTGGCCCTGACCCCCGACCCCGTCGAGGTCTGCGCCGACAACTATTTCATCCCGTTCACCCTCAAGTCGCTGCGCGACCACGAGGCGTGGGACGCCACGCTGTTCGAGGTGCTCTATCAGGTGGTAGACACCGAGACCGGCGCGCTGGTGTGGCCCGAGGAGGATGTCTATCGCACGGCCACCATAGAGATGGCCTCGGCCACCCCCGACAGCCGGTGGGTGCCGGGCAACAGCTATACCTATACCATCGACGTGGGGCTGCCGGCGGGCCATTCGCGCTCGGCCGACCCGACAGTGACGACCGCCGCCTGCGAGACCTGCGAATATTGACACGACGACAAACCTAAAAAACCGACAGAGGGGGCGATGCCTGATGCATCGCCCCCTCTTTTTCGTTTGGGTGTTAAGCGTTTAGTGATTGAGGGGATTACTGTAGATCATCTCGGATGCCTCGCGGTAAAGATCGCCGAGGCGATGGAGGGTTTCTCTGATTTTCATTGTCGTTGAAGTTTTGGTTGATATAATCTCTGTTTATTATTACAACGCAAAGGCACGAAAAAATGTTCAATAAATATGTTATATAACATAAAAAGTACGTTTCGCGGCATAAAAAGCCGCCCGGGGCTCGCGTGAGCGAGGCGTCCCGGGCGGCGCTATCAGAGGGTGTTGTCTGTATCGGTTACTGAGGGGTCAGCGTGCACACATAGGGGCGGGCGGCAAGGTTGAGGGTGACGAGATACTTGCCAGCGGCAACCCTCATGTTGGCGCCGTCGACCGTGAGGTCGGCAAGGTCACCGCCGAGGTTGATGTCCCAGTTGTCGTTCATGCGGAACTTGAACTCGCCGTCCTTCATCTCGATTACGCCCGACCATGTCAGGAAGTCGGCCGAGGGAGTGAGGTTGGTCTGGCCGTCCCATCCTGCGGGGGTGGCGTCGCCGATCACGCCGAGGGCGGTGATGGCATTGAGCTTATAGGCCATGTTCTCGAGGTCGGCAGTCATGTAATAGAGAGCGTCTTCGGGAGCCACGATATTGGGAGCGTCCTTCTCCTCGCCGCCGACGATATTCTTGATTGCGAGCTTGTCGGCCACGACATTGCCGTCGGCATCGAGGGCCTGACCATAGTTGACGCCGTTCCAGTCGGCCTGAGTCGAGAGCTTGAACTCGCCGTTGAGGTGAGCGAAGCCACGATACCATGTATAGTTCGAGGTATCGAGCGTCTGCGATGCGCCCTGATTCCAGCCGTTGGTGTTGCCGGGAGTATAGAGGAAGGGAGCGGCAGCGCTGTACGAGTATGACAGGTCGATCATGTTGATGTTGATCTGATAGGGGCCCGGACGGTCGATGACAATCGAGTTGGGAGCCTGACCGGCCTCGGCGGCAACGAGAAAGCCCTCGGCGTCGGTGATGCCGGGATACTCGCCGCCATAACCGCCGGCGTTGATGTTGCCCGTGCCTACGGTCGACTCGGGAATCACGGCCCACTCATAGCCTGCACCGTCCACGGTGATGGTGGCCGAGAAGTTGGGGTCGTCATAGGGGTCATACTCCGAGTGGGTCATCTTGATGGCCTTCGAGGGGTCCCAGTTGCAGAACGAGCCCACGATATAGTAAGCGTCCTCGATGACGTGGTCATAGATGTTGAAGGGAGTCACCTTGACAGACTCGGCGCCATAGAATGTCGAAGCATTGCCCATGCGGACGGACTGGGTGCCCTTGACTGCGAATACGGGGAAGCGCAGATAGATGGTGCGCTCCTTGGGATTCTTGCCGTATGCCTCTTTCCAGACACCGTCCCACTCGTCGGGGTTGACGAGCACCTCGCCCTCGGCGCCCATCGAGGTGGGCACCTCCTTGACGTCGGTGAAGTCCTGAGTCTGCGACATCTGCATGAAGGGAACATTGGGGGTGTAGCCCTCGGGCCAGTCGGTGGGAGTGTCGACCTTGGCTATGTTGACGAGGCCGTCGACGGTATTGAAGGCAGTGAGGCTGATGGGAGCCTGAGCATCAGAGCCGGCCACGACCTTGACATTGTCGGCGCTCACGCCGGGGAGCTGCGGATTGACCTGCGGCAGCGAGTTTGATTCCTCGATGTCATCGCAGGCGGTAAACGCCATGACGAGAGCCGCCAGTCCGATGAATTTTGTATATTTCATTGTGTGAGGTTGTCTTTTGCGGGGGTCCCGCTTCCGCCCGGCGCAGGGGCCGGGCGGACGTGGAATCCGTTGTTATGGTTTTACTCTATGGTTGCTTTATAGGGAACCTCCGAGAGGTCGATGGTCACGGTGTGGCTGCCGCCTGCGATGTCGAGGTTGGGACCGTTGAAGGTCATCTCGTCTGCAGGACCGCCCCAGTTGATGTCCCAGCCGGTGTTGACGATTGCCTTGAAGCCGCCGCCCGATGCGAAGTCAGTGGTGACGCTCCACTTCTTGAAGTCGTCCGAGTGCTCCATCGCCACGGGCGCGTCGGCATTCCAGCCGTTGAAGTCGCCGACAAGGCCGAAGACCTTGACATAGGTGAGGGTATAGGTGAGGTCCTTGACATTGACGTCGGCATAATAGAGGCCTTCGCCGGTTGCGGGGAGGGGCAGGTTGCCTGCGCCGCCGTCGGTCGAGAGCTTGCCCTCGGCGCCGCCGTCGCCATAGTTGATGCCGCTCCAGCTGGGCTGGTTGGTGAACTTGAATCCGCCCTTCAGGTAGATGAGACCGCGATACTTGGTCCAAGCGCCGGTGGCCTCGTCCTGCTCATAGCCGAGCAGCTTCATAGAAGCCTCGTGGTTCCAGCCGTTGGACTCGCCGGGGGTGTAGAGCAGCGGCAGCTCGGGCTCGAGCGAGAAGTAGTCCTGCACGGCGGCAAGCTTGATGGTGTTGGACACGATGCGGGTCACGGCCTGATTGTTGATCGAGGCGATGGCACGGACGTAGAGGGGCTGTGTGGCAGGGGTGTACTGCACCTCCTCGGTGATGCCGCGCATGGCGAGGATGGCGTCGGCCACGGCGCGGTCCTCGAGGGTGATGACTGCGTTGTTGGGGTCGACGGGAGTGATCATGACGCTGTTGGGAACGGCGTCCTCAGCCTCGGGGTCGACGGGAGCCTGAGACTCGCCGAAGTCCTCGTAGAGCGAAACCTCGACATTATACTCGGGGGCCACGGTGAGGCCATAGTTGGGCTGCGAGCATGTGAGCTCTATGGTGTTGCCGCGCTTGAGCGAGTAGAGCTGGTCGGCAAAGGGGGGCGTGTTGAGCACAAACTCTGTGGGCTCCTGAATTTTGGGGGAGTCGTCAGGCTCGCAGGAAACGAGACCTGCCACAGCGAGCGCCATCATGCCGTAGATATGAAGTCTGTTCATTGTCGGATCTTAATGAATTGTGATTCGTGTGAGTGTGTGATGATGGATATGATTATTCCTCGGGAGCGGGGATGGCGCCGCCGGTGGGATAGCCGGGATTCTGGCCCAGAGTGGCCTCGAACTGTACGGGGATGGCATAGAGGTTGCGGTGGTCGGCGATGGCTGCGCCGTTATAGCTGCCGCTCTTCCACTCCCAGTTGTACGAGTTGCCGGTATACTTGCCGAAGCGGATCAGGTCCGAGCGGCGGTGACCCTCCCAATAGAGCTCGCACTGGCGCTCCTTGAGCAGGTCGTCGAGCGAGTATGAGCCCACGGGAGCCACGCCTGCGCGGAGGCGCACGTCGTTGAAGCGGTCAACGCCCTCGCAGCCCGAGGCACCGTGCTTCTCGCACTCGGCCAGCATCAGGTACACGTCGGCAAGACGGAACAGGGGATAGTCGGTGTTGTTGTATGCGTTGACGGCAGTAGCGGTGCCGCCGGCGTTGTTGTAGTTGGTCTCGGGGGTATAGACATACTTGACGCACATGTAGCCGCCACCGTCCTCGGTCCAGTCAGACATATCCTCGGGGGTCACGTCCTCGTGGAGCTTGCCCTCGAAGATAAGACGGCGCTTGTCTGTCGACAGGAGGTTCTTGGAAAGCTGCGGATGTACGCGGGGACCGGCCCACTGGTCGCCTGCACAGCCATAGGGGAGGCAGTCAACCTTAGAGTTGTAGGCACCTACAGAGAGATAGGTTGTGCCGCCATAGGTCTGGATGGTGTTGGCATCCTGAGGCACGGCCCAGATGATCTCGCTGTTGCCAACATACTTGTCGTTGGTGGCGCAGAAGAGATACTTGTACTCGATCGAGGGGTTCCAAGGAATTGCCTTCTTGATGTCGAGGCAGAGGTCGGCGCACTCCTGCCACATGGCCTTGCCTGTATAGACCTCGGCGTTGAGGTAGAGCTTGGCCAGAAGCATCTTGCCGGCCTCGCGAGACACGCGGCCATAGATCTGCTGCGATGCGGGCACCAGACCGGGGATGGCGTCGGCCAGATCGGCGGTCACGGCATCAAAGAGTTCGGTGCGCGAGAAGGTGGGAGGTATCGAGCCCACGGTGTTGGCCTCGGTCACCCACGGACCCTTGCCGAAGATGTCTATGATGTGATAGTATGCAAGCGCGCGCAGCACGCGGGCCTCGCACTTGAACTCGTTGACCTGCTCGGGGGTGAAGTAACCGGCACCCTTGTCGATGTCGCGCAGGAATGCGTTGCACAGTGCTATCTGATAGTTGAAGCGGCAATAAGCCTCATAGAGCATGGCGCAGTCGGGACCGGCGTTGGCGCTCTTCACCTCGGGTATGCCGGCGTCCTTCCAGTTGTCGCCCATGATGGTCTCGTCGGTGCCGAGCTCCTGAAGGCTCCACACCAGACGGGTATAGATGGCGCGGCCCTCGTCGTTGACCTGCACGCCGCCGCCGAACACCAGACCGCCGTATGCGCGGGCCATGAGTCCGAGATAGTCTTCCTTGGAGGTGAGCTCGGTCTTGGTTGTGGGGTTTTCGGGCTCGACGTCAAGGTCGCCGACACACGAGGTCGTCACGCCCATCGTCATTGCGGCCGCAAGCCCCGCTATGATATATCTGTTGAATTTCATATTTAGAAATCTTGTGATGTTGTTGACTTGGTCTTAGGGATATTAGAACTGGGCCACTACGCCGACCGAGAAGGTGACGGGGCGGGGATATACGCCGCTGTCGATGCCGCCGGCGCTCTCGGGGTCGATGCCCTTGTACTTGGTGATGACGAAGGGATTCTGCACGGCACCGTAGAGACGGAGACGGAGGTTGTCATGGAACAGGTTGCTCCAAGTGTAGCCGAGAGTGATGTTGTCGCAGCGGACAAACGATGCGTTCTGCACGAAGTAGTCAGAGAGCTTGGTGAGCGACGACTGGTCCTCGAAGAGGAACGTGTCGTTCATCATGTTGCTCAGGGGCAGTGCGTTGTTCGAAGCCATGTCGGTGGTGCCGGCCATGTTCGAGTTATAGAGCCAGTTGCCGATGTTGGCACGGAAGACGATGCCGAAGTCCCAGTTGCGCCAGTTGACGGTGTTGTTCCATGTCATGGTCACCTTGGGCGTGGGGCAGTGATAGAAATACTTGTCGGCCTCGTTGATCTTGCCGTCGCCGTTGCGGTCCACGAAGACGCCCTCGAGGGGATCGCCGTTCTGGTCATAGACCTGCTCGTATACATAGAACGAGCTTGCGGGGTGACCCATGGCGTGCTTCTGTGCCAGAAGGTCGGTGCCCACGCCGCCAAACGATGTGTCGGCGCCGTCAGAGAGCTTGGTGATCTCGTTCTTGTTGTAGCCGATGTTGTAGGCCGTGGTCCAAGTGAGCTCGGGGGTCACCACGGGACGGGCGGTGATGTTGAACTCGATACCCTTGTTGACGAGGTCGCCGATGTTCATGTTGCCCTTGTTGGTGATGTTGGAGCCTGCGGGATACGAGGTGTTGAACAGGAGGTCCTGAGTCTTGCGGCGATAGATCTCAAAGCTACCGGTGATGCGGTTGTTGAGGAATCCGAAGTCGATACCGCCGTTCCATGTGTGGGTCTCCTCCCACTTGATGTCTGCGTTATAGCCCTCGGGCGAGACGGGGAACACGGGGTTGCCGCCGGGGAGCAGCGCGGGATATACCGAGCCGAGGCCTGTCCAGACGCTATAGACGGGGAGATAGGGGAAGTAGTCCTCGCCTATGTCCTGCTGGCCGGTCACGCCATAGCCGCCACGGATCTTGAGTTCGTTCATCCAGCCGCGAGCGCCCTCCATGAAGTCTTCCTCAAGAATCTTCCAGCCGATGGCGAATGCGGGGAACGTACCCCAGCGGTGGTCCTTGGAGAAACGCGATGTACCGTCGCGACGTACGGTGGCGGTGAGCAGATACCTGTCGAGGAACACGAAGTTGGCACGGCCGAAGAACGACACGAGCTGGTGGGGTACGCGGAAGTAGCTGGTGGGGTTGGCCTGAACGCCCAGATACTTCTCGTATGCGGGATCGGGATCGAATGTGCCGGGCAGGTAGCCGTAGTTGTTTACGAACGAGTACGAGCGGCCCTTGTTGTGGAACTTCTGCCAAGAATAACCGCCGGTCACGTCGACCTGAGTCTTGATGGCGTCGAAGTACTTGTTATAGTTGAGCACGAAGTCAAGCAGGAGGTTGGTACGGGTCTGGAACTGTTTGTCGTACATCGTACCGCCGTTCTTGACTGTCTCGGCCTTGTCGACGGTGACACCGTCCTCCTTATATACGGGATACTGCCAGCCGCCGGCCCAAGCCATGGGGGTGTTGGCATAGTTGCCGCCGTTCCATGTGCCGTGCTGATAGTCGTAGGCCAGATTAAGGTCTGCGCTCAGTTCGGGCAGGAAGGGGAGCTTGTAGTTGAGCTGGAGGTTGCCGATAGACTGATAGGACTTGCCCTTAGAATACTTGCCCATCAGCTGTGCGATGGGGTTGATGGGGGCTGTCGAGGTGTTGAGGTCCTGACCCTTTGCGTCGGGGCCTACGACCTCGCCTGCGGCATTGTATGATGTCCAGTAGTCAAACACCGGAGCACCGTTGGCAAAGTCGCGGGTGGGGATGGTGGGATTCATGGTCACGCAGGTGCCGAGGGTGTTGTCCGAATACATGTTCACGACATACGAGCCCTTGATGTTGGCGTTGACCGACAGGGTGTTGTTGAAGAACTTGGGAGTCACGCTGATCGAGCCGGTGACGCGGTCCATCGACGAGCGCTTGATGATGCCGTTGTTGTTGGTATAGCTGACCGAAACGCGATAGGGAAGCACGCCCACGGTGCCGCCGACGCTGAGCGAGTAGTCGGACGAGAGGGTGGTGCGTGTTGCCTCCTTCTGCCAGTCGGTGCTGGCGGTGCCGAGCTGGCCTGCCTGCTTCGAGTCCTCGCCATAGCGGCTCAGGATGAAGCTGCGGAACTGGTCGGCATCCATCACGTCGAGATACTTGCGGGGAGTGTTGACGTAAGCGTTGGCCGTGAAGGTGACCTGCGGACGTCCGCTCGAACCCTTCTTGGTGGTGATGATGATGACGCCGTTCGAAGCGCGGCTACCATAGATGGCTGTTGCCGAGGCATCCTTGAGGATGGTCATCGACTCCACGTTCTCGGGCGAAACCAGCGAGAGGGGGTTTGAGGCGCCATACACGCCCTTGGTGCTCATGGGGACACCGTCGATGACGATGAGGGGGTCGTTGGTTGCCGAGATGGAGGCACCGCCACGAATCTGTATCGAGGCGCCGCCCTGAGGCGAACCGTCTGTCGTAACGACCACGCCGGGGCTTGCGCCTACCAGAAGGTCCTGAGCCGAGGTGGCGAGGCCGGCCTCGATCTCAGAGGGTTTCACGGTGGCGACGGCGCCGGTGGCGTCACTCTTCTTCACCGTACCGTAGCCGATGGCCACGACTTCGCCGAGCACCAGAGTGTTCTCGGCCATGTTGACGTTGATCGTAGTCTTTCCGGCCACGGGAATCTCCTGAGTGTCATAACCGACATACGAGAATACCAGAATGCCGTCCGACGGAGCCTGTATTGTATAGTTTCCGTCGATGTCCGTGGCAGTACCCATGGACTCGCCCTGAACTAGGACGCTGGCGCCGATGAGGGGTTCGCCCTCGGGGTCGAGCACGGTGCCTGACACCGTGATTTTCTGCGCCAAAGCCGGGAAAGAGAAGCACAGCGTCAGCAAGGCTGCAAGCCACACTTTCCTACTCATTTGAAAACAAATGTCCTTCATGCAAGAGTTTTTTTAGAAAGTTTTGTAAATATGATTTTTGTAAATTTTTTCTCTACTCTGTATTTCCGGAAACGTGTCTTCAGTCAGGTGTGATAGGCGGGGGGAGAGAAAAGTGCACGGAACGATACGCCGGACTCGGGCCGCGGGGTGGCGGCACGGACGGATGTTTTCAAGACTTCTTGGCTCGAGAGTTTTTCAGGTTGCTGATGGTAAGAAATTCAGCAGCAAAACATTGAATGATAGAATTGACGTGAGTTGGCGGAAAGAACTTGCGGCGGTTGCTTGCTGGGAAAAATCTCTGAAGTGCTGATGTCTTTATGTATGATTCTCTACACTTTTTCCCGTTCATGTCACCCTCTGATAGGCTCGTGAAGGAAAATAAGTTTCGGTCACCCCGCCTCGGCCCGTCGGCTCCGGTGAGGATTCCGACGGCAAATGTAAAACATTATTTTGGATTATTCAAATATTTTAAGCAAAAATTTGAGAAAAACTATCGCACCAAACCATCACCCGTCCCCAAGGACGGAGAGAGTCACCATAAACATGGCGTCCGTCAGGACGCCGGTTTACCAGTCCAGTTGGTCTAGTCCAACTAGTCCAACTAGACCAACTAGTACTGCAGATAGATAAACGGTACTATGTCCGAGCTGCGGACCTGTATGGCTATGAGGAGGGCGATGGCCAGCAGGAGGGCCTGAAGCAGCAGGGGGGCGGCGGTGACGGCCTTCCTGACGGGGGCGGTGACGCGCGTGGGGGTGACGTGCACCAGATAGCCGACGGCCATGGCGATGACTATGGTGAGGTAGCCGCTGACAAACTGCGGCGCCACCGAGAGATGGAAGTCGTTGATGATCTGATGCCACATCATGGATACGTCCTCGAGCGAGCGGGCGCGGAACAGCATGAAGGCCGCCGAGACAAGCACGAAGGTCACCACCATGTTGATGGCCTTGAGCCACGGGGCGGTGCGGGGCCGCTGGCGCTGCTCGAACAGCGATACCTCTCCCCCACCCTCGCTCTCAGCCACGACCACGGCCTGACCCGTCGGCAGCAGCGAGCGCAGCATCTTGTGCAGCACCAGCAGGGCGCCGTGCACGGCTCCCCAGATGACATACATCCACGAGGCTCCGTGCCAGAGGCCGCCGATGACCATCGTGGCAAACTGGTTGAAATATGAACGCGCGCGCGAGCAGCGGTTGCCGCCCATGGGTATGTAGACGTAGTCCCTGAGCCATGTCGACAGGGATATGTGCCAGCGGTGCCAGAATTCGGTGGGATTCTGGGCCTTGAAGGGGGCGTTGAAGTTTTCCTTGAACCTGTATCCCATCAGCAGCGCTATGCCTATGGCCATGTCCGAGTAGCCCGAGAAGTCGCAATAAAGCTGTATGGTGAATCCGAACGAAGCCATCATGTTCTCGAACCCGCTATAGAGGGCCGGATTGTCAAACACGCGGTCCACGAAGTTGCCCGAGATGAAATCGGCTATGACCATCTTCTTGATGATGCCGAGTATGATGAGCCAGACACCCTCGCTGACCATCTCGCGCGTGGGCGCGGGGTCATCGGCCACCTGCGGCAGCATGTCCTTGGCCCTCACCACTGGTCCGGCCAGCAGCGGGGGGAAGAAGGTGAGGAAGAACATGTAGTCGAGCGGGTTGCGGCAGGGCTGCAGCTGTCCGCGATAGAGATCGACGAGATAGCTGATGGACCTGAACGTGAAGAACGATATGCCGGCGGGCAGCAGTATGTCGGCCACGGTGATCGAGGTGGTGAGGAAGCGGCCGAGCGTGTCGGCTATGAGGTTGAAGTACTTGAAATAGGCCAGCATGCCCACGTTGACGCAGATGTTGAGACCCACCAGCACGCGCCTGAGCCAGTCGCGCCGCGTGGCGCCCATGCACAGGCCCAGCAACCAGTCGCTCAGGGCCACGCCAACCAGTATCAGCACGCAGAGCCCCGAGGACTTGTAGTAGAAATAGAGCGAGAAGAGTATGGTGAATATCATTCTGGCCGTGCGGAACGGGCGCAGCAGACGGTAGAATGCGAGAAAGACGGCAAACAGCACCACAAAGAGCCCGGTATTGAACAGCAGGGGGGCCGAGGGGCTGTAGCTCAGCGTCTCGATCACCTTGGAGATGTCGATGTTGAGGCGCTCGCACAGCGAGGTAATGTTGGCGAAGATAGTTTCCAATTTGGTTTCGATAGCTTTCGCAGCCTGTAAACAAGAGAGAGGTTATAGCTTATTTGGTGTTGCGCAGCGCGTCCATAAGGGCCTCGTAGACCAGACGGCCCTCGAGGCTGTAGCCCTGACGCGAATGGTGCACGCGGTCTTTGGCAAAGAGGCCGTGTCCGATCCACGACGTGCTCGCGCCCGAGCCTCCGGCCACCTCATACCAGTCGTAGACGGCGATGCCGTTCTGCTTGCCGTAGTCGAGTATGGCCTGACGCAGGGGGGCTATGTTGCGGTTGACGGCATACGAGCGCGACGTGCGGTTGACGGTGCGGGTGCGTGCCTTGCGCCCCTTGCGGCGCTTGCCGGCCACGCGCACCTTCTTGGTGGTGGTCACCGACTTCTGGCACTCCATGGGGGTGGTGAGCAGTATCTGTGCCTGCGGGTTGGCGGCGCGGATGTTGGCGACCAGACGGTCTATCGAGCGGGTGAATGCCTGAGTGTCCAGACGCCCGAACGCCTCGTTGGTGCCCAGCGACACGATGACCAGCGAGGGCCTGAGCGGGGCGATGCCGGCGCCGACATTGCCGATGCGGTTGTATGTCTCGTAGGCGGCGCCGTTGTTGCCGATGGCGTGATAGAAGACGCCGGGACGGTCGCCCGACAGCGACGCGCCGAACACGGTGAGGTCTCCGGCCGACGAGAAGTCTATGGTGACGCGGGTCTGCTGCGAGGGAAGGAGTATCTGGGTGTAGTCGTGCGAGGGGATGGCCCTGAACTGCAGCGGACGGCCGTCCTCGCCGGTCACGCCCTTGACGGTGAGGCGTCCCGAGTGAAAGATGGTCACCGACGAGAAGGGGTTGTAGTCCTCCTTGTCCGATGTGCCTATGGTGAGCTCCGAGCTCTGCGACGAGGGGCGGATGGATGTGCCGGTGAATCCGACGGTCTGGCGCCACGACGACGACATGAGCTTGGCGGGTATCCACGAGTTGCGGCTCTGGAACACATAGTCGGTAGGCTCGTTGGTGCCGCTGATCTTGAGGGGGGCCACGAGTCCGCGCCCGGCGTTGCCGAAGTCATATTGCAGCAGCTCGCGCGTGGTGCCGCTCGAGATGTCGGCCTGTATGTGGCTGTCGCCTATCATCACTATCGACACGGGGTTGACCGACGATGCCTCGAAGGCCCTGCGGAGGGGACCCCAGTCGGCGCCGTTCATGATGATGTGGTTGGCGTTCTGGCGTATGAACGAGGGGACGGGTATGTCGATGTCGTCGGCCTCGCCGGGTATCTCGACGGCCGCCGAGAGTTCCTGACGGTCGTCCCCCTCGACATCCGAGACCTCGATGTCGTCTTCGGCGGGTTCGTCGGTTTCGGACGACGGCTGCTGGGCCCAGAGGCACGCGGGGAGCGCGACGGGCAGCAGCAGGGGGATGATATGTCGTGTTATGCTTTGTATTGTCATTGTTTGAGACTGTGTTCTATGGCGTTGAAGAGCTCTTTGGCAAGGCGTGCGCCACCCTTGTGGGTCATGTGGATGTAATCCTTGTTGATGTGTCCATTGCTGCTCCACTCGACCACGGCGCCTTCGCCGCCCATGGCCTCGCGGGTGTCCCAGAACAGACAGTGTGCCCGGCGTGCGGCGTCGCGCTGGGCGCTGATCATGGCCTGTGCGGTGGCCATCGAGACAACGGCGCCGCCGCGCTTCTCGCCGCGGTCGCCCACGCCCATAACCAGTATGTCGGCGCGGGGATAGCAGGCGCGCACATGGTTGATGACGCCGACCATGCGCGACGAGTAGACAGAATAGTCTTTCTGGGTCGACGACATGGCGTTGATGCCGAACTCGAGCACCACCAGACTGTAGTCGACATAGCGGGCCATGTCGCGGCACAGTGCGGTGTTGATGCCGGTGAGGGTGATGCCCGAGAATCCGCGCGACGACATGCAGTCGAGACTGACTCCGGCGGGGGTGTCGAGCCATACGCCGAGGCCGACGATGCCGGCCGACGAGGTCTTGACCTCGAATCCGGTCGTGGCGCCCTGAAGCTCCATACACTCAACGGAATCCGAGGGCTCTATATTGCGCTCGATCCACTCGCTGTCAGCTATTTTAACAGACACCGTGCCCCCCTTGGGCGCTATGTAGAGGAATCGCGAGCGTGTCCACGAGTCCGTCTGTCCCGGAAAGGCGTTGGTGCCCTCGTATGTGGCCGTGGCGGTGACTCCGCTCTCGGGCAGGGCATACTGCTCGGTCAGGTCGAGATACTTGCGGTCTGCTTTCTTGTTGGCCATGAATGTCTTCCAACCCTTGCCACCCTGCTTGACCGAGCGGCGGAATCCGGGAAAGTCGGTGTGCATCGACACATATCCGGCTCCCTGTCCGCCGTGGGCCTCCTGCAGCAGATGGCGCAGGTCTTGTGTGAAGATGTCGCCCTCGATCCAGCTGTCGCCGACCACGGCCACGCGGGCCGTGCTGCCCGAGGCGAGGGCGTCCTTGAACCACATCAGGCCGGACTCGTGGGTCGTATAGTCCTCGATGACCACCAGCTCGCCCTGACGCGCCGGGCGGGGGGCCTGAATGATGGTGTCGATGGGCTGTGCCAGCACCGAGTCGGGCGGCTCGCGCGGGTCCTTGGACTCTTCCATGGCCTCGAGCAGGGCGGGGTCTATCTGTTCCTGCGAGGGGTCGGTATGCTCGATGATGCCGACTTCGCGCAATATGTCGCTGAAGAGCGAGAAATCCTTGACGCGCCCCCCGGTCCACCGCGACAGCGGCAGCAGGGACACTATGACAACGAGGACAAGAGCTATGAGGATGATGAGAAACGGACTTCCTTTTTTCATTTTTCCGGAGTGACGGGTGTCAGAGTTGTAAAGGGTATTTTGGCAGGATTGTAAACGGTTTCGGGGTCCCACATGTCGCCGTCTATCAGGCGTATCAGGGTGCGGCTCTTGTGTTCGAGCTCAGACCACTCGGTCTCCTCGTCAGAGTCGGGCATTATCCCCCCGCCGGCATAGACGTTGTGTATCCACCCCTCAAGGCGGCCGTTGCAGTTGACGGCGGGTGCGGCAAAGGCGCAGCGCAGGTTGACGAACGCCATGCTGCGGCCACCCTCGGTGACCCCCACGGCGCCGGCATAGCAGCGGCGCTGATGGCTCTCGAGCAGGTCTATCTCGCCCAGAGCCTTGTCCAGAGGCACTCCGGCCACCGCCGGTGTGGGGTTGAGCCGCTGCAGCAACTCGCCGAAGGGCACGTCGCCGCGGGCGGTTAGTGGGGTGCAGAGGTGTTCGACCCCGTTGGTCACCACGCCGTGCCGGGTGCCGCGGGCCACTTCGAGGCCTGCGTCCTCGAGCACCGAGGCTATGTAGCCCACCACGGTCTCGTGTTCGGCGATGTTCTTCTCGTCCCACGGCCCGTCGTCGCTCCAGCGTGTCCCGGCCAGCGCCATTGTGGAATATTCGCCGGCACCGTCACCGGTGGCGAGGAGCAGCTCGGGGGTCGAGCCATACCACACGCCGTTCTCGGGCGTGAAGCATATATATCCGAAATTGTCGGGGTTGAGCGACATGTATTCAAGCGCCAGCGGCAGCAGCGAGCGCGAGCTGAACAGCGCCGTGTGGCGCGACAGCACCACCTTGCCCCCTTCGTGGCGCAGGCGCTCGCGCATGGTGCGGAACGCCATGTTCCAGCTTGCCCTGACGGTCGATGTCTTGTATGGCATCTCGCCGGTGTCGACATAGACCGTGTCGGGGTTGGCAGTGATATAGTCGATCAGGTCTTGGGCCGACATGTCACACCTGACACCGGCCACATACGGCTCGTCGGCCCCGAAGCGGCTGATGAAGAAGCAGTCGCCCGAGTCGTCGGCCGAGACCCTGCTGCAACCCTCGGCGTCGGGCAGCGACGCATAGAACCGGGTCGCCGTGCCTCCGGGCAGCGAGTATATGACAAACGGTATGTTGCGGCTCAGACAGATTTCGGCTGCCAAGCGTTCAAGTGATTGCTGATCAGTCATTATCGTCTGTCGCCTCCCCTATCAGCTCGAAGGGGAGCGCGGATTTGATTTTTACGTTATAGAATTCTCCCTTCCTGAGGGTGCGGGTCTTCTCGACGAGCACCTCGGGGTCTACCTCGGGCGAGTCATACTCGGTGCGGCCCACATAATAGTCGGGCTCCTCGCGGTCTATGACCACACGCATCACTCGGCCCGTCTTCTGCTGCTGCACATCGGCCGAAATCTCTTCCTGCACGGCCATGAGCCTGTCCAGACGCTGCTGTTTCACCTCTTCGGGTATCGAATCGTCATAGTGGCGGGCGGCATAGGTGTCCTCTTCCTCGCAGTATGCGAATGCCCCCATGCGCTCGAATCGCTGGCGCCTGACAAAGTCGAGCAGCTCGGCAAACTCCTCCTCGCCCTCGCCGGGAAAACCGGTCATCAGCGTGGTGCGCAGGTGTATGCCCGGCACGCGGCGGCGTATCTCGGCCAGCAGGGCCTCGGTCTCGGCCAGCGTGATGTGGCGGCGCATGTTGCCGAGCACCTTGTCTGATGCGTGCTGCAGGGCTATGTCGAGATACTTGCACACGTTGTCGCGGCGGGCCATAACGTCGAGCAGCTCGAGCGGGAACTCGTTGGGATAGGCATAGTGGAGCCGTATCCACTCAACCCCCTCGACATCGGCCAGCGCGTCGACCAGACGGGCTATCTCTACACGGCCGTAGAGGTCGCGTCCGTATGACGTCAGGTCCTGTGCTATCACGTTGAGCTCCCTGACGCCGCGCGACACCAGCAGGCGGGCCTCGTCGACAATCTCCTCGATGGGGCGCGAGCGATAGCGGCCCGTGATGAGCGGTATGGCGCAGAAGGCGCACATGCGGTCGCACCCCTCGGCAATCTTGAGGTATGCGTGATGGCGGGGCGTGGTGAGCACTCGGTCGTAAGGCGCGGCGCCGGGGTGCGCGCGGGCTATCAGCCCCACCAGCCCGGGCCAGTCGGTCTTGCCGAACCATGCGTCGACCTCGGGTATCTCGGCGCGGAGGTCATCGCCATAGCGCTGCGACAGACACCCCATCACATACAGTCCGGCAATGTCGCCCTCGCGGCGCGGGCCGCACCACGACAATATCTCGTTTATGCTTTCCTCCTTGGCATCCCCGATGAATCCGCAGGTATTGATGACGACATGCACACGGTCCGTGGTGTCGAAATACGACTCGTCGGGCTCGAAGGCCACTTCGGTCCCGGCCGATTCGAACATCTTCATAAGTCGCTCGGAGTCCACGAGATTCTTGGAGCATCCGAGCGATATGACTGCTACCTTGTCTGCCATTTCTCAGAGTTTGTTCTCACCGAAAAGCGACTCGACGAACGCACGTTTGTCAAATACCTGCAGGTCGTCGATCTTCTCGCCGAGACCTATGTACTTGACGGGTATCTTGAACTGGTCGCTGATGCCGATGACCACGCCACCCTTGGCGGTGCCGTCGAGCTTGGTGATGGCCAGCTCGTTGACCTGAGTGGCGGCCACGAACTGGCGCGCCTGCTCGAATGCGTTCTGTCCGGTCGAGCCGTCGAGCACCAGCAGCACCTCGTGCGGCGCGTCGGGCACCAGCTTCTGCATCACGTTGCGCACCTTGGTCAGCTCGTCCATCAGGCCCTTCTTGTTGTGCAGGCGACCCGCGGTGTCGATGATGACCACGTCGGCATCGTTGGCGATGGCGCTCTGCAGGGTGTCGAAGGCCACCGACGCAGGGTCGGCACCTATCTTCTGCTTCACCACGGGCACGTCGGCGCGGCGTCCCCACTCCTCGAGCTGTTCTATGGCGGCGGCGCGGAATGTGTCGGCGGCGCCGAGCATCACCTTGTTGCCCGCGCGCTTGAACTGGGCCGCCATCTTGCCGATGGTCGTGGTCTTGCCCACGCCGTTCACGCCCACCACCATAATCACGTGGGGACGGTGTCCCGAGGGCACGGTGAAGTCTTCCTGAGACGAAATCTCGTTGTCGTTCTCAGCGAGCATCTCCGAGATCTCCTCGCACAGCAGGTTGTTCAGTTCCGAAGAGCTGACATATTTGTCGCGCGCCACACGCTTCTCGAGACGCTCGATGATGCGCAGTGTCGTATCGACCCCGACATCCGAGGTCACGAAGATCTCCTCGAGCTGGTCGAGCACCTCGTCATCGACCTTCGACTTGCCGGCAATGGCGTGCGAAATACGGTCGAAAAAACCGCGTTTGGTCTTTTCGAGTCCCTGATCGAGAGTCTCTTTCTTCTCTTGCGCGTCTTTCTTGCGCGAAAATATATCAAAAAATCCCATATAATGCTCTTATTGTCAGTGGGTATTGGTTGGAGAGTAATCAAGGTGCAAAATTACTGAAAAAATCTCACATCTGCAACCTCAACCTCACACTCCAAGCACTATCGCCGGATTGATATTGAGCTCACGGCTTATCACGCGCGCTTGTTTCAGCGTAGGCTCCTTTTTGCCCGAAAGATATTCGCAAATTCTCGAGGCATTGATGCCAAGCATCTTCGCAAGCGCCGCCTGTGTCAGTCCGAGTTCATACATGCGAAGCTTTATCACATCGGCCAGCGACGGCTCGCCTATCGAATAATGGCGCTCCGAATAGTCCGATACGAGTCCCGAAATCAAATCGAGTTCAATGCTGTTTGGATCGGTGAGCGGAGTATCGTCAGTAACAAGCGGAAGCAACTCCTCCACCCTGCGGAGAGCCCAACGATACTGTACTTCATTATCAATCTGTGTCATAATCCATATCTTTAATTGGTGGAACTAATTCGTATCTATATCTCAAATTGTTGAACAATCTATTTTGTCATACTCGCTATGAGTCCCTATAAACCTGACATACACCCACTTAATGGTAAACTTAATAACAACAACCAATCTATATTTGTTCCCGCGGATATTGAATACATAATGCTGGTTGCCGACATTGTCCACGCTGTTGTAATCATTCTTCAGGTCGGCAAAACATGTCCACTCCGCCTCCTTTACATTCTTCACCCATTCTTGAAGCGCAGTCCTTGCATCAGGATACTTGACGATAAAATTCTTAAGAGGTTCTTCCGTTATGATACGCATAAATGATAGATGTTTTCTCAAGTTCAGTCATATTGCAAAAATAAAAATAAAATTCCAGAATTGCAAATAAACTAAGTACCAAAAGGTAACTTTTTTTACAATTCGGTTATTTGGCCGAGTTTCATTCGGTCATTTGGCCGGGTTTCATTCGGTCATTTGGCCGGGTTTCGTTCGGTTGTTTGGCGGGAGGGATGCAAAACAGCCGCCTCCCGGGTCTGTGAGAGGCGGCTGTTGAGTTGCCTAAACCTGGGGTCAGCGTTTCTTGGGCTGGATGTTCAGGCGATACTGCGCCGAGAAGAGTACGTAGCGCGGCAGGGCGTTGGTATAGCTGACGGTGCGGCCCGTGGCCGAGACGGCATAGTTTACGTTGGAGAGCTGATGCAGCATGTCGAATCCGTCGACAATGAATACCCACCTCTTGGCCCGCGGCGGACACCACGTGAGGCGCATGTTCCAGATGGCGTCGGTGGTGTCGAGCTCCCTGACGCCATAGCCGCGGCGGGTGTAGAGGTTGAAGTCGGTGCTGATGCCGAGTCCGTAGGGCAGCTTGAACTGGCCGATGAAGCCGACGTTATAGTGGTCTGCGTCGATGGGGTTGAATCCGTCGCGCGTCGAGGTGGTGTGGCGGTTTGAGTAGAGCCCCTTTACCTGAAGACTCTGCTTGCCTATCTGCCATGTCAGCGAGAGCTGCTCGGATATGTTGCGCGAGGCGACCTTCGAGAGCTCGGGGGCAGAGAGGTCTACGCCAATCATGTCGCCATAGTTATAGCGGCGCACGTCGGTGTTTGACGACACGGTGAACTGATCGGACTTGCCGAACTGATAGCGCAGCGAGTTGGAGAATCCGTAGTCCGAATTGCCGTTCACGTTATACATGCGGTTGCGACGCACGCCGGTAGCGGTGTCATAGGTATATCCGCGTGTCAGGGCGTTGCTCGTGGTCGAATAGCTGACCCTCAGGGTGTTGTTGATATTTGTCCGCTCGGGCTTGTAGGTCCACGACAGGCGGTTTTCAAACTTATACTGCACCTTCAGGTCGGGGTTGCCCACATAGATGTTGAGGGGGTCGGCGTCGTTGACCACGTCGATCATGTCGGTCAGGTCGGGCGTCGTGGGGGTGATGAGGCACTCGTATGTATAGCTGTTGCGATGACGCTCCCTGCGCCCCTCGCCTATCCTGCCGTGACGGTATTCGATGCGGGCGTCCCAGTTCGCGGTCTTGACGAGGAAATCCGTCTGCTTGACCAGAAACGAGCGTCCGTCGCGCCAATAGTCCAGATGTGCGTGCTTGAGCGCCAGCGAGGGCTGGAAGAGGACCAGCAGATAACTGTCCTTGAACGAGTTGTAATAATGCATCGCGGGGTTGAAGGTATGCGTGTTCTCCATCAGGCGCGAGGTATAGCTGTTGGCGGGGTCGAACGTGTCGAGGTATCCGCCGGGCAGCGTGCCATAGATGCCCATGTCGGCCAGACGGTCGAGGGCATACATATACGAGTCCTTAGAGCGGTCAAGAAACCTCTGCTCGTAGTTGAAGTTTATATACACCTTCTTGATGTTGACGCTGTAGGTGAGATTGTTCATCAGCGTCAGCGTGTGGTTGGGGGTGTCGTCGAAATACTGTCGGCGGCGGTATGCGGGCACGGGGTCTGCGCCATAGTTTATGTCATAGTCGCGCCAGCGTTCCTCCTTGCGGCTGCTGTACTTGACGCCGAACTGATAGCCGAGATAGTCGTTGGTGCGG
Source organism: Bacteroidales bacterium M8 (assembly GCA_001689495.1). Lineage (GTDB taxonomy): Bacteria > Bacteroidota > Bacteroidia > Bacteroidales > Muribaculaceae > Duncaniella. The sequence continues at coordinate 33,852 of LUJS01000042.1, read as the reverse complement.
GGTATCTTCCACGAGAAACTCGGGAACGCCTGCCCGTCCCAGTTGCGATACCATCCGTCCGAGCGGTTGATGGAGCGGTTGATGATGGCGTCGAGCCTTTCGGGCGAGCCGTCAGAATATATGGCCTCGAGCGCCTGCTTGGTCAGGTCCTGCTGCTCGGTGTCGAACGTGGCCGAGACCGACGACGAGCTGTTCTTCTTCTCGGTATAGATGCCCTTGAGGTAGAGCCCCGCCATGTAACGCTCCTTCATCAGGCGCAGGGTGTGCTGGGTATGCAGCTTGGTCTCGCGGTTGCGGCCGTCGCTGAACGAGTTCTCGTACGTGTCGCCGCCTGTAAGGAAGTTGGTGCGCGCCGTGGTGCGGCGGTTGTTGTTGACGGTCTGCTCGAACGTCAGGTGTCCGCGGGCGCGGCGGTCTTCGTCAGGGCCGTCATAGTTATAGTTGACGCCCCCCATGCGATACTGCTTGGTGCCCGAGGGCATCATCTCGGGGGTCCATGTATCGTTCTTGCCGGGCTGGCGGTTGTCGTTGAGGTTGTTGACGTTGCCCATCAGCGTGATGTTGGTGGTGGGACTGAACCACGATGCGAACAGGCGCCCGGTGTATCTGTCCTCGGTGCCGTATCCACCCTGCGCGTTTATTATCCACCCGTGGTTGTACTCGCGTTTCAGCTTAACGTCCATCGTCAGGTGGCGCTTCTGATTGCCGTCGTTGCGCCACTTCTCCTCGGGGGTCTGCCCCTCGTAGACCTCGACGTTCTTGACGGTATATGCCGCTATGTTCTCGAGCATCAGGTTGTTTTGGCCGTCAAGAAACTCCTTGCCGTTCAGCAGCAGCGATTCGACAAACTCGCCGTTCACCTTTATCTGTCCCGCCTCGTTCAGCTCCACGCCCGGCAGCTGGGCTATCAGCGCGTCGAGCATCGAGCCCTCGGCAAGCTGGAAGGCGTCGGCGTTAAACACCACCGTGTCGCCCTTGTTATAGAACTTTATCTTCGAGGCGGTCACCGTCACCTCGTCCAGCTTGTGGGCCGCACGCTCCATGTAGATGACCGGTATCCTGCGGTATCTCTCGCGCTTGCCCACATTCTCGACCCTATATGTCACCGTCTGCGGCTCATATCCCTCGCACTCGACGTCAAACACATAGACCGAATCACGCAGGGGGACCTCAAAACCGAATGCCGCAACATCCTTTGGCTCTCCGTTGACGTATGTTATCCCCGAACATCTCACGGTGTCGCGCGGCACGCCGGCCGAGTCATAGCGCAGCACGATGGCGTTGCACAGGTCCGACTTGCCCAATGCCTCCTTGATGCGCCCCGTGAGGTATAATTTCGGTTCAGCGGCAAAGACTGCCGAGACAAACGTCATGAGCAGGATGAAGGGTATCAGTTTTTTCATGGGTTGTGATGAATGATTGTGTATTAGTATAATATTGCACCGCAAAATTAGTATAATTTGAGCTAACCTACAAATAATAGACCGGAAAAAATCGGGTCTGTTACATGCCGGAGCTTATTTTTTCGTATGAATATGTACCCCGCCATCCTTTTTGACATAAATATCTCGTATCATCGACGGATTGAGCGCATTGACGGCATTGACATCAGCCTTGACGCCGTCGACATACACCTCCTTGACGTCGGCCGGATTCAGGTCGACACGACGCAACGGCGAAGGCGTGTTCCCGAGGCTTATGTACATCCCCTTGTCCGAGCCCGTGTGGATACCGCTTATGCTGTCGACCGGTATACGGCGTACTGCCTCGATGTCGGCCGGGACACCGTCTATATAGTATTCAGGCTTGCCGGCCTTATATACCGACAATCTCCCGGACATTCTCGCCCCGTCGTTCCACGTTATCGTCACCTCTCCGTCGGGAGTAGCGGCAAGACTTGCCACGCTTCCGGGCTCGAACTGCACGGTGCGCCGCACGGCACGCTTCTCGGAGGAGCCATATCCTACGATCTTGATCGGCTCGCCCTTGCCAAGCGTGTCATCCTCCTTGAGGGTAAACGAGATGCGTTTGCCGCTCTTGTCCACGTCTATGCTCTTTATGGCCTCGGGGGTTATGGCCTTGATGAATTTGGCCGGCACCCTAATGCCGTCGACATAATACTCTATCGTGTCGGCGGGCGCAGCCTTGACAGGCTCGGCTTCTTTTCGGGGCAATTCGGCAGCGTCGACCGCACCGAGCACCGAGGCCACGGCGGGCATGTCGAGGAGCATCATGGCTGCGGCGACAGCCGGAATCACGACGGCGGCGCGCATACGGCGGCGCGCGAGTTTTTCATGGATCTGCATCATGGTTATTCTTTTTTTGATTTTACTGTCGTTAAGGTTGTCGGCCAGCGGGCTGAAACGGATTCCGGCACTCTTTCTGATGAGAAGCATCTGATACTCACGGCTATCCGCTCCCGATCCGAGCACGGCTATGTCGGCCTGATACTCGTGGACGGCACGCAGCTCGTCGCGCATCAGCCATGCGGCGGGATTGAACCAGTTGATGATTATGACAATCTGAGCCAACACGAGGTCATGGCGATGTCCGGCGGCTATATGGTGACGCTCGTGAGCCAGAATCATATCTGCCGATGCCTCATAGTCGGCACTGTTGATGACTATTGTCCTGCCCCAGCTCAGGGGGGCGACGTCCCGGCGGTCCGTCACCACGAGGTCATAGCCGTCGCACACGATGCGTCTGCCCGAACGCACCAGCCGCCGCAGCGACAGATAATCCCTGACAGAGAGCACCCCCACTGCCAGCACACCGGCCAGATAGACTCCGACAAGCAGCACGGGCCACAACGGTGCCGTGGCGGCAGGCACCCCCACCGCGGCGGGAAGAGGGTCTGCCTCATCGTATGATATGTATTCGGCCACGGTCCCAAGGACGTCCGGGGCCGGATCTGCCTCGGCAAAGCCGGACATCATCCCCCACAGAGGCAGAGCTATGAACGCGAGGGGATACATGCACAGCAGCAACACACGGTTGAAGGCGTGGTCGGCACTGCCCGAGACAGCCCAACGATAGACCATATAGAGCAAGGCCAGCACGATGGCCGACCCGAGCATCAAGGAGACAAAGGTACCCATGGTCTAAGCCTCCCCCTGTTCCTTCTTGCGCTCGACCATCTCTATGAGCTCGCGCAGCTCGTCGAGGCTGAGTTTCTCCTCCTCTACCAGACACGACACGGCACCCAGGTAGCTGTTGCCGAAAAAACCGCGTATCACGTTGCCCAGACTGCGGCGGCGATACTCCTCGACGGCGGGCAGGGCGTGATAGCGAAACGAGCCGCTCACCGACTCGTGGGCCACATAGCCCTTCTGCTCGAGTATCTTGACCACCGTGGCGACAGTGTTGAAGTGTGGTCTGGGCTCGGGATAGCGGGCCACCATCTCGCGCACGAACAGCGGGCCGTCATTCCAGATTATCTGCATCAGCTCCTCCTCCTTTGGAGTAAGCTCCTGTCGTTTCTTGGTCATAACAAAACTACTTTTCTCGTTTTATGCCGCAAAGGTATAACGAGAAAAGTAGTTTTGCAAGTTTTTTCGTAAGAAAAAGAGGGTGAAAATGATTTTTTCGCCCCCGGACGACGATTATCCGTATTGCTCAATCCTCGTCATCGTCGTCGAGGAAGTCGAAGTCCCAGCCGTCCGAGTCGGCCATCGAGTCGGTGAAGCGCGACAGCTCGCGCCCCTCGCGCTTGGTGGGACGGCCCAGACCCTTGCGGCGGTCTATGAAACCGGAGATCTTGACTATGTCGAGCAGGTCGAGCTGGCTCTGCGGCGTGATGTTCTCCATGTAGTCGGGCACCAGCTTGGCACCCAGACGGTTCTGGCACAGGGCCTTGACGCGAAACGAGTATGTCACCGGCGGCTTGCGCACCTCGATGACATCGCCCTCCTTGATAGCGCGCGACGGCTTGACGGCCACTCCGCCCATCATGACACGACCCTTCTTGCAGGCCTCGGTGGCCACGGTGCGGGTCTTGAACACGCGCATGGCCCACAGCCATTTGTCTATGCGAACTTCTGACATACCTTGGTTATTTATTTAAGGTTATAGGGTTAAAAGGTTAGGGGGGTTATTGGGTTAGGGGGTTATTGGTTATAGTGAGGTTAGGAGGTTATGGGGTTATGAAAGCTTAAGACTGAATAATATAGGGTGTTGTTTATTTTTTTAACCTTTTAACCCTATAACCCAATAACCTCATAACCTTATAACCCCATAACCCTATAACCCCATAACCTTATAACCCCATAACCTCTTACTTGTTATTATACTGGCACATGGCGTTCTGGAGGCCGGCGAGGCAGAATGTCTTGACGGCGTCGACGGCCAGAGCGACGCGCTCGGGCATGGCCTCGACCTCGGCGGGGGTGAATCGCCCCAGCACATAGTCTATCTGGCAGCCGCGTGGAAAGTCGTTGCCTATGCCGAAACGCAGGCGCGGATATGCCTGAGTGCCCAGCATGGCGGCGATGTTCTTGAGGCCGTTATGCCCCGCGTCGCTGCCCGTGGGCTTGATGCGGATGGCGCCGAAGGGGAGCGCGCAGTCGTCGACGATGACGAGGATGCGCTCGAGGTCGATGCCCTCCTTGTCCTTCCAGTATCGCACGGCGTTGCCCGACAGGTTCATGTATGTCGAGGGCTTGAGCACCGTGAGCTGGGCGTTCTTGACGCGGATGCGGGCGATGTCGCCATACCTCTCGGTGGCAAACGTGCCCCCCGCGCTCTCGACCAGAGCATCGGCCACGATGAATCCGGCGTTGTGGCGTGTACCGGCATACTCGGCTCCGATATTGCCGAGTCCGACAATGAGATATTTCATGTTTTTTTCTAACGGCTTTATAAGTCAGATAGGTCTGACCGGCCATATCGACCCGTCAGACCTATCAGTTTGCTGAGTTGTCTATTCCGATCAGTTGCCGGCGTTGGCCTGAGCACCGCGGGCGGCGCGGGTGAGGGCAACGGCGCAGACAACGGCGTTCTTGGCGTTCATCAGCTCGAGACCCTCGAAGTGGAGGTCGCCGATCTGGAGAGTCTTGCCGAGACCGAGGTGGTCTACGTTGATGACTACGCGCTCGGGGATTTCGGTGTAGGGAGCCTTTACCTTGATCTTCTTCATCGACAGGTTGAGCTTACCACCGGCCTTGACACCCTCGGCGTGGCCTTCGAGCTGGACGGGCACCTCGATGGTGACGGGCTTCTCCTTGGTCACCTCGAGCAGGTCGATGTGGAGGATGGAGTCCTTGACGGGGTGGAACTGGAGGTCCTTGAGCACGGCCATACGGGTCTCGCCGTTGACGGTGAGCTCGATGGCATAGATGTCGGGAGTATAGACGAGCTTGCGGACGTCGTCCTGACGCACGGTGAGGTCCGTGGTGATCAGGCCCTTGGTCTTGGCCTCGTTGATCTCGACGATCTTCTCGCCGGGCTTGAGGGTGCCGGCATAGGGGAGGTCGATGATCTTACCGCCGTTCAGGACGACGGGGATGAGGTTCTGCTTGCGCAGCTCTTTGGTTGCCTTCTTGCCGAGGTCTGTACGGGGCTCGGCGTTGAGTGCGAATGTCTTCATTGTCTTGTTTGGGGTTTGGTTGTGTTACTCAAAATTAAGAGGATTCTGCTTCTCAATTTCCCATCACACGGGTGATGCTAAAAAGCGGTTGCAAAGTTAGTCATTTTCCGCTGATTACGCCCAAACGGTTATGTTTTTTTAACAAATCGGGGCCGACATGCGGTTGCATGGCGGCCCCGTGTGGGAGATTGTGTCGTGGGGAGATGATTACTTGAGGGTGCCGTTGTTGGCCTCTTCGATCATCTTCTTGTCGGCGGTGATGTAGATCTCGACGCGACGGTTCTGGGCGCGGCCCTCGGGTGTCGAGTTGGACGCGATGTAGTCCTGCATGGGCAGACCCTCGGCCGACAGACGGGTGGCGGCCACGCCAGAGTTGAGCAGGTAGTTGCGCACGGCGTCGGCACGGCCGGTAGACACGCGCTGGTTCACCTGAAGGGTGCCGGTGTCATCGGTATAGCCGTAGATCTGCACGTTGGTGTTGGGGTTTGAGTTGAGCGACTGCGCAAACTTGGACAGGTCGGTCTTGGCGTGTGCGCTGAGGGTGGTGCCGTTGGTGGGGAAGAGGATTCCGCCGTCGAATGTCACCTTGATGGCCTGCAGGCCGTTGGCATCCGTGGTCTGCTCGACCTTGGCCTGCTGTGCCAGCTGCTCCTGCAGCTCTTTCTGCTGCTTGTCCATCTTCTGGCCGATGAGCACGCCTGCGCCCGCGCCGACTGCGGCGCCGATGGCACTGCCGATCGCGGCACCCTTGCCGCCACCGATGATGGCGCCGAGACCTGCGCCGAGACCTGCGCCGCCACCGCCTCCGATGAGGGCGCCCTTGCCTGTATTGGTCATTGACGAACAGCCGGTCATAGTCATGCCCATGCCGAGCACGCAGACTGCCAGTGCGGGAAGACCCAGTGTTTTGATGAGTTTCATACCGATAATTCTATATTTTAAGTTAAATTTGTAAATTTGCGGCTGCAAAAGTAGCGAAATATCACGACTTTACACAATCTGAGACCGAAAATCTTACTTTATTACGCATAACTGAGGTATAAAGTTTAAGCAATCGGCCCTTTTTCAGCCACATCGGCGCAAAAAGGTTTTTTGCGCGGTTGCGAAAAATTGTGTAATTTTGCTATGTCTACCGCCTCGGGCAAGACTTTATCGGATACGACTATCATAGAATCACCGTATATGGAATCACAACGTCCTTCGGGCAAAAAAAGCACATGGGTCTTCCACCTGTTCGCCGCGCTGTCGGTGGTGGCATGGGGACTGTCTCTGGTATCCACCCGCATATTGCTGGACCACGGACTGCACCCGATCGAGATATACATATACCGTTTCACGCTGGCATATCTGGCCATGCTCTGTTTCTGCCACAAGAAGATCCTGTCCAACTCGCTCAAGGACGAGCTGCTGTTCGTGGCCTGCGGTCTGGTGGCGGGGTCGGTCTACTTCATCGCCGAGAACGTGGCCCTCGAGTACACGCTGGTCACCAACGTGTCGCTCATCACCTCGATGCCGCCGCTGCTCACCGTGCTGCTGGTGGGGCTGGTCTATCGCACCAAGCGCCCGGGCCGGGGGGCATACATAGGCAGCTTCGTGGCCTTCATGGGCGTGGGACTGGTCATCTTCAACAGCTCGTTCAACATGGCCCTCAACCCCATCGGCGACCTGCTGTCGCTGCTGGCCGCTTTCTGCTGGGCCATCTACGGCCTGATGATCAAGCCGCTGAGCGCCAACTATACCGAGATGTTCATCACCCGCAAGATATTCTTCTACGGCGTGCTCACGGCCATACCGTTTCTGGCCGTCGAGCCCGAGATAAGCGACCCGATGATACTGCTCGAGCCCGCCTGTCTTTGGAACCTGCTCTTCCTGTCGCTGATATGCTCGATGGCGGCATACCTGATGTGGGCTGTGGCCATAGTCAAGATCGGCGCCGTCACGGCATCGAACTACATGTATTTCCAGCCGGTCATCACCATGATATTCGCCATGCTTGCTCTGGGCGAGAAGATAACCCCCGTGGGCTATGCCGGATGCGCCATGATATTGCTGGGCGTATGGCTGGCAGACTACCTGCAACGCAGGGACATAAAGAAGCTCGGCTAACCAACTCACAGACACCAATAATAAACCACGCAGGTCTTATGGGACGTGTCAGCCTCACAAGACCTCATTCTCACACTTAGACCTCAATGAAACATCACCTGCTCACACTGTTCCTGCTGTCGGCGTCGGCTGCCTCGGCCGTGACGCCGCTGTGGATGCGCGACGTCAGCATCTCGCCCGACGGCAAGTCGGTCGCCTTCGCCTACAAGGGCGACATCTTCACCGTGCCGGCCACGGGCGGCCGCGCCACGCGCCTCACCTCGACCCCGACATACGAGTCGTCGCCCGTATGGAGCCCCGACAGCCGCCGCATAGCCTATGCCGCCGACCGCGAGGGCTCGATGGACATTTACGTCATCAGCGCCGAGGGTGGCTCGCCCCTGCGCCTCACCACCAACTCGGCCGCCGAGACACCCGAGGCATTCACCCCCGACGGCCTCTCGGTGGTCTACTCGGCCGCCATACAGGCCCCGGCGTCGAGCCGCATGTTCCCCTCGCCCCGCCTGACCCAGCTTTACAGCGTGGCCGCCGACGGCAAGAGCGCCCCGGTGCAGATACTCGGCACCCCGGCCAAGCACCTCAGCTACATGGCCGACGGCAAGTCATACCTCTATATGGACGTCAAGGGCATGGAGGACGAGTGGCGCAAACACCACACATCGTCGGTGACACGCGACATCTGGCGATATGACGCAGCCACGGGGGCCCATACAAACCTGACCGACCGCGGCGGCGAGGACCGCGACCCGGTGCTGGACACGACCACGGGCACGGTCTACTTTCTCAGCGAGCGGGACGGCGGGACGTTCAACGTCTACTCGTTCCCCCTCGACAACCCCAAGCAGGTGACGCGCCTCACCGACTTCGCCACCCACCCCGTGCGGTTCCTCTCGAGGGCCGACAACGGCACTCTGGCATTCGGCCATGACGGCGAGATATACACCCTGACCCCCGGCGGCAAGCCCGCCAAGCTGGCCGTTGACATCGTGGCCGACTATGACGAGCCCGCCACCATACGCCGCTTCAGCCGCGGCGCCGACGGCGCCGTGCCCTCGCCCGACGGCAAGCAGGTGGCATTCGCGAGCCGCGGCGACATATTCGTCACCGCCACCGACTATGCCACCACCCGTCAGGTCACCCAGACCCCTCAGGGCGAGCGCGAGCCGTCGTGGGGAGCCGACAACCGCACCTTATATTATACATCGGACCGCGACGGCCACGACAACATCTATCGTGCCCGCATAGCGCGCAAGGATGACCCCAACTTTGCCAACGCGACCCTCGTCGAGGAGACCGCCGTGCTCCCCTCGGCCGACGGCATCGAGCGCTCAAATCCCCTCATCTCGCCCGACGGACAGCGCATGGCCTTCATACAGGACCGACGCAAGATAGCCGTGATGGACCTCGACACCCGCGAGGTGCGCCTGCTGACCAACGGCGAGACATATACGGCCAACGACGCCGGCATCGAGATGGACTGGAGCCCCGACGGCGAGTGGCTCGTGGCCACAATAGACACCCACAAGCGCGACCCCTATTATGACATCGCCCTGTTCAACGCCAAGACCGGCGAGATGGTGCGCGTGACCGACGACGCATATACCAACCACTCGCCCAGATGGGTCATGGGCGGCAACGCCGTCATATTCATGTCAGACCGCTATGGCATGAAGAATCTGGCGTCGTGGGGATCTCAGGACGACATACTGATAGCCTTCACCAACCGCGAGGCATACGACCGCGCCATGCTGTCGCCCGAGGACTTCGCCCTGCTCAAGGAGGTCGAGAAGGCCCAGAAAAAGAAGAAGGACACCCCCGAGAAGGATGACAAGAAAGGCAAGAAGAAATCCAAGAAAGACACCACCCCCGCCGCCGAGGAGAAGCCCGACGACTATGTCAACGTCGAGGCCGACGGCATCGACGAGCGCGTGATCCGCGTGACCCCCTTCTCGTCAGACCTCGCCGACGCATGGGTGGACAACGACGGCGAGAACCTCTACTTCCTCTCGCGCGTCGACGACGGATATGACCTCTGGAAGATGGACCTGCGCAAGGACGACGTCGAGCTCTACAAGAAGCTCGGCGCCTCGGGCATGGCCATGCACCCCGACTCGTCGGGCAAGAGCCTGTTCCTGCTCGGCCCCTCGGCCATGAAGAAGATGACAGTCTCGGGAGGCAAGATGGAGAACATCACCTACTCGGGCGTGCAGAAGATAGACACCCGCGCCGAGAGGGACTATATGTTCGACTACATCCTCACCGAGGAGGCCCGTAGATTCCTTGTCGAGGACATGTTCGGCACCGACTGGAAGGGTCTCGGCGAGGCATACCGCCGCTATCTGCCCCATATCTCGAACAATTACGACTTTGCCGAGATGGCCTCCGAGCTGCTGGGCGAGCTCAACGTCAGCCACACCGGCGCGCGCTACTTCCCCGACGGAGCCAAGGAGCCCACGGCGACACTCGGCCTGATATACGACCTCACCGACACCAAGGACGGCCTGCGCGTGGCCGAGGTGATAGAGAAGGGCCCCTTTGACCGCGCCACCTCGCGCATGCGTCCCGGCGCCGTCATAACCGCCGTCAACGGCATCAGCCTCTCCACCCTCCCCTCGCCCCTCGACGCGCTCAACACCCCCGTGCGCCGCAAGACCCTCGTCAGCTTCACGCTCCCCTCGGGCGAGAGCGTCGAGGAAGTGGTGATACCCGTCTCGGCATCATATCAGAACGACCTGCTCTATCGCCGCTGGGTCGAGCGTAACCGCGCCTTGGTCGACTCGCTCTCGGGCGGCAAGCTGGGCTACGTGCACCTGCGCTCGATGAGCGACGCATCATACCGCACCATCTATGCCGACGTCCTCGGCCGCTATGCCGACCGCGAGGGCATCGTCATCGACACCCGCTGGAACGGCGGCGGACGCCTGCACGAGGACATCGAGGTGCTGTTCAGCGGCAAGAAGTATCTCGATCAGGAGATTCGCGGCGTCAAGAGCGGCGAGATGCCCTCCAAGCGCTGGCTGCGCCCCTCGGTGATGGTGACCTGCGAGGCCAACTACTCCAACGCTCACGGCACGCCGTGGATGTATCGCAACCGCGGTCTGGGCAAGATAGTGGGTATGCCCGTGCCCGGCACGATGAGCTCGGTCAACTGGATAGACCTTCAGGACGACTCGATGCTGTTCGGCGTGCCAGTGGTGGGATTCCGCGACGCGCAGGGTCGATTCCTCGAGAACCAGCAGCTCGAGCCCGACGTCAAGATTGCCAACGACCCCGCGCTCATCGTCAAGGACCGCGACCAGCAGCTCGAGAAAGCAGTCGAGGTGCTGATGGGCAAGTGACAAGGCCGATAGGACCAATATGACAAATGGGGCCGATAGGATTTTTCACCTATCGGCCCCATTTGTCTTATCAGTCTTATCTCAGAATCGGCCACTCGTATTTGTTGACCATCCTCGACAGTTCGGCCTCGCGGCCACCCAGATAGCGGTTGCAGAGGGCGTGAAACCTGTCGGAGTGATTCATCTCTGACAGATGCGCCAGTTCGTGGCAATAGATATAGCGTCGCAGCTCGAAGGGGAGGAACACGCAGATGGACGATATGGCGATGTCGCCGCCCGAGCTGCAGTGTCCCAGCACCTTGTGTCCGCCCGAGATCGACAGCGACCGGGGCTTCAGGCCCAGCCTCACGGCCTCGGCGCGGGCCTCGGGCACCAGTATGCCGGGGGCGAGGCGGGTGGCCACGCGCTTGAGCAGGCGCGAGATGACGCCGTCAGACTGCGGGTCGGCCATGTCGAACTCGGTGCCTATCCCTATCACCACCCCGCCGTCGCGGGCCATGCGGGCCGTGACCGAATTGGGGTGCGCGGCATCGTGCTCGAACCTCACTGTCGGGCCACGGTCTATGACCAGTTCGCGCCCCACCCCGAACTTGGCCGGGCGGCGCGACTGTTCGAAATAGGGTCTTGCCTTTTCGAGAAACGCCAGCGCCCCATTCATGTCGACCGTGGCGGGGACTATGAGCAGCGCCCTGCCCTTGTCCCAGCGGGCACTGACGCGCGACGTGCCGCGGCGAAACGATATGCGCACCTCGCCCAGCGTCGGGTCTATTATAGTGGCGTATGCCATGCGCCGGTCAGCGTTTTGATATGCCCCAGAGCAGCTTGTTGCTCAGCGTGTCGACAAACGTATGCCCCGGCCTGTGCAGCACGTTGACCACGAACGGCGCGCGGCGCACCGTCAGCTTGGCGTCGATGGGCAGCACCAGCAGGCGTCCGTCCAGATTGACGCGATACGTGTCGGCGCGGCTGTCGACGCTCGTCTCGATGACGTGGTTGTCGCTCACCACCAGCGGACGCATGGTCAGCGCGTGGGGCGCGACGGGCGACAGCACCCAGCAGGGGGCCGTGGGCTGTATGATGGGGCCGCCCACCGAGAGGTTGTAGGCCGTCGAGCCCGTCGGGGTCGAGATGATGAGGCCGTCGCCCTGATATGAGGCTATCTCGATGTCGTCGAGCAGGGTGTGCACGGTGATCATCGACGCCGAGTCGTGGCGCAGGATGGCCACCTCGTTGAGGGCGTATGCCCTGCCCGAGATGGAGGGGCGCAGGTTGTCGCCCTTGGCCCTGACCTCGAGCAGCGAGCGGGGCTCGATGAAATAGCTGCCGTTGATGAGGTCGTCGACGATGGCCGGAGCGTCGGCCAGCGACTCCTCGGCCAGAAAGCCGAGATGCCCGGTGTTGAATCCGATTATCGGGGTCTGCTTGGGGCCAACCCACCGGGCCGTGCGCAGGAACGTGCCGTCGCCGCCGATGCTGATGGCCACGTCGGCGTCAAACTCGTCAGAGTCAAAGACATCGTCGACCTCGAGCGGAGTGCCGAGGTCGCGCGTCATGGCCTCGAAAAAGTGACGCTGGGCAGCGACAAAGACGCCCTTGGCCGACAGATGGGCAAAGAGGGCCTCGATGCCCGGAAGATCCTGCGGACTCTGGCGCCGCTTGCCGAAGATTGCTACCTTCATGGGACTATTGTGTTATGTTTGATTGCCTTGTCACACTTCGAGATACCTCATCAGCTCGGCCAGACGCGAGGCCATGACGGCATCGTCGGCCACGGCGTCCCTGTCGACGTCGACCACCTCATAGCCGTATCTCTCGAGCGACCGCGCCACGGCCAGCGGCGAGCGGTGGGTCACCCGGATCTCGAACACCACGCGGTTGTCGAGCGACGAGCCGTCAGAGGTGACGTTGAGATTGACCAACTGCGCGTCGCAGTCCTCGACCGCGCGTGCTATGCGCGAAGCGCTATAGTCTGCGGGAATGCACGACACGAGCAGCCTCGACGACTCCTCGAGCGGCGGATAGAGACGCTCTATCTCGGGGTCGGGCGTGAGTGCCTGCGGACGTTCGTTGGGCGATATGTTGTCTTTTAACGGCAATTTTATTCGTTTTTTTCGTAATTTCTGAGTAAATTTGCACTCTGTTATCCACGGGATGGGTGCAAGCAGATACAAAGTTACGAAATTTCCGTCACATTTCATCCCGGGCCTTGACAAAAACGACCGATCACATGACAAATCTCAGCGTAAACATCAACAAAATAGCCACGCTGCGCAACGCGCGCGGCGAGAATACCCCCGATCTGCTCAAGGTGGCCGCCGACTGTGAACGCTTTGGCGCTCAGGGCATCACGGTGCATCCGCGCCCCGACGAACGCCACATCAAGCGCGACGACGTCTACAGGCTCCGCCCGCTGGTGAGGACCGAGTTCAACATCGAGGGATACCCCACCGACGACTTCCTGAATCTGGTGCTTCAGGTGCGCCCCGAGCAGGTGACCCTCGTGCCCGACGCCCCCGGACAGCTCACGTCGTGCTCGGGGTGGGACGTCGAGGCCAATATGGAGTTCCTGACCTCGGTGGTCGAGCGTCTGCGCGACGCAGGCATCCGCTCGTCCATATTCGTCGGCACCGACCACGACAACATCCGTCTGGCAGCCAAGACCGGCGCCGACCGCATCGAGCTCTACACCAAGCCATACGCCGACCTCTATCCCACCGACCCCGAGCGGGCCGTGGCCCCCTTCGTCACGGCTGCCGACGCGGCCCTGCGCTGCGGCCTCGGCGTCAACGCCGGCCATGACCTGAGTCTGGAGAACCTCGAGTTCTTCCACCGCAACATCCCCCGCCTCAGCGAGGTCTCGATAGGCCATGCCCTGATATGCGACGCGCTCTACCTCGGCCTCGAGGAGACCATACGCCGCTACAGGGAGTGCCTGAAGTGACCCCCGCCCCGCCCCCGAAACCCGTATAATAATCCCGAATATCCTCACTTTCACAATCACCATGCTACAGACAGACTCAGCATTCGTCACCACCGTCACCGAAGTCGCCGCTCCCGCCCCCGTGCAGGAGCTGTCGGTCTGGGATCTTGCCCTGCAGGGTGGCTGGATCATGATTCCGCTGGCCATCCTCTCAATCATCAGCATCTACATCTTTGTCGAGCGTTGCATCGTCATCGGGCGCGCCCGCCGCGACGACGACACGTTCATGAAACGCATCAAGGACTATATCCACGACGGCGAGATAGAGAGCGCACGCCGCCTCTGCGCCACCACCGATACCCCCTACGCGCGACTCATCTCCAAGGGCATCTCGCGCATCGGACGCCCCATGCAGGATGTGCTCGTGACCATCGAGAACACAGGCAACATCGAGATAGCCAAGCTCGAGAAGGGTCTGCCGTGGCTCGCCACCACCGCCGCCGGCGGCCCCATGCTCGGATTTCTCGGCACCGTGGTGGGCATGGTGCAGGCATTCTACAACCTCGCCGCCGCAGGCACCGGCGCCAACATAGCCGTGCTGGCCGACGGCATCTATGCGGCCCTCGTCACCACCGTGGCCGGCCTTATCGTCGGCATCATCGCGCTGTTTGCCTACAACTATCTCGTGGCCCGCATCAACAAGGTGATGAACCTGCTCGAGGCCAAGACCATGGAGTTTATGGACCTGCTCAACGAGCCCGCATAACGTCAAGGCCATGTCTCTGAAACGCACCAACAACATGATGGCGGCATTCTCGATGGCGTCGATGACCGACGTCATCTTCCTGCTGCTCATCTTCTTCATGGTCACCTCGACGGTGGTGTTCCCGACCGCGCTCGAGGTCAATCTGCCCGAGAGCTCGCACCAGACGGCGCTCAAGCCCTCGACCCGCGTGTTCATCGACAGCGAGAGCCGCCTCTACGTGTCGGTGGCGGGCGAGGAACCCGCCGAGGTCACCCTCGAGTCGCTGGCCGGAGCTCTGGCCGAGGCCCGCGCCAAGGCCACCCCTGACACCGACGACTTCATCGCCGTATATGCCGACGAGGAGGTGACATACGGCTCGCTGGTCAAGGTGCTCGACCTCGGGGCACAGAACAATCTCAAGATGGTGCTCGCCACCAAGCCGGCCCCCGCGTCGGCCAAATCAAACCAATGACACCGTGTCAGATTCCCGACGCCAACATATCATAGCCCTTGTGGCGACGCTGCTGTTTCACGGCGCCGTGCTGGCCGTGCTGATGGCGCTGTACCTGCGCTATAGCCCCGCCGAGCAGGCCGACCGCACGTGGTCCCCTGTAGACTCGTCCGAAGTCCTCTTCGGCGGCGAGTACGTCATGGTGGGCGACACGCCCGAGCAGGCCGACAACTCGGACTCGCCGGCAACCGAGAGCCCCGAACAGGCCCCCGCTCCACAGCCGGTGGCCGAGGCCATCGAAAACACCGGCACCCCTGCACCTGCACCCGCGCCCGCAGTGACGACCGAGCGTCCCTCGCCCGCCAAGGCCCCCAAGGCCAAGCCCGAGCAGCCCACCGGCCCCACCAAGGCCGAGCGCGAGGCCGCCGAGCGTGCCCGACGCGAGCAGGAGGCCCGAGAGAACATTGCATCGCGCGTCAACTTCGGCAAGACAGGCTCGAAGGGCAAGGGCGAAGGCAAGTCAGGCCAGACCAACGGCAACTCTGATTCGGGCGCTGCCTCGGGCAAGCCGGGCTTCAGCCTGAACGGACGCACCATCGAGGCATGGCAGACACCCCCCGGAGCCCCGCTGGGCACCATCACCGTCTCGGTCACCGTAGACCGTCAGGGGCGCGTCACCAACGCCGTCTATGCCTCGGGCACCGGAGCCGCCGCCGCCAACACCCGCGCCCGCTCGGCGTGCGTCAGCGCCGCAAGGGGCTCAAGATTTTCGGTAGACCTCAACGCCCCCGCGGCGCAGAAGGGCACCATCACATATCACTTCAAGTAGAACACAGTAAAAAAGTAAGACAAATATGGCATCAATGTGGTTTGAAACCAAAGTCCGCTATGACAAGACCATGGACAACGGGTCGATAAAGAAAGTGACCGAAGCATTCATGGTCGATGCACTCTCGTTCACCGAGGCCGAGGCCCGCATCTCGGAAGAGGTGGCACACTTCACGTCAGAATTCACCATCTCGGCAGTCAAGATAACACGCATCGCCGAAATCTTCCAGCAGTATACCGGCGACAAGTGGTATCTGGTCAAGGCCGCCTTCATCACCCTCGACGAGAAGACCGCCGTCGAGAAGAAATCAATCTCGCAGTATCTCGTATCGGCCGACTCGTTCAAGGAGGCATACGACCACTTCATGGAGGGCATGAAGGGCACCATGGCCGACTTCGAGATCAACACCATACAGGAAACCGCCATCATGGATGTCTACGAGGCAGACCTGAGCGGGAAGAAAAACGATTAATCAATTGGGAATGGGGAATGGGGGGGTATTAATTGGGAATGGGGAATTGGGAATTGGGAATTATTAAGATTATAACAATACATTGCCAATTCCCAATTCCCAACTCCCAACTCCCAATTCCCAACTCCCAATTCCCAATTCCCCATTCCCCATTCCCAATTCCCAACTCCCAATTCCCAATTAAACACCCCATGTCCATAACCGCCAACATCAACGAATTGCGCTCGGCCCTCCCCGCGGGGGTCGAACTGGTGGCCGTGTCGAAATTTCACCCGGTCGAGGCACTGCGCGAGGCATACGACGCCGGCCAGAGGGTGTTCGGCGAGAGCCGTGCCAACGAGATGGCCACAAAGGCCACCCAACTGCCCGACGACATCGAGTGGCACTTCATAGGCCATCTCCAGACCAACAAGGTGCGCGTCGTGGTGCCCCATGCATCGCTGATACACAGCATCGACTCGCCCCGCCTGCTCGAGGCCGTCGACGCCGAGGCCGCCAAGACGGGCCGCACCGTAGAGGTGCTGATGCAACTGCACGTGGCACAGGAGGAGACCAAGTTCGGATTCACCCCCGACGAGCTCATCGAATATCTGACGCCCGGGCGTGTGGCCGCGCTCAAGGCCGTGCGCATAGCAGGCGTCATGGGAATGGCATCCAACACCGACGACGACGAGCGCATACGCCGCGACTTCCGCGACATACGCGCCGTCTTCGACAGGCTCAAGGAGAGTGTCTTTGCCTCAGACCCCGCGTTCAGGGTCGTCAGCATGGGCATGAGCCACGACTGGCCCGTGGCCGTCGAGGAGGGAGCCAACATGATAAGGGTAGGCACCACAATTTTCGGAGAAAGGGAATACTGATGCCCGACAAACGCACCATAGCCATAGCCACAGGCACTCGCGCCGACTGGGGACTGCTCAGTCCGGTGGCACGCGGCCTTGCGTCGCGCCCAGACTGCGAGGTCAGCATCCTCGCCACCAACATGCACCTGATACCCGAGTATGGCGACACCATCCGCGAGATAGAGGCCGACGGCTTTGCAGACGTGGTGCGCGTGGAGATGCCGGTCGACACCGACACCCCACTCGCCACCGTCAAGGCCATGTCGGGGTGCATGGAGGGGATGGCACGCGAGCTGACGCGACTGCGTCCCGACCTCATCGTCATTCTGGGCGACCGGTTCGAGATGCTGGCCACGGCCACGGCCGCGCTGATGACCGGGACGCCGATCGTGCACATAGCCGGAGGCGAGATCTCGGAGGGAGCCGTCGACGACTCCATCCGCCACGCCATCACCAAGATGGCCTCGCTCCACCTCACGGCCACCGAGCCATACCGCCGCCGCGTCGTGGCGATGGGCGAGGAGCCCGGCCGCGTCATCAACACCGGCGCCATAGGCGTGTGGAACATGCTCCACGCCCCGCGCATGACCCGCCGCGAGCTCGAGGAGTCGATAGGCTTCACCCTGCCCGAGGGCTCGCTGCTGGTGACATATCATCCCGCCACGCTCGACCCCGAGGACCCCGCCGTGCGCTGCCGCGCGCTGCTCGATGCCCTCGACCGCTTTCCCGACAGCCACGTACTCATCACATATCCCAACAACGACGCCCGGGGCCGCGTCATCATCGAGATGATAGAGCGACATGCAGCCGAACGGCCCGACAGGGTCAGGGTGATACCCTCGCTGGGGCGCGCCCGCTACATCACGGCGCTCGAGTGCGTGTCGGCAGTGGTGGGCAACTCGTCGAGCGGCATAGTCGAGGTACCCTCGATGGGCATACCGACCGTCGATGTCGGCATGCGCCAGCGCGGACGCCTCGCGGGCCCGTCGGTGATACACTGCGGCGACTCGACCGACGAGATTGCCGGCGCCATAGCCTCGGCCCTCACACCCGAGGGTCAGGAGACCGCCCGCACCTCGCCCAACCCATACGCCAAGGCCGACACCCTCGACATCATGGTCAGGGCCATAGCCGAGACTCCGCTCGACACACTCAGACACAAGAAATTTCACGATATATGACCCCTCTCGTCATAATACCCGCCCGCGGCGGCAGCAAGGGGATACCCGGCAAGAACATCAAGGAGTTCTGCGGGCATCCGCTGATACACTATTCGATCGAGGCGGCCCGCGAGGTCGCCCCCGACAGCCGCATCATCCTGTCGACCGACGACCCGAAGATCGCCGACACGGCCCGCACGCACTCGGGTCTCGAGGTGCCCTACACCCGTCCCGCCGCGCTCGGAGGCGACAGCGTGGGCTCGCGCGAGGTGATGCTCGACGTCATGGACTGGGCCGACCGCGAGGGTATCGGATATGACTGCGTGGTGCTGTTGCAGCCCACGTCGCCCCTGCGCACCGCCGATGACGTGGCCCGCTGTCTCGCGGCCTACACCCCCGACTGCGACATGGCCGTGACCGTGTGCGCCGCGCCCTGCAACCCCTATTACGACTGCTTCGAGACCACGCCCGAGGGCTATCTGCATGTCTCGAAAGGGGACGGACTGATAACCCGCCGTCAGGAGGCGCCCCCCGCATGGCAGATGAACGGAGCCGTCTATGTCATCAACCCGGCCTCGCTGCGCGCCATGCCCCTCGGGGCCTTCGGACGCCGCATCCCGGTCGAGATGCCCGCCGAGAGGAGCACCGACCTCGACACGCCGCTCGATTGGACCATAGCCGAAACACTAATGCGCCATGGATAGCAGAAAACGCCTCGAACTCCACGCCGTGCCCTGCGGCATGCCCCTGTCGGGCGCGCTCGACAGGCTCAACTCGCTCCCCTCGGGGGCGTCGATGACCCTCGTGGCCGTGGATGACGGCCGACACGTGCGCGGCACCGTCACCGACGGCGACCTGCGCCGCGCACTGGTGCGCGGGGTGCCCCTGACAGCCCCCGTCAGCGAGGCCATGCACACCTCGTTCGGTCACGTCGAGCGGGGCGACGAGGATGTCGAGAAGATACGCTCGCTGCGCCTGCGCGGCATACGCCTCATCCCCGTCACCGACCCCGACGGTCGCCTCACCGACATCATCGACACAGTCGAGACCCCCAACAGGCTCCCCCTCGGTGCCATACTCATGGCCGGCGGCAAGGGCGAACGCCTGCGTCCGCTCACCCTCACCACCCCCAAGCCGTTGCTGCCCGTGGGCGACAGGGCCATCATAGACTATAACATCGGCGCCCTGCACCGCATGGGCGTGGGCAACGTCAGCGTGACCGTCAACTATATGGCCGAGAAGCTCGAGGCCCACTTTGCCGCCTCCGAGCCCCGCGTGCGTACCGTGCGCGAGTCCGAGCCGATGGGCACCATAGGCTCGGCGGCCCTCTGCGACATACCCGCCGAGGGCGACACGGTGGTGATGAACGCCGACCTGCTCACCACGGTGTCGTTCGAGGACCTCTACCTGCACCACCGCCGCGAGGGGGCCGACATCACCATAGCGGCGATACCATACAACGTGTCCGTGCCATACGCCATCCTCACCACCGAGGGGTCGGCGGTACGCGGACTCGAGGAAAAGCCCTCGTATGCCTATTATGCCAACGCCGGCATATACGTCATCTCCAACCGGCTGCTGCGCGCGCTCCCGGGGTCGGGACGCACCGACGCCACCGACTTCATCGAGCAGGCCATTGCCGACGGGCACAGGGTCAGCTACTTCCCCATCTCGGGCACGTGGATAGACATAGGGTCGCCCGCCGACTATGCCCACGCCTGCGAGCTGATGAATTTCTCGAAAGACTAAAACTTTACAAGCTCCCGAAGACTTATAGTCTTATAGGACTAAAACAAAAATACAACTACCGATCATGGCAGACTCCAATTTCATAGACTACGTTAAAGTGCTTTGCCGCTCAGGCAAGGGTGGCGCCGGCTCGCGCCATTTCTACCGTGCAAAATATGTTCCCAAGGGTGGTCCCGACGGGGGCGACGGCGGCCGCGGAGGCCACATCATACTCCGCGGCAACTCGCACATGTGGACACTGCTGCCGCTGCGCTATCGCCGCCACATCTTTGCCGGCAACGGCCAGAGCGGCTCGGGCGGACGCTCGTTCGGCAAGGACGGCGAGGACGTCATCGTCGACGTGCCCTGCGGCACCGTGGTCTTCGACGCCGACTCGGGCGAGTTTCTCTGCGAGGTCACCGAGGA
Organism: Bacteroidales bacterium M8; assembly: GCA_001689495.1. Classification (GTDB taxonomy): domain Bacteria; phylum Bacteroidota; class Bacteroidia; order Bacteroidales; family Muribaculaceae; genus Duncaniella. Next base: position 13,251 of record LUJS01000042.1, on the reverse strand, counting down.
CGGCGAAGAGGTGAAGCTGCTGCGCGGCGGCCGCGGCGGTCTGGGCAACTGGCACTTCAAGAGCGCCACCAACCGCACCCCTCGCTATGCCCAGCCCGGCGAGCCTGCCATCGAGAAGAGCATCATCATGGAGCTGAAGCTGCTGGCCGACGTTGGTCTGGTGGGATTCCCCAACGCGGGCAAGTCCACGCTGCTCTCGGCCATCTCGGCTGCAAGGCCCAAGATAGCCGACTATCCCTTCACCACCATGGAGCCTCAGCTCGGCATCGTCGACTATCGTTCGGGGCGCTCGTTCGTCATGGCTGACATCCCCGGCATCATCGAGGGCGCCAGCGAGGGCAAGGGCCTTGGACTCCGTTTCCTGCGCCACATCGAGCGCAACGCCGTGCTGCTGTTCATGGTCCCCGCCGATGCCGACGACATCAAAGAGCAGTATGAAATCCTCTCGGCCGAGCTCGAGAAGTTCAACCCGCAGCTCGCCGACAAGCCCCGCGTGCTGGCAATATCCAAGAGCGATATGCTGGACAGCGAACTGATGGCCGAGATAGAGCCCACGCTGCCCGAGGGGATACCCCACGTGTTCATCTCGGCAGTCACCGGACTCGGCATCACCGAGCTCAAGGACATGCTGTGGGCCGAAATCAACGACGAGCGCAACCGCATCGAGGTCAACCCCATCACGCACCGCCCCCTCGACGGCCATCACCGCGTGCGCGAGGAGGACGAGTTCATATTCGAGAACGCGCCCGCGCCCGAGGAGGATGACGAGGAATATTATGACTATGACGAGGAGGACTGGGACGACGCCGACGGCGAGCCCGAGAACCTCGACTGGGAGTATGGCGTGAACGACGAGGACGACGACCCCGATGGCCGATCATAACGATCTCGGCCTCTGGGGCGAGCAGGTGGCCCGCGAGTACCTGATTGCCCGCGGCTATGCCGTGGCGGGCGAGAACACGCGCTATGGCGGCGTGGAGATAGACTTCATAGCCATGCGCGACGATATAATATGCTTTGTCGAGGTCAAGACCCGGCGCACCGACTACGTGGACCCGCTCGAAGCCGTGGACCGGCGCAAGCGGGCGCGTCTGGTGCGCGCCGCCGACGCATACATGCGCGACTTTGCCATCCCCCTGCAGCCGCAGTTTGACATAATACTGGTCATCGGAACTCCCGAGAAATACAGGATAGAACACATCCCCGATGCATTTTTCCCGGGGATGATGTGATGATAGTTGGTCTAGTTGATCTAGTTCAACTAGAATAACTAGTCCAACTATTTCCGGCTCACCCCAATATCGCCGCTACCCTCTTCAGGGCATCGACAAACCTGTCGGCTTCGTCGCGGGTGTTGTAGACGCCAAACGACGCGCGCACCACGCCCTCGACGCCGAGGGCGTGCATCAGCGGCTGGGCGCAGTGGTGCCCCGTGCGCACCTCTATGCCCAGCTTGTCGAGCAACATGCCGGTGTCATAATGGTGTGCATTGCCTATCAGGAACGATATGATGGCGCATTTGCCGGGCGCAGAGCCGAAGATGCGGATGCCGGGTATCTCTTCGGTCATGCGGCGGGTGGTATATTCGAGCAGGTCGTGCTCGTGCGCGGCTATCTCGTCGACTCCCGTCCTCTCCATGAAGTCTATAGCCTTGTGCAGGGCCGCTATGCCGATGAAGTCGGGCGTACCGGCCTCGAACTTGTATGGCAGCGCCGCAAAGGTGGTCCTTTCGAACGACACGCTCTCTATCATCTCGCCACCGCCCTGATATGCGGGCATCTTCTCGAGGTGCTCTTTCTTGCCGTAGAGCACGCCCACGCCCGTGGGGCCATACATCTTGTGGGCCGAGAACGTATAGAAATCGGCATCGAGGTCGCGCACGTCGATGCGCATGTGGGGGGCCGACTGCGCGCCGTCTATCACGACGGGCACGCCGTGACCGTGGGCCTCGGCTATCATCTCCTTGACGGGATTGACGGTGCCGAGCACGTTTGAGGCGTGGCATACCGAGACGAGGCGGGTGCGGTCGTTGAAGAGCGAGCGATATGCATCGAGGTCCAGACGCCCCTCGGCGTCGATGGGTACGACACGTATCCTGAAACCTATCAGCTTCTGTATCAGCTGCCACGGCACGATGTTGGCGTGGTGCTCCATGACGGTGAGTATCAGCTCGTCGTCGCGGTGCAGCACCGTGCCGCCAAACGACGACGCGACGAGGTTGAGGGCCTCGGTGGTGCCGCGGGTGAAGATGATCTCCTCAGTCGAGCCTGCGTTGATGTAGCCCCTGACACGCTCGCGCGCGGCCTCCTGAAGCTCGGTGGCCTCCTGCGACAGCGTGTGTACGCCGCGGTGGACATTGGCCTTGGTCGTGGTATATCCGCTGACAATGGCATCGACCACCTCGCGCGGAGTCTGCGACGTGGCAGTGTTGTCGAGATAGACCATAGGCCGGCCATAGAGTTGCCGGCTCAGAATCGGAAACAACGAGCGGATATATTCAATGTCCATCTGATAAAATTTTAGCTTAAAGAAATAACCTCATAACCCCATAACCCTTTAACCCGATTAGCCTTTCACCTCGCGGCAGCCCTGACAGTCGCCGAGGGTACCCGAGAAACGGCGGTCCACGAGATGGCGCAGGCGCTCGTTGAGGCCCGGTATGCGCACGGTGTCAATGACGTCGACCATGAATGCCTGCATCAGCATGGTGCGGGCCTCGGCCTCGGGGATGCCGCGCTGCTGCATGTAGAACAGCGCGTCAGTGTCCAGCTGGCCCGTGGTGGCGCCGTGGCTGCACTTGACCTCGTCGTTATAGATGATGAGCTGGGGCTTGCAGTGCATGCGCGCGTCGTTGGACGCGAGTATGTTGCGGTTGCTCTGATATGCCTCGGTGAAGGGGGCCGAGGGCTGGACGAGAATGCTGCCCTCGAACGCTCCGGTCGACTTGTCGTCGAGCACATACTTGAACAGCTGGTCCGAATGGCAATGAGGTGCCGTGTGGGTGATGGCCGAATTGTTGTCGATGTGCATGTCGTCGCCGCCAATGGCCATGCCGGTCAGGCGCACCGAGGCATGGGGGCCGCGCAGGTCTACGTCGAACTCGTTGCGGGTATTGCCGCAGATGAGGGTGGTCGAGTTGACCGTGGCCTCCGCCCCCTCGTCGAGGGCCATGAAGAGGCGCGAATGAACCGATGTGAGGGGCGACGACTCCTCGACGGCACACATCTCTATGCGCGCGTTGTGCCCGGCGACGATCTCGATGACGCGCGAGGCCAGAAAACGGCGCGTGCGCTCCTGCGTGTGGTCGCACAGCAGCAGACGCAGCTCGGCATCGTCGTCGACCACGATGAGCACGCGGCGGAACGCAGCGATCTCGACCGGCGCCGAGAATATCTCGACAAGCTGCAGGGCCTTCTCGGGGCGGCAGCCCTTGGCTATGTGGATGAAGACGCCATCCTGAGCCAGAAGCGTGTTCAGGGCCACCGAAGTGTCCGTCAGGGGTGCCAGCGAGCCGTAGTGACGGCCCACGAGGTCGGGCATCTCGCGCGCGGCGCGCGCAAGCGACATGAAGGTGACACCCTCGGGCAACCTCGACTCCAGTCCGGCCGAGGGCACGAAGGCATCGTTGGCCAGAACGGCGTTGAGGGTCGAGAGGTTGGGCACGTCGCAGCGGAACGACGCGGCGACATCTACCGGAATGTTGACGCGGGTGATGTTGACACCATAATCGGGCGCGAACATCGCCTCGATCGAGGTCTTCTCATACCCCTCGGTCTTCTGCGTGGGCAGCTTGGCCCCCTGCAGGGCCGAGAGGGCCTCGGGGCGCAGGCGGTTGAGAGCGGGAGCCGAGTGCGAGTCTATCACGGCGGCGTTCTGCTCGTAGAGCCTGATGTATTGTGTGAGAGCGTTGTCCTGCATGGCCGTTACTTGTTTTCCTCCTTTATCCAGTCATAGCCCTTCTCCTCGAGTTCGAGAGCCAGCTCGGGTCCGCCGGTCTTGACGATGCGGCCCTTATAGAGTATGTGCACGAAGTCGGGGCGTATGTAGTCGAGCAGACGCTGGTAGTGGGTGATGACGATGGTGGCGTTCTTTGATGTCTTGAGCTTGTTGACGCCTCCGGCCACGACGCGCAGGGCATCGATGTCGAGGCCCGAGTCAGTCTCGTCGAGGATGGCCAGACGGGGTTCGAGCACGGCCATCTGGAATATCTCGTTGCGCTTCTTCTCGCCGCCCGAGAAACCCTCGTTGACCGATCGCGACGCCAGCTTGTTGTCCAGCTCGACTATCTCGCGCTTCTGGCGCATCAGTTTCAGGAAATCGCTTGCCGAGAGGGGTGCCTCATTATAGAACTTGCGCTTGGCGTTGAGGGCGGCGCGCATGAAGTTGACCATCGACACGCCGGGTATCTCGACGGGATACTGGAACGAGAGGAACAGGCCCTCGTGGCTGCGTGTCTCGGGGGGCAGGCCCAGCAGCTCGACGCCATGCAGCTTGGCCGAGCCCTCGGTGACCTCGTATGCGGGATTGCCCGCGAGCACGCCCGAGAGGGTTGACTTGCCCGAGCCGTTGGGGCCCATGATGGCATGCACCTCCCCCTCGCACACGGTGAGGTTGATTCCTTTGAGTATCTCTTTTCCTTCGACGGTGGCGTGGAGGTCGCGCACGTCAAGCAGTATCTCGCTCATATATTTCAGGGGTATGTTATATGTTTGCTTTAATTATAACGCGAAATTACGCAAAATCTCCCACACCCCCAAACATTTCTTCCCAACGGGTGTTTTTGCCGGGCGAAACAGACCAATTATTATTCTATTTTTCGGAAAGTGACATAAAAATGCAAATTTCTTCCGAAAATATTTGCACAGAATCAAAAACGGTCTTAACTTTGCACTCGCAAAACGGAACTAACCGATGCACCTCTAAAACCTTGGTGTGGTAGTTCAGCTGGTNNGTCCATACCGCTGAGGAGAGAGGAGAATGGGTAATGCAAATCTTCGGGTTTCATTATCCATTCTTTTTTCATATACGTTTCAAACGAAAAGCGTCAGCGCCACGTTCTATATGCGTACGCGCGCGGTGCGCGCAGACACAACAGAGATCATCAATACTTCAATCCCCCTCCCCCCATATACAGAATTCTATGATTGACCAGATACTAAGCGAGGAGCTGACAGAGCGCGCGGTGCTCGTGGGACTCATCAGCGAACAGCAGAACGAAGCCAAAGCCAAGGAATACCTCGACGAGCTGGCGTTTCTGGCCGACACGGCCGGCGCCGTCACCGTCAGGACCTTCCTGCAGCGCCTCGACTATCCCAACCCGCGCACCTACGTGGGCAAGGGCAAGCTCGAGGAGATACGCGCATACATCGAGGACAACGACATCGGCATGGCCATATTCGACGACGACCTGACATCAAAGCAGGTGGTCAACATAGAGCGCGAGCTCAAGGTGAAGATACTCGACCGCACCAGCCTCATCCTCGACATCTTTGCCAAGCGCGCCCGCACGGCCAACGCCAAGACTCAGGTCGAGCTGGCGCAGTATCAGTATCTGCTGCCGCGACTGACCCGCATGTGGACCCACCTCGAGCGCCAGCGCGGCGGCATCGGCATGCGCGGCCCGGGCGAGACACAGATCGAGACCGACCGCCGAATAATCCTCGACAAGATAAGCCGCCTCAAGGAGGAGCTGCGCTCGATAGACAAGCAGAAGGCCGTGCAGCGCAAGAATCGCGGCAAGCTGACCCGCGTGGCCCTAGTGGGCTATACCAACGCCGGCAAGTCGACCCTGATGAACGTGCTGAGCAAGAGCGACGTGTTTGCCGAGAACAAGCTGTTCGCCACCCTCGACACGACGGTGCGCAAGGTGATAATAGACAACCTCCCCTTCCTGCTGTCAGACACGGTCGGATTCATCCGCAAGCTCCCCACCCACCTTGTCGACTCGTTCAAGTCGACCCTCGACGAGGTGCGCGAGGCCGACCTGCTGGTGCATGTCGTGGACATCTCGCACCCCAACTTCGAGGAGCAGATAGCCGTGGTCGACAAGACCCTGCGCGAGGTCTGCGACGGCGCCGAGAAGCCGGTGATAATGGTCTTCAACAAGATCGACGCCTTCAGGCATGTCGAGAAGGACGAGAACGACCTGACCGAGCGCACGCGCGAGAACATATCGCTCGACGAGCTGAAGCGCATGTGGATGGCCCGCCTGCCCCACGACTGCGTGTTCATCTCGGCCAAGACCGGACAGAATGTCGACGCGCTGAAGCAGCTGCTCTACGAGCGCGCCAAAGAGATTCACCTGACGCGATTCCCCTACAACGACTTCCTGTTTCAGAAATATGACGAAGACGCCGGTGACGACGCCATCTGAAAAGCCTTCGGAGAAGCCCTCTGCCGGGCTTTCGTGGTGGCGGCGGACTCTCGACCGCCTGCGCCCTGACAGGCTGATAGAGCGCCCTCCGCTGCTCTACAGGCTCATGTTCACCGAGGGGATGTGGCGATACAAGCGCCGCGGCCGCAAGGTGGTGTACCTGACATTCGACGACGGCCCGGTGCCCGAAGAGACCCCGTGGGTGCTGGACCTGCTGGACCGCGAGGGGGTCAAGGCCACGTTCTTCATGGTCGGCGACAATGTGCGCCGCCATCCCGAGCTGTTCGAGGAGGTGAAGCGCCGCGGCCACGCCTACGGCAACCACACCATGCACCACCTGCAGGGGCTCAAGGAGAGTAACGCGCGCTATCTGCGCGACATCAGCGAGGCCGACGCCCTGATAGGCTCGTCGCTGTTCCGCCCGCCACACGGCATCATCTGGCCCGGACAGGCGCACGTGATAAAGAAGCATTACAACATCGTGATGTACGATCTGGTGACGCGCGACTACTCGCGCCGCATCGACGGCGAGAGGGTGTTTGCCAACGTGCGGCGCTATGCCCGCAACGGCAGCATCATAGTGTTTCACGACTCCATCAAGGCACACGACAATATGCGCTTTGCCCTACCCCGCGCCATAAAGTGGCTCAAGGCCAAGGGCTATGAGTTCGAAACCCTGCCGATGTAAGCGATGCTGTCGTCCACAGAAATAAAGTCGCTGGTGCGGGGTGCCGGAGCCGTCGCCGCGGGGATTGCCGCAGCAGGACCCGTCGACGAGGCCGTCGCGGAGCTTTACAGGTACTTCATTGCCCGCGGCCGACACGGCGAGATGGGCTATCTGGACCGCTATCACGACGTGCGCGACGACGCCACGCTGCTGCTCGACGGCGCACGGAGCATCGTCGCCGCTGCATTCAGCTATTATAACCACCCGCCCCGCGAGCCGCTGCGCTGGGCGCGCTATGCCCTCGGCGAGGACTATCACGACGTGGTGCGCCGCCGACTATCCGCGGTGGCGGACGAGATCACGGCGCGCACGGGCGCCGCATGCCGCGTGTGCGTGGACACCGCCCCGCTGCGCGAGCGTTACTGGGCAACGAAGGCCGGAGTGGGATTCATTGGACTCAACAACCTGCTGATAGTGCCCGGCGCTGGGTCGTGGTGCGTGCTGGGATTCATACTGACCACCCTGCCGCTCGACCCCGACACGCCCGATACACGCGGCTGCGACGGGTGCGGACGCTGCATCGCGGCTTGTCCCGGCCATGCCCTCGACGGTCAGGGCGGGATGGATGCCCGCAGGTGCATGTCGTATCTGACCATCGAATATCGCGGCGACGAGATACCCCCGCTGGGCACGCGCATATACGGCTGCGACATCTGTCAGGAGGTATGCCCGCACAATGCGGGCGTGGCGGTGACGGATATTGCGGAATTCGCCCCGCGGCCCGCCATAACCGGACTGAGCCGCGAGGACATACTGTCGATGAGACAGCAAGACTTCTCAATGATTTTCAGGGGCTCCCCAATCAAGCGGACCAAGCTCGCGGGCCTTGTCCGCAATGCACTGCGAACCGGGCCCGGCACCGGCGAGGGCGGCGATCTCGCCGACGGTCAGCCCTGACTCGTCGGTCTCGAACAGCAGCCTGTCAGGGGGAGTAACGGCGACGGACGCCGGATTGAATTTCTCGCCATAGCTGAGATAGAACCCCAGCCTGAGCAGGTCGCGCGCCAGCCCGGGCTTGCCGCGATAGCCGTGAATGATCCACGGCTGCGAGGGGCGCAGCACGCGCCTCAGATTCATTATCTCGGGATAGCGTTTCACCACATGCAGTATCAGGGGCTTGCACAGCTCCTCGCTCAGCTCTACGTGCAGCCTCAGCAGCTCCATCTGCTTTTGGGCCGAGGGCACCGTCTGGCGTATCTCGGGCTCCTTGCGGCCCGGCACCTCTACCCACTCATATCCAATGTGCACCGAGTCGAGCCCGGTCTCGCCTATGGCCAGCACCCTCTCGTTGCGCGCCAGACGGCGCAGGGTGCGTATGTCGGAGGGGCGCACCACCCCGGCGTTCCACGGGTGTATGCCGACCGAATAGAAATAGGGAGCCTCGATGCGCAGGGCCGACAGCGGCGTGGCCGACGGGTCGATGTTGACCACCGCGCCGGGCCGCAGAGTGTGTGTATGGGTGTCGAACATCATCCTATGGCACGGGGTCATAGCCCGACCCACCCCACGGATGGCAGCGTGCTATGCGCCTCAGCGCCAGCCACGAGCCCCTGACGACACCGTGGCGCATTATGGCCTCGATGACATACTGGCTGCATGTGGGCGTGAAGCGGCACACCGGCGGAAACATCGGCGAGATGGCGGCGCGATAAAAGCGTATGGGCAATATGAAAAGGCGTCTCAGCATTCCTCGCCCTCCGTAGCCTTGTCAGCGGGCCTGATGCGCGCGAGCAGCCTGCGCATGGCGGGAACGATCCTCGACGACGGCAGCACCTCGGATGCCACATAGATGAAGGCGATGTCCATCTTGGTCCCCTCGGGCAGCAGGTCGCGGTTGAGCCTGTATGCCTCGCGCACGCGGCGGCGCACGGTCACGCGGTCTACGGCGTGGCGTATGCGCTTCTTGGGCACCGAAATCAGAAACTGCGAGCAGGCGGGGCCGCGGCGACCGGGATTCTCGCGCCATGCCACGCGCAGCGGATAGGCCAGAGACGACTCGTTGCCCGGACAAGAGCGGTCGAACAACTGCCCTATAGCGACCTCGCTGCAGAGCTTCTCAACTTTATATAGCCTGAGACCTTTCATTGATGCGGTGAATGAAAAAACAGACAGGGCCGATAGGGCAGAAACGCCTTATCAGCCCTGTCTTTTATCTTTATGGAATATCGGGGGTCGAGAATCAGTCGGCGTTCTCCTCCTTGGGGGGCAGATATGCGTCGAGAGCGCCCGTCATCGACGGATTCTGGGGCGTGGGGGCCTCGATGTCGAGACGCAGGCCGGCCTTTAGGGCCGCCTGACAGGTCGAGGGGCCGAAGCAGGCAATCTTGATGTCGCCCTGCTTGAAGTCGGGGAAGTTCTTGAGCAGCGAGTCGATGCCCGAGGGGCTGAAGAACACCAGCATGTCATAGTCGAAGGGCTCGTCGGGACCGAAGTCGTTGCTGACGGTGCGGTACATGACGGCCTTGGTGTACGAGATGCCGTTCTTGTCGAGCAGGCCCGAGTCCTCCTTGTGCACGTCAGACACGACCCAGAGGAACTTCTCCTTCTTGTGCTTGATGAGCGCGGGGAGCAGTGCGTCGAGCTTGCCTGTCGAGCCGTGGAAGATCTTGCGCTTGCGATATACGATATACTTCTGCAGGTAGAGGGCGATGGCCTCGGAGGTGCAGAAATATTTCATCGTGTCGGGGATGGTGATGCGCATCTCCTCGCAGAGGCGGAAGAAATGGTCTATCGCGGTGCGTGCGGTGAAGATGATGGCGGTGAAGTCGGAGATGTTGATCTTGGACTGGCGGAATTCCTTTGCAGAGAGACCCTCGACCTTGATGAAAGGTCTGAGTACAACTTCTACGCCATGCTTTTCGGCTATATCATAGTAGGGAGATTTTCCGGATTCGGGCTTCGGCTGAGATACCAGAATTTTCTTCACTTTCACGTCGCTAAATTCTATTTGATAGGTGTTGTTAGATGCTGAATGTATGTGACAGAATGGAACTTATTGCCCCGGCTGCACGATACAATACAACAAGAGGTACAATTTCAAGGGTGCAAAGGTACAAAATAAAATAAATCAACGAGCTAAAATTGTCGTAAAAAAGTCTAAAACCTTTGCATATAAACAGCAGACGGGCCAAAAAATAGGAAAAAACGGACAATGCGACCACCGTCGGCGCCGCACCGGGATTGAAAAGCACCACCAGCGCGGGGATGAAAAGCATGAACGCCAGCAGGGCCTGCGAGGCGTTGAATCCCTTCATCCACAACCGGGCCGAGACCTTGTCGGCAAAGACATAGCCCACGGTGGCGTATGCCGCGAGCTGCCAGAGGTAATAGAGCACGGCTACGAGCGTGACGCCGCCGACGACAAAGAACACTCCCGGCCACGACCCCACCATGCCGGTGCGGGTGAGCTGGGCGTTGACGATGATGCCCTCGCTGAGACAGGCCACCAGCACTATCGACATCAGCACGCCGGTCTCCGAGAAGGTGCGCACCTCGAACGTGCCCTCGCGGCGGCGCACGCTGACGAGGTCGGTGAGGAAGTTCTTGAGAAACGTCGAGTAGTGGCGGAAGTTGTAGCTGAGCAGCAGGAACAGCCCTATCAGCAGGCAGAGCACGCCCGAGTCATAGCCGGGCAACGTGGTGCGTTCGCGGGGCTGCAGGCCGTCGAGATAGGGAATCCTGCCGACGGTGAACAGCTTTTGCTCGGCCGCCGTGGCGGGGCCGTCAGACTCGCGGCAAACGGGTGTCTGCCACGACATGGGGGTGAATATCGAATCGGTCAGGGTGTTCATCTCAGGATTACGTCTATCGCCTCTTCGGGTGTTGACACGACCACGGCGGGTATCACGCCGCCGCGCATGAACTGTTGGCTCTGCATGCGGCCGAACATCTCTATCAGCGGGTCATAGAACCCATCGGTGTTGACGATGATCACAGGCCCGGCAAACAGCCCGAGCTGGTGCCACGTCATGATCTCGCACAGCTCATCGAGGGTGCCGATGCCACCGGCCAGCGCCACGGCGGCACGGCTCATCGAGGCCATGGTCTCCTTGCGCACATGCATGGTGGGGGTGGATATGACTTCGGTGAGGTCGGGGTGGGCCCAGCCGCGCTCTATCATGAACTGAGGCAGCACGCCCACGGTCTTGCCGCCCGCGGCCCCGGCGCCGTCGATGGCGGCGCCCATCAGTCCGCGGTATCCGCCGCCGCACACCAGCGTCAGGCCATGGCGGGCCAGCAGCGTGCCCATGCGGGTCGCGGTCTCGAGATATATGGCGGGGACACGGCTCGACGACGCGCAGTAGACGGCCACCCCGCAGGGAGAGTTATTGGACATGAGGATATTGCATCAAAATTTAAATTCTTCAAACTTCATTGTCAGGGCATCGAACGTCAGCAGCCTGCCGGTCAGCAGGTCGCCCGCGCCGGTGGCCCACTTGACGGCCTCGGTGGCCTGAAGGGTGCCGATGACGCCGACCACGGTGTTGAGCACGCCGTCGACGGCGCAGGGCAGTTCGTCGACGGGTGCGTCGGGGTCGGGAGCGAATATGTCCCTGTATCCCGGCGAGCCGGGAACGTGGGTGAATATCTGACCGCCAAACCTCCTGACGGCGCCATGGACATACGGCTTGCCGAGGGCGCGGCAGGTGTCGTCGATGACGAGGCGCGCGGCCATGTTGTCGGTGCAGTCCATGACGATGTCATAGCCGCCGATGATGTCGCGGGCGTCGGCGGGGGTCAGATACTGCTTGTGCAGGCGGACGTCGACCCCGGGATTTATCCGCGTCACGGCCCTCTTGGCCGACTCGGCCTTCGAGGTACCGATGTCGGCGGTGCCGTGCATGATCTGGCGTTGCAGGTTGCTCAGGCTCACCGTGTCGGCATCGGCTATCCCGAGGGTGCCGACCCCGGCGGCGCCGAGATAGAGGGCCACGGGCGACCCGAGACCTCCGGCACCCACCACGAGCACGCGGGTCGCGGCGAGGCGTTGCTGGCCCGACGGGCCGACCTCGGGCAGTGACAGGTGCCCCTTGTATCTGACGACGTCAGTCATCGCGGCGTCCTCCGAACTCATATCCGCACTCGCCCACCATGCGTATGTCGTCGTCTATCCGGGCACCGATGGTGGTGAGCAGGTCGCCCATGATGGCGCCGTTGATGCCTATGGCCAGCGCGCGGCGCTGGGCCTCGGGCGATATGCGGTCGCGCCCTCCGGCAAAACGGAGCACGGCGCGGGGATGTATCAGTCGGAAGATGGCCACGGTGGTGAGAATCTCGTCGTCGGTCAGGGGCGCCATCCCCTCGAGCGGGGTGCCGGGGATGGGATGCAGCACATTGAGGGGTATGCTGACGGGCTTGACCTCGTCGCGCAGGAACAGGGCGAACTCGATGCGCTGACCGAGGGTCTCGCCCATGCCGATGATGCCCCCCGAGCAGATTTCGAGTCCGGCCTCGCGTGCGGCGCGGATGGTGGCGAGCTTGTCGGCCTGCGTGTGGGTGGAGCAGAGCGTTGCAAAGTGCGACGGCGCCGACTCCATGTTGCAGTGATAGCGCTCGACGCCGGCCTCCCTGAGCCGTTCGAGCCCCTTGCGGTCCATCAGGCCCATCGAGGCACACAGCCCCATGCCGGGACACCGGGCGGCCAGATCGCGATAGTACGAGCAGAGGGTGTCGAGCGCGGCCCCGCCGACCTTGCGGCCACTGGTGACCAGCGAGAATCGGCCTATGCCACGCGAGTCGTTGTATCTCCCCGACTCCAGACAGACGTCGCGGTCGACGAGGGGATACTCGCGCGCGCCGGTGTCATAGCAGGCGGCCTGCGCGCACCATTTGCAATCCTCGCCGCAGCGGCCCGAGCGGGCGCTGATGATCGAGCATGAGTCGAACCGCTTGGAGTGGAAGCGGCGTGTCACCTCTGCGGCGGCCTCGTAGAGTTCATCACTCCCCTCGGCGGCGGCAAGCGAAAAGGCCTCGGCGGCGGTGAGCTCGCCCCCGGCAAGCACCTTTTCCTTCAGTACTCTGACAGTCTCTTTCATAGGGGTGCAAAATTAGTCATTTTTTTGCTATCAATCGGCATTATCGCACCTTTTTGGCATCGCCGCGGGGGTAATTTTGCAGAAAAAAGCAATATTGTCCTAAACGTTTTGGGCAA
>LUJS01000041.1 GCA_001689495.1 Bacteroidales bacterium M8 | reverse complement strand
CCGCCCACCGGGAAAATCCGCTGACCCCTAAGATCCAGTTCGTGCCGGCTCTGCTCGCGCTTAACCTCGGGGTTGTCGCCCTGCTTGTCGTTCTCACGTTGCTCTTCGGGCGCATATATTGTTCGGTCATTTGCCCTCTTGGCATCACGCAGGACGGTTTCGCTTGGATGGGCAAGAAGTCACGACGCTACAGATACACCTATTCGCCTGCCAAGACGGTGCTCAGATACACTATGCTTGCCGTCATGGCAGCCGGGGTTGTCTTCGGCGTTGCTGCCGTCGTGGTCTTGCTCGACCCCTATGCAGCCTATGGCCGAATAGCCCAGACCATATTGGCGCCGGTATGGCAGTGGGGCAACAACCTGCTTGCCGGAATGGCCGAGCGTTATGACAGCTATATGTTCTATGGCGTTGAGGTGTGGATGCACAGTGCCGTCACCCTGACCGTCGCCCTCATCACGCTTGGCGTGCTGGCGGTATTGGCTTGGCGCAACGGCCGCACCTATTGCAACACCGTTTGCCCGGTGGGGACGCTGCTCGGAGTGCTGTCCAAGTACTCGCTATTCAGGCCGGTGATAGATGTCTCGAAATGCAATAGTTGCGGACTATGCTCGCGCAACTGCAAGGGCGCGTGCATCGACGGCAAGGCCCATTCAATAGACTACTCGAGATGCGTGGCGTGCATGGACTGCATCGACACATGCCGCCACGGTGCCATATCATACAGGCTGTATTGGAAGAAGAGTGCCGGACAATCCGCGCCCGACTCATCGCGCCGTAGCTTCGTGTCGATTACGGCAGCTGTCGCTGCAACGGCCGCCGTAAAGGCTCAGGAAAAGACCGTCGACGGAGGTCTGGCAGCCATCGAGGACAAGAAAGTGCCTTCGCGTAAGACTCGCATAGCACCTCCCGGCGCCGTGAGCCTTGCCAACCTGTCATCCCATTGCACGGCATGTCAGTTGTGTGTCTCGGCCTGTCCGAACGGCGTGCTCAGGCCATCGACTGATCTGGAACGATTCATGCAGCCCGAGGCATCCTACGAGCGGGGCTATTGCCGCCCCGAGTGTACACGCTGCTCGGACGTGTGTCCTGCCGGAGCTATTCGCCCGGTTTCGGTCGAGGACAAGTCTTCGATACAGATAGGCCATGCCGTCTGGGTCAAGGACAACTGCGTGCCTCTGACCGAGGGGGTCGAGTGCGGTAACTGTGCCCGACACTGCCCTGCGGGAGCCATCACGATGATACCCTCGGTGCCCGGCGACGACAGTTCGCCCAAGATACCGGCCGTCAACACCGAGCGGTGCATCGGTTGCGGCGCTTGCGAGAATCTGTGTCCCTCGCGGCCATTCAGCGCAATATATGTCGAAGGACACGAGAATCACCGATATATCTAATCATCAAACTCAACGGAAACAATGAATAATGACCCTATGGACCGTCGCGGTTTCCTGAAACGAATCGGGCTTGGCGCGTCGGCGGCAGGCCTTGCAATGGCCGGGTGTGACTCGGCATCAGAGACAGTGACAGGCAAGAAGAATACTGGTGCCGTGAAGGGTGAGATGACATATCGCGTCAACCCGACGACCGGCGATAAGGTCTCGCTGCTCGGCTATGGCTGCATGCGTTGGCCTGTAATCAGCGACCCGACCTCTGACAGCGGTCAGGACGAGATAGATCAGGAGACCGTCAACCGCCTTGTCGACAAGGCCATGGAGTATGGCGTGAACTACTTCGACACGTCTCCCGCCTATTGCAAGGGCCGGTCCGAGCGTGCCACCGGCATAGCCCTGAGCCGACACCCGCGCGACAGCTATTTCATCGCCACCAAGCTCTCCAACTTCTCGCCGTCGACATGGAGCCGCGAGGCATCGCTGGCCATGTATCGAAACTCGCTCAAGGAGCTCCGGACAGACCATATCGACTATATGCTGCTGCACGGGGTGGGAATGGGCAAGGATGGCATGGAGGAACTGGAGAACCGCTATATCAAGAACGGCGTGCTTGACTTTCTGATGAAGGAGCGTGAGGCCGGGCGCATCAGGAAACTCGGATTCTCATATCATGGCGATATAAAGGTATTTGACCATCTGCTGTCCAAGCACGATGAATACCGCTGGGATTTCGTCCAGATACAGCTCAACTATGTCGACTGGAAGCACGCCAAGGAGGTCAATCCCCGCAATACGGATGCCGAGTATCTCTATGGCGAGCTCGAGCGCCGCGGCATCCCCGCCATAATCATGGAGCCGCTGCTGGGCGGACGGCTCTCGAACGTGCCCGACCACATTGCCGCCCGCCTCAAGCAGCAGGAACCCGAAAGGAGCGTTGCCTCTTGGGCCTTCAGGTATGCCGGCACGCATCCCGGAGTGCTCACGGTGCCCAGCGGCATGACATACATGGAGCATCTCGAGGACAATCTCGGGTCGTTCTGTCCGCTCAAGCCGCTGACCGACGAGGAGATGAATTTTCTCTACACGACGGCAGACCTGATGATGCAGTATCCCACCATCCCGTGCAACGACTGCAAGTATTGCATGCCGTGTCCCTACGGACTCGACATACCCGCCATATTGCTGCATTATAATAAATGTGTCAATCAGGGCAACGTGCCCGAGAGCGCACAGGCCGAGAACTATGCCAAGGCACGCCGCGCCTTTCTGATAGGCTATGACCGCTCGGTGCCCAAGCTGCGTCAGGCAAGCCACTGCATAGGGTGCAACCGGTGCGGCCCGCACTGTCCGCAGTCCATAGACATCCCCGCCGAACTGCACAGGATAGACCGTTTTGTCGAGGACCTGAAACAGAACAGACTCTGAGCCCGATGCAGAGGGAAGAAATAATCGAGACACTGCACCGCGAATGTTGCTCGTGCGTAATCGCCAACGGCGACAGGGTAGTGCTGTGTCACAGGCGCGGGGTCAGGGATCTCGCCGAGCTTTTAGAGTCGGATCCGGGATTGCTTGACGGCGCCTTCATTGCCGACAAGGTAGTGGGCAAGGGCGCCGCGGCCCTAATGGTAGCATGCCGGGTGTCAGCCCTTCATGCCGACGTGATCAGCGAATCGGCCTTGAGGCTGTTGCGGATCGCCGATGTGCCGGTTACATACGGACGGTCCGTCCACTCGATCATCAACAGGGCGGGCACGGATATATGTCCGGTCGAAAAGCTCTGCGCCGATACGGACGACCCGTTGACGTGCGTGAGAATGATAAGGGAATTTTTAAATCAAAAATCATAATAACAATATGCAGACAACTCTCAGATTGCACTCCCTGCCGTTCGACAGCGCGAGGACATATCTCGCCGCAACGGTCTTTATCCTCGGCAACCTCATCGTGCCACAGTTGTTCCACCTCGTTCCGCAGGGTGGAGTGACATGGCTTCCGATATACTTCTTCACTCTCGTCGGAGCATATAAATACGGGTGGCGCGTCGGACTGCTCACCGCGCTGCTGTCGCCAGTAGTCAACTCGCTTCTGTTCGGCATGCCTGCCGCAGCCATGCTACCCGCCATCACGCTCAAATCGGTGCTTCTGGCCGGATTTGCGGGTGTTGCGGCCTCAGGGCTACGCTGCTGACTCTTGTTGCCGTCGTTCTGGGCTATCAGGCTGTCGGAACTCTTGGCGAATGGGCCATGTCGGGCGACTTCATCTCGGCCTGTCAGGATTTCCGCATCGGCGTTCCCGGAATGTTGATGCAGATATTCGGCGGCTGGCTGTTCATCAACCACATCCTGCGCCGCGGCTGAAAAAGCTCGGAATATTCACGATTCTCACGACGGCACGCCCGATGGCGTGCCGTTTTATCTTTTTTGTCGTATTTATTTGAAATATTCGTACCAAACGGCGGTATGTGGGGATAAAAATTTGCAGATTTCACATTTTTATGTTAATTTTGACCCCAAGTGTTAAATCGGTTGAGAAATATTTATTAAAATTCACAACGATTAGCGGTTCGAGAGTGTTAACATATAGAAAGCTCCACGATCATGTCGCGGGGATATGAACGAAAGATTATGAAAAAGTCGACAATCTGGTTTCTGACAATAATCATGGCACTGACCTTCATCGGGTTGCTCTATGTGCAGATAATGTACATGAACAACATGAAGAAGATGCGCGATGACCAATTCAACGAAGGGGTCAAGCGTTCGCTCTATGCCGTGACCACACGTCTGGAGCAGGATGAGACCAAACACTTTCTCGAGGAGGACATGGCCCAGATGGAGATTCAGCCCCTGACGCGCGGAGGCTCGGACCCCACGCTGGGCATCACCAACAAGTTCTCCACGTCTGAGGGTATCAGCTATGACCTCACGCTGAAGATGAACATAGACCGCCGTTCGGCCACGCCGTCGATGAAAGAGCTGATGCGCGGCAAATATCTCTATCAGAAAGGATTGCTTGACGAGGTCATACTCAGCATCATCAACCAGTCGAGCAACCGCCCCATACTCGAGAGGGCCGACTCGGCCGACGTGGCCCGCTATCTCCGCTCCGAACTTGACAACAACGGACTCAATCTGCCATTTGAGTTCGCCGTGGTCAACAGGGTCGGGGCATTCGTGTATCATTCCGAGGGCTATGCGCCCAACCTCAAGGACCAGTCGGGGATGTTCGTGCAGACCCTATTCCCCAACGATCCACGCAACAAGACATACTATCTCAAGGTCTATTTCCCCACCAAGAGCGATTATATCTTCGACTCGATCAGATTCATGATTCCGTCGTTCATCTTCACCTTCATACTGCTCGTGACGTTCCTGTGCACCATCATTCTGGCGTTCAAGCAGAAGAGGCTGACCGAGATGAAGAACGACTTCATCAACAACATGACCCACGAGTTCAAGACCCCAATATCGACCATCTCGCTTGCCGCACAGATGCTCAACGACAATGCCGTTCTCAAGTCTCCCTCGATGCTGGCCCACATATCGACAGTCATCAACGACGAGACCAAGCGCCTGAGGTTTCAGGTCGAGAAGGTGCTTCAGATGTCGATGTTCGATCGCCAGAAGGCCACGCTGCGTCTGCAGGATGTCGATGCCAACCAGCTCATAGCGGGCATCACCTCGACATTCAAGCTCAAGGTCGAGAAATACGGAGGCCATATCGAGACCATCATCGGCGCCCGCGAGTCTACCGTAAATGTCGACGAGATGCACTTCACCAACGTCATTTTCAACCTGCTCGACAATGCCGTGAAATATCGTCGCGAGGATGTGCCCCTCGAGCTTAAGGTCGCGACCCGCGACATCAAGCAGCACGGACACGAGCTGTTCGAGGTGACGATTCACGACAACGGAATAGGCATCAGGCGCGATGACCTGAAAAAGATATTCGAGAAATTCTACCGGGTCTCGACCGGAAACAGACACGACGTCAAGGGCTTCGGCCTCGGACTGGCATACGTCAAGAAGATGGTCGACGAGCTCGGCGGACAGATAACCGTCGAGAGCGAGCTCGGTATCGGAACTAAATTTATAATAACACTACCTATAACTCAAAACTAAGACAATTATGGAAGAACGTCTGCGCATACTACTTTGTGAGGACGACGAGAACCTCGGCATGCTGCTGAGCGAGTACCTTCAGGCAAAGGGTTACAATGCTGACCTTTTTGCCGATGGCGACAGCGGTTACAAGGCTTTCCTCAAGGGCAAATATGACCTTTGCGTCCTTGACGTCATGATGCCTAAGAAAGACGGTTTCGCACTCGCTCAAGAGATACGTACCGTCAACTCTGAAGTGCCCATCATATTCCTCACCGCCAAGTCTCTCAAGGATGACATTCTCGAGGGCTTCAAGATCGGAGCCGACGACTATATCACCAAGCCTTTCTCGATGGAGGAGCTCGTGTTCCGCATCGAGGCCATCCTGCGCCGCGTCAAGGGCAAGAAGGGCAAGGAGATCACGATGTATAAGATCGGCAAGTTCACGTTCGACACCCAGAAGCAGGTGCTTCTCATCGACGACAAGGTGACCAAGCTGACCACCAAGGAGTCCGAGCTGCTCTCGCTGCTCTGCGCCCATGTCAACGAGATTCTCGAGCGTAACTTCGCGCTCAAGACCATCTGGATCGACGACAATTACTTCAACGCCCGTTCGATGGATGTCTACATCACCAAGCTGCGCAAGCATCTCAAGGACGATCCCTCCATCGAGATCATCAACATCCACGGCAAGGGCTACAAGCTCATTGCTCCCGATCTTGAGACAGCATCCTGAGGCATCCGGGCTCAAATGATCATAGCGGACTTGTCCGGCTCGACCGACCCGGACAAGTCTTTTTTGTCTTAACAATAACGATATTATGTCTAAAGTAAATCCATCGACGGGCTCGAAAGGCCCCGTGAGGTCAGACTCGAGACTCGCCGGAGGCTATGGCGCCGAGGCTGCGCGCCAGACTCCCGAGGCATTGCTGCGCAGGGCGGTGATGGCCAACCTGCTGTGGGAGAACATAGCCTATATGGACGGCATGCACGTGAGCGACGAGATAAAGCGCCTGATACCACTGTGCGACCCTGAGGTCGTGGCCGCGCTGGCCGTCGAGGCAAGAGAGGTGCAGCGCCTCAGGCACACCCCGCTGTTCATTGCGGTCGAGATGTGCCGTCACCCCGGGCATCGCAGGCTGGTGGGCGGGATTCTGCCCCGCATCATCACCCGCGCCGACATGATGACCGATTTCCTTGCGCTATATTGGCGTGAGGGTAGGGTGCCCCTGTGCCATCAGGCCGCCAAGGGACTTGCCGCCTGCTGGGATAACTTTGACGAATATCAGCTGGCCAAGTATGACCGCAACACGGAGGTAAAGCTGCGCGACGTGCTGTTTCTGTCACGCCCGCGCACCAAGACGCCCGCGCGGCGCGAGCTTTACCGCAAGGTGGCCGAGCGCGCCCTGCCCGTGCCCGAGACGTGGGAGGCGTTGCTCTCGTCCGGCGCCGACAAGAAATCGGTGTGGACCCAGCTAATAGAGTCGGGCCGTCTCGGCGGACTGGCCATGCTGCGCAATCTCAGGGGCATGACCGAGGCCGGCGTGAGCCGTCAGGTCATAGAGGAGGGGCTGGCCAAGCTGCACAATTCCATGCTCGGCCCGCTCGACTATCTCAAGGCCGTCAAGGCCGTGCCTATGTTCGTCGGTCAGATCGAGGATGCCATGCTGCGGTCTTACGCGCGTTTGCCGCGGCTGAAGGGCAAGACTTTGTTTATTGTAGATGTCTCGGGCTCGATGCAGGCGCGGCTGTCGGGACGCTCGGAGTTCACCCGCGAGGATGCCGCCATCGCAATGGCCATGCTTGCGTCAAACCAGTGTGAGGATTTCGAGCTGGTATGCACCGCCGGAGACGACGGCAAGTGTATCGGCGCGCATGAGTGGATACGCTATCCGGCCAAGGGATTTGCCGTCGAGCGTCAGATACGCGACACCCATGACAAGGTTGGATATGGCGGCATCTTCACCCGCCAGTGCCTGAAATGGTGCCGCAAGGAGTTCGAAGGCGAGGATTTTGAGCGAATCATAATCTTTTCCGACTCGCAGGACTGCGATTTCAAGGACAAAAGCCGTCCCGAGCCGTTCGGCAGATACAATTATATATGTGACGTGTCGGCCGAGACCAAGGGAATCAACTATGAAGGGGTGTGGACGGCCGAGATCTCGGGCTTTTCCGAGCATTTCATCACGTTTATCGCCTCAATGGAGGGTCTTGCCAACGAGTTTGAAGAAGAATGAGTTTCATTTTGTCTCTCCGTTAGAAAAAATTTTGTAACTTTGCCACTTGAATTGCAAAACTGAAATATAAAACCAAAAATCACAATACAGAAAATGGCTACCCAGGAAGATGTATTCAAAAAGATCGTGAGCCACGCCAAGGAGTATGGCTTCGTATTTCCTTCGAGCGAGATCTATGACGGTCTGTCGGCTGTCTATGACTACGGCCAGAACGGCGTAGAGCTCAAGAACAACATCAAGCGTTATTGGTGGGATTCGATGACCCTTCTCCACGAGAACATCGTGGGCATAGACTCGGCCATCTTCATGCACCCCACCATCTGGAAAGCCTCGGGTCATGTCGATGCGTTCAACGACCCCCTGATCGACAACAAGGACTCGAAGAAGCGCTATCGCGCCGACGTGCTCATCGAGGAGCAGATAGCCAAGATCGAGGACAAGATAGAAAAAGAGGTGGCCAAGGCCGCCAAGCGTTTCGGCGAGTCGTTTGACGAGGCCATGTTCCGTCAGACCAATCCCCGCGTGCTCGAGCATGCCGCCAAGCGCGATGCCCTGCACGAGCGTTTCGCCAAGGCCATGAACGACGGCAATCTCGACGAGCTCCGTCAGATCATCATCGACGAGGAGATCGTATGTCCCATATCCGGCACCAAGAACTGGACGGACGTTCGTCAGTTCAACCTCATGTTCAGCACCGAGATGGGCTCGACCGCCGACGGCGCCATGACCGTTTACCTGCGTCCCGAGACGGCACAGGGTATCTTCGTCAACTACCTCAACGTGCAGAAGACGGGCCGCATGCGCATCCCCTTCGGCATCGCACAGATAGGCAAGGCATTCCGCAACGAGATCGTGGCACGTCAGTTCATCTTCCGCATGAGGGAGTTCGAGCAGATGGAGATGCAGTTCTTCGTGCGTCCCGGCTCTGAGATGGAATGGTTCAAGAACTGGAAGGAGTTCCGTCTGCGCTGGCACAAGGCTCTCGGTCTTGGCGACGAGAAATATCGCTATCACGACCACGAGAAGCTGGCCCACTATGCCAACGCCGCCACCGACATCGAGTTCCAGATGCCGTTCGGTTTCAAGGAGGTCGAGGGCATCCACTCGCGTACCAATTTCGACCTCAGCCAGCACGAGAAATTCTCGGGCAAGAAGATACAGTATTTCGACCCCGAGCTGGGCGAGAGCTACACCCCCTATGTCATCGAGACCTCGATCGGCGTTGACCGCATGTTCCTGAGCGTGCTCTGCTCGAGCTATGAGGAGCAGGAGCTCGAGGGCGGCGACAAGCGCGTCGTGCTGCATCTGCCCGCGCCCCTCGCGCCCGTCAAGTGTGCCGTCATGCCCCTCGTGCGCAAGGATGGTCTGCCCGACAAGGCTCGCGAGATCGTCAACGACCTCAAGTTCGACTTCGCCACACACTATGAGGAGAAGGACTCGATCGGCAAGCGTTATCGCCGTCAGGACGCCATCGGCACTCCTTTCTGCATAACCGTCGACCACCAGACCCTCGAGGACAACACCGTGACGCTGCGCGAGCGTGACTCGATGACACAGACCCGCGTCAATATCGCCGACCTGCACTCCCTGATACACTCAAAGGTCAGCATCAACTCGCTGCTCCGCAAGCTGGGTTGACAAAACCGACAATTATCTCTCCGTCAAACCTCATAAAATCTGAATTGTATGAGATACTTTCGCCTCATCCTTCTGGCCATGGCCATGTTGCCCTTCCTGAGTTCCTGCAACTACAACTCGCTCGTCGAGCAGAAGCAGGGTGTGGAACAGCAATGGGCCGAGGTGCAGAATCAGTATCAGCGTCGCTCAGACCTGATACCCAACCTCGTCGCAACCGTCAAGGGCTATGCCACGCACGAAAGCGAGACCCTCGAGAAGGTGACGCAGGCACGTGCCGCCGCCACGTCGGTCAACATCAACGCCGACGACCTCAACGAGGAGACCCTCGCCAAGTTCCAAGCCGCCCAGAACGAACTGACAGGCGCGCTGAAGTCGCTTCTGGCCGTCACCGAGGCCTATCCCGACCTGAAGGCCAACGAGAATTTCCGCGACCTTCAGGTGCAGCTCGAGGGCACCGAGAATCGCATTGCCACCGCGCGCGGACGCTATACCGAGGCTGTGGCCGGATACAACACGGCTATCAAGAAATTTCCTACCGTGATCTATGCCGGCTGGTTCGGATTCAAGCCCGAGCCTCAGTTCAAAGCCGATGATGCCGCGCAGAAGGCACCTGAGGTGAAATTCTGAAATCGCAACCCCAATCCGTAATGACAAGACTGACATTAGTCAAAACACGCATCCTCATCCCGGCCATGGGCGCTCTGGCGCTCGTGGCCTCGATGACGGCTTGCAACGATGACGATACCAAGGACACTTGGGAACAGTATGCCGAGTGGCGCGAGGAGAACAACAAGTTCTTCGAGGAGCAGCAGTATCTCATCGTGGACGGCCGCAACTTTTACAGCACTCTGTCGCCACAGTGGAACACCTCGGCACAGATACTGATACGCTATCTCAACGACCGCAGCAAGACCGAGGGAAATCTCTCGCCGCTGCTCAACTCGACCGTCGACGTCAAGTATATAGGCCGCCTGTACAACGACGTGCCGTTCGACTCGTCGTACACGCAGAAGACATACGGCGACAGCATCTTCAGGACACAGGTCAACTCGCTTATCGACGGCTGGACCATCGCCCTGCAGGACATGAGGGTAGGCGACAGCGCCCGTGTGGTGATACCCTATACCCTCGGCTACGGAGCGCAGTCTCTTTCGGTAATCAAACCCTATTCGACACTCGTTTTCGACATCAAGCTCGTTGATATACCTTATTACGAAGTTCGCCCCTGAGAATGGACTATAAAGTAATCGCCACCGCCGACGGATCTGAGGCGCGTGCCGGCGTGATCACCACCGACCACGGCACCATCGAGACTCCGATATTCATGCCCGTGGGCACGCTCGGAAGCGTCAAGGCCGTGCACATGCACGAGCTGCGCGACGATGTCAAGGCCCAGATCATCCTCGGCAATACCTATCATCTCTATCTCCGTCCGGGCATCGACGTGCTCGAGCAGGCCGGTGGCCTGCACAAGTTCAACGGCTGGGAACGTCCGATACTCACGGACAGCGGCGGCTTTCAGGTGTTCTCCCTTTCGGCCAACCGCAAGCTGACCGAGGAGGGTGCCCATTTCCGCAGCCACATCGACGGCTCCAAGCATCTGTTCACGCCCGAGAGGGTGGTCGACATCCAGCGCTCGATAGGCTCGGACATAATGATGGCCCTCGACGAGTGCCCTCCGGGTACGGCTGACTTCGATTACGCCAAAAAATCGCTGCAACTGACCAAGCGCTGGCTCGAGCGCGGCTGGAAGCACTTCAACTCGACGGAGCCCAGATACGGACACAGTCAGGCGTTCTTCCCGATCGTGCAGGGCGTAACGTATCCCGAGTTGCGCCGCGAGGCTGCAAAGCATGTGGCCGATCTCGGAGCCGAGGGCAATGCCATCGGCGGACTTGCCGTGGGCGAGCCTACCGAGGTGATGTACGAGATGATCGAGGTGGTCAATGACATCCTGCCCAAAGACCGTCCCCGCTATCTGATGGGCGTGGGGACACCGGCCAACCTGCTCGAGGCCATAGACCGAGGCGTCGACATGATGGACTGTGTCATGCCCACGCGCAACGGTCGCAACGGTATGTTGTTTACACGTCACGGCATAATGAACATGCGCAACCTGAAATGGGCCCGCGACTTCTCGCCGATTCAGGAGGATGGCCCCAGCTATGTGGACCGCGCATACTCCAAGGCATATCTGCGCCATCTGTTCATCGCCGACGAGATTCTGGCAATGCAGATTGCCTCGATACATAACCTCGCGTTCTATCTCTGGCTGGTTGGCGAGGCCCGCAGGCACATCATCGCGGGCGACTTCAAGTCATGGAAGACCGGGATGGTCGAAAACGTCACGAGACGTCTCTGATATTCTGAAGTGAAGATACTCGACTGGTACATAATCCGTAAGTTTCTCGGCACTTATCTCTTTGCCATAGCGCTGATTCTTGCCATCACGGTGATGTTCGACATCAACGAGAAACTTGACGCATTCCTGAAAGCGCCGCTCAAGGCCACTATTTTCGACTATTTTCTCAACTTCCTGCCATATTTCGCAAATCAGTTCAGTCCGCTCTTCACGTTTATCGCGGTCATATTCTTCACGTCCAAGCTGGCCGACAACAGCGAGATCATCGCGATGCTCTCGACCGGCATGAGCTACAACCGATTGCTCAGGCCCTATATGATTAGCGCGGCGGTCATAGCCTTGGCGACCTATGTGCTGAGCGCCTATATCATTCCCCCGGCCAATGTCGAGAGAATCGAGTATACCAACACCTATGTCAAGAACAAGAGGGTGGACTATGGTGCCAACATACAGTTGCAGGTGGCCAAGGGCGAGATAGCCTATATGTCGCGCTATGACAACCTGCAGAAGACCGGCTATAAGTTCTCGCTCGAGTCTTTTGACGGCAAGAGGCTCGTGTCGCGCCTCACCGCCCAGTCGATACGCTGGGACACGCTGCACAACTGGACGGTGCGCGACTATATGATACGCGATTTCGAGGGCCAGCGCGAGATCATCCGCCGCGGCCAGCGACTCGACACGGTGATACCGTTCGAGCCAAGAGACTTCCTTATCTCCAAGAACGACCACGAGACCATGACCTCGCCCGAGCTGCGCGAATACATCGAGCGGCAGAAGGCAAGGGGCGTGGCCAACATCAAGAGCTTCGAGATAGAAAATCATCGCAGGTATGCCATGACGGCGGCGGCATTCATCCTAACCGTGATAGGCATGGCCCTGTCGTCGCGCAAGGTCAAGGGCGGCATGGGCGTGAACATCGGCATCGGTCTCGTGCTGAGTTTCAGCTATATACTGTTCATGACAGTGACGTCCACGTTTGCCGTCTCGGGAGCCACGTCTCCCTTTGTGGCGATGTGGATTCCAAATATCATCTATTCCATAATAGCCATCGTGCTTTATTACAGGGTGTCTCACCGTTGATACAATATCTGTTAAAATCGGTTTTGCATCTTTCACACCTCAGGCTATTTTTGTAATTTTGTGGGTTGAAACGACACATTTATGGAAAAAAATTCAAAAATTTATGTCGCAGGCCATCGTGGCATGGTAGGTTCTGCCATAGTCCGCGAGCTGAAGCGCCTCGGATATAACAATATCATCACACGAACACACGCCGAGCTCGACCTGATCAACCAGCAGGCCGTCAATGATTTCTTTGAGGCTGAAAAACCTGAATATGTTTTTCTCGCCGCCGCTAAGGTGGGCGGAATCATTGCCAACTCGTCCGCGCTGGCCGATTTCATGTATGACAACATGATGCTCGAGATGAATGTCATCAACGCTGCATGGCGCAACGGCTGCAAGAAGCTCGAGTTCCTCGGGTCTTCCTGCATATATCCCCGTCTGGCTCCCCAGCCCATGCCCGAGAGCTGTCTGCTGACCTCGGAGCTCGAAAAGACCAACGAGGCATACGCCCTCGCCAAGATTTCGGGACTGAAATACTGCGAGTTCCTCAACCGTCAGTATGGCACCGACTATATCTCGGTCATGCCGACCAACCTCTATGGACCCAACGACAACTATCATCCCGAGCACTCGCATGTGCTCCCCGCGCTGATACGCCGCTTTCACGAGGCCAAGGAGCAGGGGCTGACCGAGGTGACCTGCTGGGGTGACGGCAGTCCGCTGCGCGAGTTCCTCTATGTCGACGACCTTGCCAACCTCTGCGTGTTCCTGATGAACAACTATTCTGGCAACGAAACGGTCAATGCCGGTACCGGCAAGGAGCTGACCATCAAGGAGCTGACCGAACTCGTGGCCAAGACCGTAGGATATGAGGGAGCGATACTCTGGGATACGACCCGCCCCAACGGAACTCCCCGCAAGCTGCTCGACGTATCGAAGGCTGCCGGGCTCGGCTGGACATACAAGACCGAGCTCGCCGACGGCATCAGGCTGGCATACGAGGATTTCCTCTCGAATCCCATGCGTGCCGAGCGATAAGGACGCAGATCTGAATTACGAACATATATCTTCTCTTCAAGACAATATATGAAAAAGCCCAATTTCGGCCGAGGCATCATAGCCACTCTCTGGATCCTGTTCGGACTCGGTGTGATAGGTGTATTCCTGTTCCTGTTTCTCGTCTATAACGGCGTGATAGGTTACATGCCCCCGGTCGAAGAGCTGAAAAACCCGACAGACCGCTATGCCTCGGTGCTCTATTCGGCCGACGGCAAGGAGATTGGCCGATATTTTGCCGGTACGGGCAACCGTGTCTATGCCGATTTTGACGAGGTGTCGCCTCATGTCATTGATGCCCTCATATCGACAGAGGATGTCAGGTTCGAGGAACATTCGGGCATTGATATGCGCGGTCTTGGCCGCGTGCTGGTCAAGACGCTCATCATGGGCAACAAGAATGCGGGCGGCGGATCGACCCTGACCCAGCAGCTTGCCAAGCAGTTGTACTCGCCCACGAGCTCGGGTCTCCTGACCCGCGCAATGCAGAAGCCCATAGAGTGGATGATTGCCGTGAAGCTCGAACGATATTACTCGAAAGAGGAGATTATCAAGATGTATCTCAACCAGTTCGACTTTCTCTATAACGCAGTAGGCATCAAGAGCGCAGCTCACATCTATTTCGGCAAGGAGCCCAAGGATCTCAATGTCGAGGAGGCCGCCACTCTGGTCGGAATGGTGAAGAATCCGTCATATTATAACCCCGTCCGCCACAACGAACGCACCAGACAGCGCCGCAATACGGTATTCGCTCAGATGGTCAAGGCCGGCAAGCTGTCGCAGGCAGATGCCGACTCGCTGTCGGCGTTGCCCCTGACGCTCAGTTTCCACCGCGTGGATGTCAAGGACGGAATTGCGCCATATTTCCGCGAGGAGCTCAGGCGAATGTTGCGTGCCAAGCGTCCCGAGCGCTCGAACTATCGAGGCTGGGAGACCCAAAAGTTCATAGACGACTCGATCGCTTGGGAGACAAATCCGCTCTTCGGATGGATAGAGAAGAATCCCAAGCCCGACGGAACAAAGTATGACATCTATACCGACGGACTGAAGATATACACCACAATCGACTCGCGCATGCAGAAGTATGCCGAGGAGGCTGTGGCAGAGCATCTTGGCGGTAATTTGCAGAAGGCTTTCTTCCGCGAGAAGCGCGGCACTAAGGGTGCGCCCTACACGACTGACCGCGCCGAGCTCTCGGAGATTCGCCGCAACCACCTGATAAGGAATGCCATAAAGAATACAGACCGATACCGCAACATGGTCAAGGGCGGTGCCTCGCGTGCCGAGATAGACCGTGTGTTCAACACTCCCCGCGAGATGAAGGTGTTTACTTATAACGGCTCGGTCGATACGGTGATGACGCCCCTCGACTCGGTGCTGTACAACAAGCACTTCCTGCGCACGGGCTTCATGGCCATGAATCCGCTGAACGGTCACATCAAGGCTTATGTCGGCGGCCCCGACTTCTCGTATTTCCAGTATGACATGGTGTCGACCGGACGCCGACAGATAGGTTCGACCGTCAAGCCGTTCCTCTATACCTATGCCATGGAGGAGGGTTATACGCCGTGCGATGTATTCTCGAACACACAGCCGATACTCAAGGACGAGACCGGCAAGGTGTGGGCGCCCCGAAATGCGGGAAGCGCGAGAGTGGGGGACATGGTGGACCTGCGCTGGGCGCTGACCAACTCGAACAACTGGATTTCGGCCAGACTTATCTCGCAGTTGTCGCCCCCCTCGCTTGTCAGGACAATGCACAATTTCGGCATCACGGCTCCTCTGCCTCCCGTCATGTCTCTCTGTCTCGGTCCGGCCGATGTCTCGGTCAAGGAGATGGTGACCGCTTACTCGGCCTTTGCCAACAATGGCATGAGGGTCGACCCGATGTTCGTCACCGCCATTGCAGACAATAACGGCAACATAATATCTGAGTTCTCGCCCCGTCACACCGAGGTCATATCCGAGAAGGCATATTACAGAATCCTCTCGATGCTGCTGAATGTCGTGAACGAGGGTACCGCCCACAGAGTGCGCTCGCGTTTCGGCCTTACTGCCGAGATGGGTGGCAAGACAGGCACGACCAACTATAATGCCGACGGCTGGTTCATGGGATTCACCCCCGAGCTCGTAGCTGGCACTTGGGTCGGCGGCGAGGAGAGGTTCATCCACTTCAACACGATGGCCTATGGACAGGGTGCCTCGATGGCTCTCCCAATCTATGGCCGTTTCATGAAGAAGGTCTATGCCGACCCCGAGCTTAAATATTCACAGTCAGCCAAATTCGATTTTCCCGCCGATATCAATCTTTGCGAAAAGGAATTTTATGGCGAGTATCCCGAAGAGGTCGACAGTGACAGTGATGCCGAGGAGGCCTCGCTCGATGGCGTCTTTGACTGACGCGAAGTTTAAAATTTCGCGCAAACTGCTTGCATAGTGTTTTAAAAAATGCTAAATTTGCATTGCATAATCACGCTGCAGACGCCTCTGACAGTATTCATCCTGCTATAACAGGTATCCACACAACCCATTGGCTCATTGCCTCCGGACGGTGAAGTCATTGATTTAAAATTTGATAAGTCTCTGAAACTATTGTAAAGCTGACCATGCTTAGACACCACATCAACTATTTATGCTGCGCACTCACGCTGCTTGCGACCTTCGGGTTCTCTTCTTGCAAGACCCCTAAGGATATAATCTATTTTCAGGATGTGCAGTCTCAGACCACAATCCCGGTTACGTCCAAGCAGATAGTGATAAAGCCTCTTGACCAGCTTTCAATCATCGTCAACACACGCGACCCGCAGGTGACCGACCTGCTGAATCTGCCCTATGTGACCCGTCAGCTCGGTTCGCCCGAAGGAAGCAAATACGGACAGGGGGTAACGACATATAATGTCAGTGCCGAGGGTAATATCGACTTCCCTTTCCTTGGAGAGTTGCATGTTGCAGGACTCAACAGGACAGAGGCCGCCGCCCTGATAAAATCGCAGCTCATAGCCGGCGACATTGCCAAGGAGCCCATCGTAACAGTCACCTTTGTCAATGCGCAGGTGGCCGTGTTGGGCGAGGTGGCAAGGCCCGGCAGATATGACATAGATTCGGACGACATGACAATCCTCGACGTGATTGGCGCCGCCGGTGACCTGACAATCTATGGTCAGCGCGAGCATATCAAGGTGATAAGAAAGAACGGCGACAAGGAGGATACATACATCGTCAATCTCCTGTCGGCCGACCAGCTGGCCCAGTCTCCCGCATATTATGTTCAGCAGGACGACGTCATCTATGTCGAGCCCAATCCCACACGCATGAGGCAGTCGACCGTCAACGGCAATACCGTACTGTCGTCATCATTCTGGATCTCAATCGCATCTGTAGCTATCACGCTTGCGGCACTCCTTATCCGCTAATCAATCAGCAGTATAATCATCATGACACCCGATAATAATATTCAGCCCGGCTCAATCCCCGGACAGCAGTCTGTTAACTCGACAATCGTGCAGGATGTCAATTCGCGCATCATGGCCGACGAGGAAGAGGGTATTAATCTTCGTGATTTCTTTGTCAAGTGTTTCACGAGATGGAGATGGTTTGTCGTCTCGCTGGTGATATGCCTCGGTCTTGGTGCGTTCTACGTTCTGCGTACTCCCAAGGTCTATACCCGCATGGCGTCAGTCATGGTCAAGGATGAGGATGGTGCCGCTCAGGATGTGACTTCGGCTCTCTCCGACATTGGTCTTTTCAAGACCTCGACCAATGTGGCCAACGAGATTCTGGCATTTCAGTCGCCGGCTCTTGTCGGAGATGTTATTGCCCGTCTGGGTCTCCGCACAAATTATACTTACAGAAAGCTGCTCAGGCCCATTACGCTCTATGGCGACTCGACGGTTCTCGTGGCATCATTCCCCGATGCCAAGCCTAACGACGGAATGTTTTTCAAGGCCAAGCTGGTAGACGGTGGCAAGGTGGAGATTTCTGACATCCAACAGGATAAGGAGGAGTACGACGAAACCTATACAGTGGCACTCGGTGATACTGTCGCTACGCCAGCCGGACGCATAGTCCTGCAGCCCGGCAGAAATTTCAGCCCCGATTTCTCGCATACGATCAATGTCACGCTCATGCCGATGACGACCGCCATATCCTACTATCAGAAGCAGCTCAACATAAGCCTTGCCGACGAGGATGCAACGGTGATAAACTTCTCGATGGAGGATGTATGCGTGGAGAGGGAGGTTAATTTCCTCAATACGCTCATCGAGATATATAATGAGAAATGGCGTCTTGACAAAGAGCAGATGGCAGTGGCCACGTCGCGATTCATCACCGACCGTCTCGGCGTGATAGAGCGTGAACTGGGCAATGTCGATTCGGACATCGCCGATTTCAAGGGCGAGAATCTTGTGCCCGACATCGAGGCTGCATCGTCCATGTTCATGGAGGATGCGAACGAGAACACCAAACGCCAAATGGAGGTGAGCACACAGATAGCCATTGTAAAGCACGTGATAGACTATCTGCGCTCGCCCGAGAATGCCGGAGCCCTTCTCCCCGCCAATGCCGGCATCGAGAGCCAGTCCATAGACAAACAGGTATCCGAGTATAATACCCTCCTGCTCGAACGCAACCGACTCCTTGCTGCAACAGGCGAGAACGGCCCGATGATCAAGGACCTCGACGCGAGACTCTCAGGCATCAAGTCCGCTCTCATGGTGGCACTCGGCAACCAGCAGCAGGCACTCAATACCGAGCTCAATTCGCTCATACGCAGTGACAAGGCTACGACCAAGAAAATCGCCTCGTCGCCCTCGCAGGCCAAATATCTTCTGTCTGTAGAGCGTCAGCAGAAGGTCAAGGAGGCTCTCTATCTCTATCTGCTGCAGAAGCGTGAGGAGAATGAGCTCTCGATGGCCTTCACTCCCGGCAACCTTCGCATAATCACTCCGCCGTGGGGAGAAATCAAGCCGACATCACCCGTAGTACGCAATATAATACTGATTGCTTTTGTGGCAGGCCTGCTGCTTCCGGCGATTGTGATATTCATACTCGAGTCCATCGACACCCGTGTCAACAGCCGTGCCGACCTCGAGTCGCTCCACGCGCCGTTTGTGGGCGAGATACCCGAGAGCGGCAAGACCAATATGGCTCTGATGAGATGGCGTCGTCGCTGGCGTGACATCACGGGCAAGGAGTCTGCCATGGAAGAGGCTCCGAAGCTGCTTGTCCACGCCCATGGTCGCAGCGTGGTCAATGAGTCGTTCAGAATGGTGCGCTCCAATCTGGAGTTCGTGATACGCAATGCCAAGAATCGCGTGGTGATGGTGACTTCGTTCAATCCCGGTTCGGGCAAGTCGTTCATCTCGTATAACCTCGGTGCCGCTCTTGCGGTCAAGAGAAAGGAGAGCCGCATCATCATCATCGACCTCGACCTGAGGCGCGCATCGTTGTCGCGCGTTGTCAACAACCGTGCCCGCGGTATTGCCGATTACCTCTCCGAGGCCGTCGACGATGTCAAACCTTACATCCAGCCCACTGAGTGCGAGGGCCTCTCGATTCTGCCGGTTGGCACAATACCCCCCAATCCCTCGGAACTTCTCTATTCAGAGCGTCTGCAGCAACTGCTCGACAAGCTGCGTGCCGAATATGACTATATCCTCCTCGACTGTCCTCCCATCGAGATCGTCGCAGATACGAGCATCATCACTCCTCTTGCGGACGTGACGTTGTTCGTGATGCGTGCCGGCCTCATGGACCGTCGTCTGCTGCCCGACCTCAATTACATGTATGACACCCGCCGATTCAACAATCTGCTTGTGTTGCTTAACGGAACAACTGCTGCCGGGTCTCCCTACCGGCGATATGTCTATTCCAACTATTACTCTAAGAAGGAATAATTATGGATCAGGACCTTAAAAAACAATTATCACAAGATCCCGACGGACTGCTCACCTACGAGTACATTGCCAATCACATTGGCCTCTGCGATGACATCATGCCCGAACTTGTCGACAATATGATAATGGTTGACAAGACAGGCCAATTCGTGACCTCTGCTGCACGCTACCTCAACGCCATAGACTCGGAGCGTTACGCCTCGTGTATCAACACCCTTGTCGGCGCTGCGATCGAGAAAGACCGCGACCGCCTGTATCTGGCAAATCTGGTGGAGAGCCTTTATGGTGCAGACTATGTGCTGAGAGCCGCCGAACTGTCAGAGACCGACGACAATTTCAGACGCATTTACAAACGTCTCGTGCCATCGCAGTCACTCTGATTACAGTCACTCATCAAGCTCCTGAACAAGAATCGCCTGTACGGGCATTCAGGTTTCAGGAGCCTTATTTTACTTAAATCTCTATCCAGATATAATAAACAACCCATAAACGGCGTTGTGTCAATAGTGTATCAAAATAATCTAAACAAACACAGTACGAGAATGAAGTTTACAGCTCTGTTTGCCGTGTGCTTGCTGGCAATGCTGACCGGTTCATGTTCAAGCTCCAAGACATCGTTGCCATATTTCACCGATATAGCCTCGATAAAAGAGGGCACACTGCCTCAGAGCGATTATATGCCCAAGATCAAGCCCGATGACGAGCTTTTCATAAGCGTGAATTCGCTGAATCCCGAAGCGACGGCGGCCTATAACCTCGGTCTCTCCAATCCTGCGACCGTGACGCTGTTGCCTAACACGACCACTCCTTCACAGCAGACCTATGTGGTTACCTCGCAGGGCAACATCAATTTCCCCTTGCTTGGCACGCTGCATGTGGCAGGCATGACAACCGAAGAACTCGCTCAGGATCTGGTCAAGAGAATCAGTGTCAATGTAGAGGACCCGAATGTCATAGTCCAGCTTATCAACTTCAAGGTCAATGTTGCCGGCGAGGTGCAGCGTCCGGGTACCGTGAATGTCAAGCGAAACAGAATGACGATTCTCGACGCATTGTCTGAGGTCGGCGACCTCACCGAGTATGGCGAAAGATCCAATGTGCTCGTGATACGCGAGGAGAACGGCGAGCGCAAGTTCGCACACCTTGACCTCAATTCGTCAGATCTCCTCAATTCACCGTACTATTACCTGCAGCAGAATGACTACATTTATGTAGAGCCCAACAAGGTTCGTCAGGACAACTCGAAATACAATACAAACAACTCATACAAGCTGTCTCTGACCTCGACCATCGTAAGCACGGCATCCGTGATAGCATCGCTCGTGATTGCCCTGACCGTAAAATAATCATCATACACATCAAGTATCTGCATTATGTCCACACGCAAAAATGCCGCTGACTATATAGACTTTCACGCCCTCATCAAGGGATATATTTCCAAGTGGTATGTTTTCCTCATTTCGGTAGTGATCTGTCTGATAGTCGGATACCTTTTCACTCGTACAAACGACAGACCGATGGAGGTGAGGGCCAACATCCTTATCTCGCAGGAGGAGGATGGCCCGTTTGGCGGTTCCTCGTCCAATCCGGCAATGGGCATGATGGGCGGATTGTTCGGCTCGAGCGCGTATGTCGAGGATGAGATTTTTGTAATCTCCTCACATTCGCTATATTATAATGTGGCCAAAGCTCTCGGCCTTGACAGAACGCACTATGTTAGACCGGCATTCCTGAAGTCTTTCCTCGCATATCCCGAGTATCCTGTCGATGTCGTAATGGCTCCCGGCATGGCAGATACGCTGACCATGAGCTACTCGTTCAAGGTCAAGGTGGACAAGGACGGCCTTTCAGACATAAAGGTCAAAAATGGTTTGCGCGAGACGATTGCCGATGTCAAGGATGTCAAACTTCCCTATGTCGTCAAGACCGACAGAGGTGACTTCACTGTGACGGCAACGCCTTTCCTGCAGAAAGGAAAATCCGTGAATACTGACATATATGTCTCAAGCTATGACGCTGCCGCCGAGCAGCTCAACCGCGAGATCATAGCGGACGTTGCAAGCAAGAAAAGCAATGTCATCATGCTTCAGATTAATACGCCCAACACGGCATACGGTACAGACGTACTCAATGAGGTGCTTGTCAAATACAACGAGCGTGGCATAGACGAGAAGAATCTGCAGGGCAACAAGACCGCGACCTTCCTCGAGGATCGCATAGAGCTTATCGGCAAGGATCTGAACAAGGCAGAGCAGGAAATTCAGGACTATAAGAAAACCAACGGCATAACCGACCTTCTGGCCGAAGCCACCTACAGGTATGAGGAGAAAGGCACTATCGAGAAGGCTCTCAACGAGGCCCTGACCGAGTATGAGTTGCTCAAGCTGACAAGAGATTTCTTTGCAGATTCGATACATTCTAATGAGCTCGCTCCGTCGGTGGTATCGACTGACGCTGTCCAGTCGGGCATCACGGCATATAATGAACTCGTGCTCAAAAGAATAGATCTGCTGAATAACGCTAAGGAGAACAACTATGCGCTGCGCCGCATAGATCAGCAGATGGCGCTGACACGCCGCAACATGGTGTCGACGACAAACAGGGCACTGGCCGGCGCCAAGGTAAAGGTCAACGAGATTAAGGCCAAACTTGGTGACAACAGCTCGATGCTGAGCCGTATTCCTACTCACGAACGCGAGTACATCAACATGAAGCGTCAGCAGGAGATGAAACAGAATCTGTATCTGTTCCTTTTGCAGAGACAGGAGGAGAACACCCTGATGCTTGCAAATTCAGTGCCTAAGGGCAAGATTGTTGACGAGGCATACGTGCTCGGCGACCCGCTTGGCGTGTCGAACAAGATAATCATGCTCATCGCGTTTGTTGTTGGTCTCATCCTGCCGTTTGTCGGTCTGTATCTATACAAGTTCATACGCAACAAGTTTGACGACCGCAGCGAGGTAGAGCGTAACATCACGGCTCCGGTGCTCGGCGAGATGTGCGTTGACAATTCCGGTCGCAAGATGGTCGTTACAGCTGATGACACATCATCGGCCACCGAGCTTTTCAGACTGCTTCGCTCCAATCTGCTGTTCATGCTTGGCGATTCATCCGAGAAGGTAGTGCTCGTGACCTCGACCGTCTCCGGCGAGGGCAAGTCTTTCATCTCGTCCAATCTCGCGGCCTCGATGTCGCTGCTCGAGAACAAGAGGGTATTGCTGGTCGGCATGGATATTCGCAATCCGCAGCTCGAGAACTATCTCGACATACATCCGCGTTTTGGCCTTACCAACTATCTGTCAACATCCAACATAGCCCTCAACGACATAATCGTGCCTCTGGATGGCTATAAGTCGCTCGATGTCATTGTAGCCGGTCCCATCCCCCCGAATCCGTCGGAACTGCTGGCTTCGAAGAAGGTGGACGAACTGTTCGGCATGTTGCGCGAGCGGTATGACTATATCGTCGTTGACAGTGCACCCGTAGGCATGGTCAGCGATACGTTTACCCTCGACCGCATTGCAGATGCAACCGTATATGTTACACGTGTCAACTACAGTTCGCTCAATGACCTGAGGTTCATCGAAGAGATCTATGAGGATAAGAGACTCAAGAAACTCTCCGTGGTTGTCAACGGCACGGCATCCAAGAAAGGGTATGGTTACGGCTATGGCCGCAACCACAAAGGAACACGCCAGTAAACCCTCAGCCCGGTATGGTCGAGAAATATAAGCTGTATACAGGATTCCTGTTCAGTGCCTTGTGGCTCAGAATGGGATATGGTTTCATCTACGATGAATTCATGCCATTCATGCAGCCTACGGTTCCTGCCATATTGTTTATTGTTGATGCTATTATCTTAATACTTGGTATAATTGCATTAAAGGACTTAAGGGATAAAATAGTTTACTTTTTGCTTGTCGCTCTGATAATTGCGTCAAAAGTCGTCAACCATCAGAGTATTGTAGAGACCCTCAATGGATTCAGGCTTTATATCGGACTTGTCTCGGCAGTCCCCATTATCCGTTATTTGCTGGACTCTAAGAATGCTGCCAGATTTGTAAGTTCATTTGATCGCCAACTTCATATATTCTTGTATATTCAAGTTTTTTGTCTTGTCTGGCAATTCCTCAAATATGGCGCTAATGATCATGGCGGTGGCACTTTAGGGTATGGTGGCTCAGGTGCCATATCAACGATGATTTATATCTCGTCTTTTTATCTGCTAAATAAAAAATGGGATTTTGATGGAGATTGGAAAGTAAATTTGGTAGATAATAAAAAATATTTTATTCTTCTTTTCCCAACCTTTCTAAATGAGACAAAGATTAGTTTTATATACTTGATTTTATATTTTTTACTATTGATTCGAAGAGACAGGATGTTTGTCCTGCGAATGGTAGTTTTGGTTCCCACAATGATTATTGCCGCCATTGGAGTTGGAATCTTATATATAAACGCAACAAAACAAGATGCTGACGAAGTGTTTTCGATGGACTATATCGAATACTATCTGTCTGGTGGTCAGGATGTAGAAGATGTGATCAATTTGGCTGTGAGGATTCATGAAGAAGATCTCTTCTCCGATGAGTTGTGGAGTATTGACTTGCCTCGATTTGCCAAGTTGTTTCAAACTGAAGAGGCCTTGAAATCAACTGAAGGCGGATACCTGCTTGGTGCTGGAGTCGGACAGTTCAGAGGCGGTTCTGTAATGGGTAAGTCTCGTTTTGCGACAAAATTCAATTGGCTTCTCAAAGGCTCTATTCCGAGTTTGTTTTGGCTACTTATTGAACTTGGTCTGTTAGGAGTGCTGTGGTTTGCCGGAAATTTAATTTCAGCACTGATGATAAAGAATCCCGGTTCAAGAGGAACGAATTTGCGATTGTATATTTGTATGGTATGGCTTCTGATACTGTTTTATGACATGCAGTTGTCATTTATTCCAACGGTATTCGTGTCAATGTACGCATTGTTGACCGGATTGCAGCCGTCAAGGGAGGCCATGCTGGCATACGAAAAAGAGCGGCGCTGAGGGCCGCTCTTTGTGCTTGTTGGATGTTCTTCAGAACGAAATGCCTAACGATACCGTGGCTCTGTTGAGGCCGTGGACAAGTGTGTTGGCTTTGTCGCCATAGAATGTCATGGCGTCGTAGGTATATGCGAGCAGAAGATATGAGGTGAATGACTTGCCTTTGGCGAGTTCGATGCCAAGACCGGGCTGAATGAAAAAGTTCGCCCTGTCGGGCACGCCGTCTGTCTGATTGTAAGCTATGCCGACCCGCATGTCGCCGAACAACAATTTGGGTTTGTTAGAGAACGATGTGCGTGCCATTGCATAGATGGGAAATGAACGGCTCGAATTGCTGAGCATCACGTCTATGCCGGCACCGATTCCGGCAAACCTAAGCCAACTGTTCTTGTAGCCGAAGGATGCATGCAGGTTGAGTGTCGTCATGTCATCGCCGCCCATGTCTATGCCTACGCCGGCTTCGGCGCCCCAAGCAAACTTGCCTTTGGAAGCCTCGGCATTTGCCTCGGGTTCGGCAGCCATGGCCATGAATGGCATGGCTCCGAGTATCATCCATGATAAAAACTTTTTCATTGCACTGTGTGTGATGGAATTGATGATGGTTACGGGCTGGTTCAGATGGTGGGAAGGGTGAGGCGCAGCGATGCCCAGCGG
Source organism: Bacteroidales bacterium M8 (assembly GCA_001689495.1). Lineage (GTDB taxonomy): Bacteria > Bacteroidota > Bacteroidia > Bacteroidales > Muribaculaceae > Duncaniella. The sequence goes on along the minus strand of LUJS01000041.1, from coordinate 25,248 downwards.
TCCATGACCGTATGGTCTGAATATTTCAGGCCGAGAGTCTCGGCGGTTTTCATTATCACCGGGATGTCTTCTTCATAGAATCCGCTCAGAATCATCTCGGCACCCGGCGACAAGGTGTCCGTATATGCAGCCATGTCGGCCGTGATGATGTTGCGGTTGATATTGGCAATGAACAGGTCGATGTCTCTTATCTCCGCGAGGGTAGTAGCGTCGCCGAGATGAAGTCTGACATGCTCAGCGTGGTTAAGCTCGAGATTTTCTGCCGCATTGTTGTATGCGAATTCATCAATCTCGACAGCGTCAATCGAAGCCGCTCCGCGCATGTCAGCCAGAATGGCGAGAATGCCTGTGCCCGTGCCCATGTCCACGACTTTACGTCCGCTCAGATCCATGTTGAGCAGTCTTCTGAGGATAAGTGTAGTCGTGGCATGATGCCCGGTGCCGAACGCCATCTTGGGGTCAATGACGATGTCATATTTGCAGGCCGGAATATCTTTGTGAAACGAGGAGTGAATCACGCAGAGGTCATCGACAACGATAGGCTTGAAATAATTCTTCTCCCATTCGGCGTTCCAGTCTCTTCCCTCGACCAGAGTGTGTGATTCGGTGACTGCCGTTTCAAAAGGGAACGAGGAGATGACAGAGTCCAGAGCAGCAAGGTTGAAAACCTCTTCCCGGACAAAAGCCGCCAGGCCCTCTGAGTCGGGTACAAAACTTTCGAAGCCCTCGTCGGCCAGAAGGGCGGCGAGGACATCGGTCATTGTTTCATTGCAGGGAGAGAGATTCAGTCTTACTTCGATATAATTATTCATTGCAGATTGATGTTGTCTGGGACTACTTGCGACGTATGGTGCGGAATACCCGGAACACGTTCGAGCCGAGTTTCCAAGCGATTATGGCCATGTCGATATAGCTGAACGCGCCGATGACCTTGCCGAGCATTCCGGACGGGGCAAGACCTTTCTTGCTGTCGCTCGAGACCTTGCGCAGCCTTGTCTTGAGACGGTCGTTGTTAATCTCGATGCGGGCAGCCGTATAAGCCCTCATGTAACGCAGTTCGTCGAGGGTGTATCCGTTCCAGTCAGGTGTCTGATGTGGCAGTTGTTTGGATTTTGTCATGGCTTCATTTCATAAAAAGAGTTGAGACAAAACGTGCTATGGGGTTAACTATGGCCTGACGGCGCAGGGCAAACAACAACACCAGAAGTACGGCATAGATTCCGGCCATGATCATGCAGGCACCGAAAACTCCGGTCGAATGTGACAGCAGCACAATCAATGCGGCCGAGATGAGGAATATCACGATGGAGACCAATATGATGGCAACGAATCCTATGACGCACATCGACAGGAGAGTGGCGAGCTTCTCGGCTCCGGTGAGTCTGGCATAATCTATGTTGAGCTTGACAGTCTCTCGGATTTCTTGCCAGATACTGCCCATCTGATCTTTTAACTCTGACATATACGGATGAATAGAGACGGGGACGCCGACGGGATGTCAATATTCAATGACTGCCCTGCCGACGTCTCCGACTATTTTTTGTTATGATTGTTTTTGTGACAGACGCACGGAATCAGTCGTCGATCTGGGTAGTGAGCTGCTCAACAAGAGCGTCGATTTCGTTGTCCGAGCAGAGGATGCCTTTCTTGCGGAGTATCTCGGAAATGCGCGAACGAATATCTTCGCCCTTTTCGGGTGCGAAGAGCAGGGCTGCACCGGCACCGACGAGGGCGCCGCCTAAGAATGCATAAAGCAGGGTGAGGTTTGACATATCGTTTGGGATAGTTAGTTGACGAGTTGAAAAACGGGAGTTGAGGCAGAGGGGAGAACAGGTATTTCAGACGGCAATGTCGGGTGCCGTCACGGTTGATTACTTGCCCAGTTCGTCAGCTATTTCGTCAGCGAGTTCCTCGAGTTTTGACTTGTGGAGCTTGATGCCCTTCGACTCAAGATACTTGACGATGTTCTTGCGGGTGTCTTCGCCCTTTTCGGGAGCGAGGAGGAGACCTACGGTTGCGCCGGCGATGGCACCGCCGACAATTGCGAGCACAATGTTCAATGCTTTCATAATGTATAAAGTGTTTCTATTGCGTTGCCAATGGCACGCGGGTTGATGAAAAAGTTTCTTTTAGAACAATCGGAAGTTCCTGATGGTTCGGATTACGGGTCTAAATTTAACACTTTTTATCCGCAGGTGCAAGTTTTGGCTCAAAAAAAATCAAAAAATGCTGATTATTGCCACGATTGTCACGATAACGGCCAATATCGCCACCAGAGTCATCACTTTCATTCTGTTTCCGGTACGTCCCTCGTCGTTATCCTGATGCTCGGGCCCATCGGTAGTCCTTTGCGCCCTCTGCTCGACGTCGTACGACAGTTGCAGCTCTTCGAAAAAGCCTGATATGGACACCGTGCGGTCGCCGAAATCGGGGCTGAGGGCATGGATGATGGCACTGGCATAGACCTCGGGAAGAGTAGGGGGCAATATCTGGCGCACGGTCTCCTCGTCGATGGTGCGCGAGTCGGGTAGATGCTTGCCGGTCAGGGCAAAGACCATCGTGGCGGCGAGGGCATAGATGTCTATCTGTGGCAAGAAATGGTCTATGTCGACATACTGTTCGGGCGGAGCGTAGCCGGTGCGGCAGTTGGTGTTCTGGACGCTCCACAGTTTGTGGCCGGACTCATCGAAATGTATGGACGAGTAGAGGCTGAACAACACAGGTCTGTCCTTGCCGGCGTGTTTGGTGAACCTGATGTGGCGGGGATGTATGTCGGTATGCAGGGTATGATCTTTGTGGAAGTGGGCCGCGGCCTTGAAGATGGGACCGAGCATCTCGCGGGTCTCGTCGAGCGTGAGCGGACCGCGACGGTTGATGTACTCCTCGAATGTCTCACCCTCGAGATGCTCCACGACATAGTAGCAAGTGTTGTTGGCATCGAAGGAATCGAGCACGTTTATGATAGAGGGGTGCCCGTCTGCTATCTTTCTGCGCAGGCACGATGCCATCTTGAAGTGTTCGAGGCACCCTTTCACCGTAGGGGCGATGTCTTCGGGAGTCTCGACAGTCTTGCCGTCAGCGCAACGCTCCGAGCAATAAGACATGAAATGCTCTCTCACCACGACCTCGAATGTCTTCGGTTGGGTCTTGCCGTTGGGGCGCGCAGTGGCCGACCCACGATACAGGAATCCCTGCGAGTCGTTGGTGAGCAGCTCATTGATTCTTATTATGTATTTGCCGGAGTCGAGTATCGTGCCGGTCCGGAGTGCTTTTTCGCTATGCATCTGGGTCTTGGTTTGAGGGTTGAGATCAGGAGAGAGCCGCCAGCTTGTTTATGTCGCCTACGAGCCACAGCACATCTCCCTGTTCGAATCTCAGGTCTGGATATGGCTGGGTATAGCAGTCGCCCCGCTGCACGGCAACGAGGAGGGCCTCGTAATCCTCTCTGAGTCTGCTGGATGCTACAGTCAGTCCGTCGAGAGGCGAGTTGTCGGTGAGTCTTACGCTTGTCAGTCGCACATCTTCGGATGACGTGGCCGAGACGGTCTCCTCCGAAGCCTCGACAACCGGTATGAGTCGCTGTATCTCCTCGTCCGTTCCGATGACGCCGAGTATGTCGCCGGGAAACAGTCGGGCATCCGCGTCGGGCACCATGATGAAGTTGCTGCCACGCTGTATCGAGGAGACGGACACGCCGAATTTCTTACGTAGGCCCGAGTTCTTGAGTCGCTCTCCCACGAACGGACAGTCATATCCGACCGTCATGTATGCGAGGTGCATGTTGGCGACAAGGTTGTTCTTTGCGCCGGTCTTGCGCAGTTCGCGCTCGTTGAGGTTATCCATGAAACGGGTCTCGATTTTTTCAAGCCTTTCCTTGATGCGCTTCGAGAAACTGAGCATCATCACTATGAACAGGGCCACGCCGAGAGTCCAGCCCACGGCCATCGAGTATATCGAACTGAGCAGATAGACTATTATAGCCATGGCTATGAGCAGCCTCACCACGGTCATGGCAATCAACGGTACGTCAAAACGCGCATTGCATGCTCGGAGTCGATTGCGCTCGGTCTGCTTGGATGCCGGATAGGTCATGGCCAGCAGGAACGGAGCCATGGCCGACAGAGAGACAAGCATGGTGAAGAATCTGCCCCACACGGGGAATATGCCGATGAAGAAGGGCATCAGATAGTGAAGCGAGATTATGGTGAGCGCGATGAGCACGATGGAGTACAGGATGACGCGCCACAGATAACGCTTTATCAGGGTTTTCCACAGTTCTGCCGTGGCACTCTGCTCGGCTGTCGCAGTGGCCGTATAGCGGTCGATGAGGAAGTGCAGTCTCTTGGGCAGGTGTGATTCAACATAGCCGTATGCCGGGTCGGCCATGCGTATGAAATAAGGTGTGGTGAATGTGGTCAGCACCGAGACGGCGACCACGATGGGGTAGATCTGCGAATCGAGTACGCCGAGACTCATGCCGAGCGAGGCGATGATGAACGCGAACTCGCCTATCTGGGTCAGCGAGAATCCGCTCTCCATGGCCACACGCAAGGTCTGGCCGGTGAGCAACATTCCGAACGTGCCGAAAAATATCATGCCGACGATGACGACGGCCGAGAGAATGAGTATCGGCAGCCAGTATTGAGAGATGACGGAGGGATTGACCATCATGCCGACCGAGATGAAGAACACCGACCCGAAGAGGTCCTTGACAGGTGTGGTTATCTTCTCGATCCTCTCGGCAAAACTTGTGCCTGCAAGTATCGAGCCCATCACGAATGCTCCGAGAGCCAGCGAGAATCCACAAGCCACAGAGAATACCGCCATGCCCAGACAAAGGCCCATCGAGACTACGAGCAGGGTCTCCTGATTGAGGAAACGACGTTGCGAGTTGAGGAGCGAAGGGAGCACGAACACGCCGGTGACAAACCAGATGATGAGGAAGAAGGCGAGCTTGCTGACGCTATAGAGCATCTCGCCCCCCTCGACGCTGTTGTTGAGCGCTATCGACGAGAGAATCACCATCATTAGGACGGCAAACAGGTCCTCGACTATGAGGACTGCAAAGACCAGCGATGCGAACTTACGCTGCCGCAATCCCAGATCGGTGAATGCCTTGATGATGATCGTGGTCGACGACATGGAGAGCATGCCGCCGAGAAACAGCGAGTTGATGCGTGAGAATCCGAGTATATGACCCGCGGCGAAGCCCGCCGCCATCATGCCGCAGACTATGAACAATGCCGTCACCACGGCCGGAGCACCCGCATTGACGAGTTTCTTGAAACTGAATTCGAGTCCCAGAGAGAACAGCAGCACGATGATGCCTATCTGCGCCCAGAAGTCGATGTTGGCTTCGGTCGTAACCGAGGGGAGATATGTGAAGTGCGGGCTGGCAAGAAAGCCTGCGACGATATAGCCCAGCACCACGGGCTGCTTGAGCCATTTGAAGACGATGGTCGTGATGGCTCCGAGTATGAGGATGAACGCAAGGTCTCCGATAAGGCCCTCGATGTTGAAGGCTCCGGCGGCTGCGTTTGCTTGAATCATGGCAGACATAATCAAGATCAGGATAGATCCGCTTGGTTGGAAAGGGAGATGGTTATGGTTGGCAGTATGTTGTGCAGTGAGTCGAAGACGTCGATGAAGTCGGAGTGCTCCTTGATGAGTATCACCAGATTCATGCGGGTGGTGTCTTGCTCGTAATCATACTCGACATAGACTTTTGAGAGGTGTATGCCATAGTCCTCGAGCACCTGCCGGTATGGCTGGATGGAGCTGACGATGCCTTTGACCTTGAGCCTGATGGTACGGGCCTCGTTGCCCACGTTGACCCTGCGCTCGAGGTGCTCGAGCAGCGTGAGGACGAGTAGCACCATCACCGTGGCGACTGTTGCGACCAGATAGAGGCCGCAGCCTACGGCCATGCCCACCGTGGCTATGATCCAGATGCCCGCCGCAGTGGTGAGGCCGCGGACAGAGCCTTTCATCTGTATGATGGTGCCCGCGCCCAGAAAACCGATGCCCGAGATGACCTGTGCGGCTATTCGGCTCGGGTCGGCGCGTTGCAGTCCGGAAGTCTCCTGACACACATATATGGACAGCATCATGGCGATGCATGCGCCCATGGAGATGAGCGAGAACGTACGCAGTCCGGCCATCTGCCCCTTGGTCTTGCGCTCGATGCCCACACATGCGCCAAGCACGAGCGAGAGGAAGATGCGCAGGATGGCAGACGTGGGCGTGAGTTCGAGCGCCGTGACAGATGTCCAGAATTCTTCCATTTTGTCTGCCGGTTATTTCTTGAGGGTGAATCGACGCGAGCAGAGGCGATAGCCGTCGGTGAAGAGCTCGACGGTATAGTCGCCGGGGGTCAGCGTGGTGTTGACGTCCCAGTAGATGGTTATGCCCGCGATTTCGTCGCCGGCATACTCGATGCTCTTTCTAGCTGATGCGGGAATGCTCTTGCCTTCGAACTCAAACGAGCCGGCGCCACCCAGCAACTGGCCCTCGGGGCTTACGAGGCGCATGTATATCATCTTCTCGCCCACGGGGGTAGAGTTGTTCTGGGGTATGGTGAAGGTGACGCGCAACTGCTTGGCCTTGGTGACGTTCTTCTCGTTCTTGCCGTTCTTCTTGAGCGGCGTCAGGGTAACTCCGGTCACATTGAGCTTCTCGGCGAGAGTCATGCGCTCGCTCAGGTTCTCGTTCTTGCGGGTCTCTTCCTGAACTCTCGAGCTGAGTCGCTCGTTCTGGGCCTTGATCTCTGAGTTCTCGGCGCGCAGGCCGGCGTTCTCCTTGCCCAGCGAGTCAATCTGGGCGATATAGTGGCGCAGCAGACCCTTGAGGGTCGAGATCTCGTTCTGCAGTTCCTTGATTCGGGCAGCCGACTTGACCTTCTCGTTTTTGAGCTCGTTCATCAGCTGCTCCACTTTGGCCTTGGCTGCGGTGTACTTGGCAAGTATCGTATCGTTGGCGAGGCGCTGGGCCTGATCCTCGTATTGCTGGAATTCGGAGTTGAGCATGTCGAATTCGTTGCTCAGTTGCAGCTGCTCGTTGTCGAGCTGCAGTTCTTCGTTGCGCAGTTCAGCCTCGGCTACCTGTGATTTGAGTGATGCCACCTGCCAGATGCCGAATCCGGCAACGGCAAACAGAAGTACAGCCATCACGATGGCCACAGTCAGAAGTGTAGATTTATTTTTCATAAGAATGAAGGATTCTTTTGCATAATGAGGTTTCAGTCTGCAAAATTACTAAACGTGCGTGTCTTTAACAACTCTAAAGCCCTTTTTTAAGGTCATTTTTTTGTTTGTTTCTTGCTAAATTCGCTTTGTCGGCGTAACTTTGCATCTCGGAAACCGATGAATACAAGGCATTACATTTGTAAATTCTTGATTTCGGCCATTGCATCCCTTCTGCTGATAGGGTGCAGTGCGACGCGCCATGTGCCTCAGGGAGAGTATCTTCTCGACAAGGTGCGTGTCGATGTCGATGACCCCGGCGGCGATGTCTCGTCGGCCGACTTGATAAACTATCTCAGGCAGCAGCCCAACCACAAGGTGCTGGGTTTCTGGAAACTGCAGCTCGGTACTTACAATCTGTCGGGATCTGACACCACCAAATGGTATAACCGCTGGGTGCGCAGGATGGGGCAGGCACCTGTAATCTACCGTCAGGACCTCACAGACGCCTCGGTGCGTCAGCTCAGGCTGGCAATGATAAACAAGGGGTATCTCGGCGCCGATGTCAAGGTCGACACCATACTCCGGCCGGACAAAAGGAAGATAGAGGTCGACTATAAGGTCAGTGCCGGCGTGCCTCACCGCATATCGTCTGTGGCCTACGACATACCCGACACGGCGGTGGCAAGGATACTGCTGTCCGATTCGCTGGTGCTGAGCGTGCGTCCCGGCGACAAGTTCGACAGGGACAATCTCGATGCCGAGCGCCAGATGATGACGAGGCTCCTGAAGAATCACGGCTACTATGATTTCAACAAGGAGTACATAACCTTCGTCGCCGATACCGCCGAGAACTCAAAGGAGGTGGGGCTGACGCTCATTGTCCGTCCGCCAAGACTCAAGGCCGACAGTGTCGGCCATGCCATTCAGGCGCACAAGAAGTACGTCATCCGCAATGTGACGTTTGTCACCGCTGGCGGCGTGGTGCTGACTCCGGCAGACATACGCAAGGTCGATCTCGATACCGTAAACTACGGCGACATAACCATACTCTATGGCAAGGACCACTATCTCAAGCCCTCGGTGCTCGACGAGAAGTGTTTCCTGACCCCGGGGCAGCTCTATACCACCCGCGACGTAGACCGTACGTATGAGGCCCTGTCAAGGCTGGGAATACTCAGGTCGGTCAACATAGACCTCGTGCCCTCAGGTCCGGGAATGCTTGACGCCTATGTAATACTTGCCCGAAACAAAAAGCAGTCGATAACATTCGATGTCGAGGGCACGAACTCGGAGGGCGATCTGGGATTCGGCATCGGTGCCACCTATCAGCACCGCAACCTCGCGCGCGGCTCGCAGTTGCTCACGGCACGCCTGCGCATGAACTACGAGAGCCTCTTGGGCAGCTTCAACGGCCTTATCAACGACCGCTATACCGAGTGGGCGGGCGAGGTCGGCATCACTTTCCCGAGATTTGAGTTCCCGTTCGCCAAGAGCTCGCTGCAGAAACGACTGAACGTGGCAACCGAGTTCGCCCTGTCGTTCAACTATCAGGAACGCCCCGAGTACACCCGAATCATCTCCGGTCTGGCGTGGAAATACAAGTGGCACAACCGCACCAACACGCGCCGCCACGAGTTTGACCTGCTTGACCTCAACTATGTCTACCTGCCCGAGCGCACCAACAACTTCCTCGACCAGATTGCGCCCGACAACCCGCTGCTGCGATACAGCTATGAGGATCACCTGATAATGAGCATGTCGTATCATTATTATCACTCGAACAAGCGCATCGCCTCGGCCACCAACAAGCGCTATGCCCTGCAACCGGTGGTATATACCATACGAGCCTCGGCCGAGACCGCCGGCAACGTGCTGTATCTGGGCGAGAAGATCTTCGGCGGACACGAGCGCGGGGGCGTCTATAAGGTTTTCGGAACGCAGTTCTCGCAATATGTCAAGGGCGAGGTAGACTATGCCATAACCCGCAACTTCAGCAACAGGCAGTCGCTGGCGTTTCATGTCGGGGGTGGCATCGGTTATCCCTACGGCAACTCGTCGGTGCTCCCGTTCGAGAAGCGGTTCTATGCCGGAGGCGCCAACGGCGTGCGCGGATGGAGCGTGCGCACGCTTGGACCGGGCAGCTTCAACTCTCACAACTCAATCAGCAACTTCATCAACCAGTGCGGCGACATCCGCCTCGACCTCAGCGTCGAGTATAGGGCCAAGCTGTTCTGGGTTCTCGAGGCCGGAGCCTTCATCGACGCCGGCAACATCTGGACAATACACAATTACGAAAACCAGCCCGGAGGCTTCTTCAGGTTCTCGACATTCTGGAAGGAGATCGCTTGGGCCTACGGACTCGGCCTGCGAATGGACTTCAACTACTTCCTGCTGCGCCTCGACCTCGGCATCAAGGCATACAATCCCGCCTCGGGGCAGGAGAGATGGCCCCTGATACATCCCCGCTGGGGACGTGACACGGCGCTCCATTTCTCGGTAGGCTATCCGTTCTGACACTCTTCAAACGACAACAATGCAAACAGACACAATATGAAACAGCTTGTGATATTCGACCTCGACGGCACTCTGCTGAACACCATAGACGACCTCGGCACCGCCACCAACTATGCGCTGCACAAGGCGGGCTATCCCGTGCACTCGCTCGCGTCATACCCGATGTTCGTGGGCATGGGGGTGATGAGGCTCATGGAGCGCGCCTTGCCCGAGGATGCGCGTACGCCCGAGGTGATAGCGCCCCTGCTTGAGGACTTCAAGGAATATTACAACGCCCACCTCACGGACGCCACGGTGCCCTATCCGGGCATCCCCGAGCTGCTGGTCGAGCTGAGGAAGAAGGGGGTCAAGGTGGCGGTCGCATCCAACAAGTATCAGGCCGCCGTCGAACATCTGATCGCCCACTATTTCCCCGAGATCGAGTGGAGCGCCATAGAGGGGCAGAAAGAGGGCGTGCCCGTCAAGCCCGACCCCTCGATAGTGTTCGAGATACTCGGCAAGGTGCCCACGCGCAAGTCCAAAGTGCTATATACTGGCGACTCGGGCGTGGACATGGAGACCGCCCGACGTGCATGTGTCGACTCGTGCGGCGTGACTTGGGGATTCCGTCCGGCCAAGGAGCTGCGCGATGCCCATGCCGACAATATCGTCAACGAGCCGGCCGAGATAATCCGTGTCGTCGAGCGACCGGGCCTCGAACTCGATGTCTGACATAAAAACACCTGACCTTAAATGAAAAGAATACCGGCCATAATAACCGCGCTTGTCTTGGGGGCTGTCCCGTCATGGGCCGCCTCGTCGCACAAGGCTGTCGAAGACTCACTCAAGGCCGAGCTTGCCAGAGCGCAGACGGCGGCAGACTCGGTGCCCATTCTGGGTAACATGTATGACTTCTTCCCGCGCGCACAGTCCACGCCCATAGGCAAGATGCTCTATTATACTGCCTGCCGGGCCGACGACCCCGTCACCGCCCTCGACATACTGCGCAATCAGGCAAACAGATACATGTCTGACGACTCGATGCTGAGGGTGTTGAGAATCAAGGCCCTCGAGTGGCCCGAGAGCGAGGACCGCGAGGAGACCCTCACTTTCATACGCATGATGGACAACATGCGCCGCGGCAAGTACGGTGACTCGCAAGACCGCAAGGCCTTCCTGTCCGACCTGCTCGACGAGATGTCCAAGAACAACTCAGACGACATACACCGCCGCATACAGATACTGCACGGCATGTGCATGGTGCTGTCGAAGGGCTCCAACTCAGAGCTGCTCAGCGTCTACATGGACTCGCTGGGAGCGTTGGTCAAGAAGCTCCCCACGTCGGCCTATTCCATACGCAATGCCTATAACGTGCATGCCGCCTCGGCCTACGTCGGCCTTGACCCCGAGAAGGCCATAGCCGCCGACCGCCGTCTGCTCACCGACATCAACCGCCTCAGAAGATATTACAACGACAAAGGCAGGGTGTTCAGGAACTATGCCCCGACATACTATACCATATATGCCCGCCTGCTGGCCAACTTCGAGCACCTCACGCCATACGAGATCGAGGACTATTACGGCAAGGCGATGGCCTATATAGAGACCGACCCCGCAATCAAGGCCAGCTACAACAGGTATCCTGCTCCCGACATCTATTACTCGCTGTGGAAGAATGACTGGCACAAGGCCGCCCATCTGATACAGTCGGCCCAGATACCCCCGAACAGGACCCGCATAATGATGCACTACCTGATGCAGTGTGCCGAATCCATGGGCGACAAGGACCTGCTGCTCGAGGCGACCAAAAGATATTCCAGCGTACTCGAGGAGGAGCTTCAGGAGCGTGCCCGCGGTCTGTACCGCGAGCTGCAGGTGGCCTATGCCGTCTATGACATGCGCAATCATTTCGACAGCCTCGAGAAGGAGCGTGCCGAGGGCGTGGCCGCCATGCAGAGATACCTGATAATCCTCTCGGGCATCGCTCTGGTGGTGCTGGTGGTGCTGGTGATACTTCTGCTGGGCAAGTCGCGCAAGAACCGTGACCTTGCCGCCTCGCTGGCCAAGAGCAACGAACAGCTCAAGGCCGAGAGCGAGAGCCTGATGGTGTCGCGCGAGGAGTCGGTGCGTGCGAGGGCGCTGGCCGAGAAGGCCAACAACCTGAAGAGCGACTTCATAAAGAACATGAGCTATGAGGTCAAGGTGCCCCTGCAGGCCATAACCGAGTACTCGAGGCTCATAGCCGACTGCGCCGGAGCCTCCGGGACGAAGCACATAACCCGATTTGCCGACATGCTCGAGCTCAATGCCGAACTGCTGTCCACCATCGTCAACGACGTGCTGCGCCTCTCCGAGATGGAATCGTCTCCCATGCCCATACACGCCCAAGTGGTCAACGTGCAGAGCCTGTGCATGGCCACGGCCGAGGCCATACGTCACCGCGTGGCGCCCGGCGTAAAGCTCAACGTGGACACCTCGTCGGGCAGGGTAGACCTGTTCACCGACGCCGCCAGAGTGCAGCAGATACTCAACAACCTGCTCATAAATGCGGCCAAGTTTACCCCCAAGGGCTCCATAACCCTCGGATATTGTGAGAGTGCCGACGGCAACACGGTCGAGTTCAGCGTCACCGACACCGGCATAGGCATCAACCCCAACAACAAGGAGAAGATTTTCGACCGGTTTGTCAAGCTGGACCGCGAGAGTCAGGGCGCCGGACTTGGCCTCACCATCTCGCGCCTCATAGCCCGTAGACTGGATGGCGACCTGTATCTCGACACCACCTACACAGGCCACGGCTCGAGATTCATCCTCACCCTCCCCAAGCACAAGGAGCAGTAAGGGTGTCCATTGTTGTTAACTGATTTTAACAAATCGGTAGCCATTGTGAAATCGTTCCGCAAACAGTGTGTGAATAATCCCGAACTCACATCGGAAAATGCACGAAACTTACACAACGACCCTCACAATGGCTACTGTCTCAAGAAAAGTTGACGACCGCAACTTTCTATCAGTCAATAGAATAAAAAAGAAAGGCAGGTGGTGTACCTGTCTTTCTTCCGGTGGCGGAGAGGACGAGATATGAACTATTAATAAAATATGGATTTATTAAGACTCATTTAATACTTTGTAATCGCTATATATCAGTATTTTATATGATTAGACGGGTAAAATGAAAATAAGCAGATTATCCTTGGTTGAATGAGAAATTGTATGTAATTTTGTATGGTTTAATTATGGTATCACCTCAATGATTCAATCATGGACAAATACAAGCATAGAATTAATTTCCGCATAGAAAAGCGAAAGGGTAAAACCGATTCGGATGAGATGCCGATAAACGCAGACATCACTTTTAGTGGAAAGCGAGTATGGTATTACATCGGTTACAGACTTCAACCGTCAAAATGGGATCAGGAATCACAACGAGTAAAGAAAAACAACTTTAACAATGATGGAATTTCTGCTACTGAAATCAATACGCGTATCGTTAAAGTAGAATCAGCAATACATGAGGCTTTCAACCAGCTTGAACTTCGTGGTGAAGAAGTCTCTCCAACAATCATAAAGGAAACTATTAAGGCAATACTTAACGAAGAGAAGTCCTCTCGACTCACAGTTGCAGAGGTCTATCAGTTATTGATTGACGAAAGGGAAAGGGAGATTAATGAAACTCCGGCTACTGCCCAGTGGAGTAAAGGCACACTCACAAAGCATAAGACTATGCTCCGACATCTGAAGGAATTTCGGAGCGGTATTTATTTTGAAGATATCAATGACGAGTTTCTCGCAAAATTCGAACTCTCTTTAATAGGTAAAGGACTATCGAACAATTATACCCATAAATCAATGATGGATATAAAGACATTCCTTAATTGGGCTACAAAAAAGGGGTATAATAAAAACAATGCTTATCAAGCATACCAGCAGCGGTTCAGAGATGAGACGAAAGCTGATAGTACCATTAATCTTTATGCGCTTACTCCAGAGGAGCTCCAAGCGATTATGATTTTTCCAACGGGAAGAAAGGCTATAGACAGAACAAGGAATGTCTTTGTTTTCGCTTGTTATACAGGCCTTAGATTTTCAGATGTCATGAACCTTCGTTGGTCAAATATCGATGGCGATATTCTTGATGTCATATCAAAGAAGACTAACAAACGCCAACGTTTTGCCCTTGCCAATGAAGCAATGATGATATTGTCTAAGTACCCTAAAGCTCCGGACGAACAAGATCCTTATATATTCCCTCGGATAACAAACCAAAAATACAATGAGCAATTAAAAGAAGTTGGTAAACTTGCCGGAATGACTGGTGATTGGATTACAGAACGTCAATGTGGTCGTGAGAAAACAAGAGAGGCGCGTCCTAAATATGAGCTGCTGACATCCCACGTGGCCCGGCGTACATTCGTAACTATGTGCTTGCGCAAAGGTATGTCGCCGGAGGATATTCGCGCAGTCACAGGTCATACTACCGCCGACATGATGATGAAATATGTCAAGTTTGATGATGAAAGCAAGAGGGAGAAGATGAGTCTGCTCAACAACGGACAACATCATGGAGTTGAAACGGTTTTCGACCACGCGGTCACAGATGATGAGCGCATGCTCCTTGGCATACCGACGCGTGAGGCATATCTGGAATTGTTTGAGGGCGATACAGCATCGGTCAATGCTCACCTTGCAGTCCTCGCTCACATCAGGGGCAATCTCGACGCCCGTGCCGAATATATCAAGCGGCTCCCGACAGACAAACTGAATGAAGTCCTCGAAATCATTATGAACATTAGACTATAACACAAAAAAGTCGAGGTAGAAAGCGAGCCTCGGATCCAACCAAAAGTTGGTGCCGAGGCTCGCTGTATGAGTCATGCGATTGAAGCCGGACGGCGGAGATTATAATCTCCGTTCACGAAAGCGCGGCAGCGGAGCCGCAACTCCAAAACTATTCTACTTCTTTAAGTTTGGTTTCCGCTTTTTTAATAAGGTCGAGCAGAGTTTCGATTTCAGAAGAACTCAAATTAACGACAGAGTTGGACTTTCGAGAATCAACGGAAAACCGTGTCGACCAATTATTTCCAGATTCACAAGAAGCAAGTAACGCAATGTTATCTTTCGTAACGTAGGCATATCGTTCTTCATGGTCGACAGTCCTTCCGAGATTACTCTTGATTGTGGAAATAGCGGAGTACAATGATGGTAACTCTTTTGAGAAAATCATAGCATCTTCCCAAGAATAATAGTATTCGCCTCCGCAATCTTTTCTCAAATTGATATATGAGATATTAGTGGTATCAACTGCCACTTTTTGAACGGAGATTTCTATACCTTTAAGTTTGCCAATCTTGTAAATGTCATAATGTACCAACGAGCCGCTGTTGCTGATGCTATCCAATGTTTGGATTAAAGCAGCTAATGAATCTGCCTCTTGGGTACTGCTGATTGAATCATTGTCATTAGAGCTGTTCTCACCATTAGTAGAATTACCTCCACAGCTGAACAGCGCAGGGACAAGAGCAATCAATAATAAATAAAGAATGTTTCTCATTGTCTGTTATATTTATAATTTATGAGTTATGCGATTGAAGCCGGATGGTCAAGACCTTGGGCTTGATTTACGAAAGCGCGGCGGCGGTGCCGCAACTCCATCACTTAAATATCGTCTAAATCATTCTGAATTTTAGCCTCTACATTTTGAGAATCACGGTAACGAATCATAACCATGCCCTGGTACACACCCGAAGATTTTTCAATCGAAAGCTGAATATCTCCGCCCGGCACTTCCCACGCGCTACCATAGACAACAGTGCCTTGGTGTACTTCTGCCATAAGCGCGGTGTTAGAATCAGAGTGAGCAGGGTTATTTTCTCTACAAGCTGCCGGTTCTCCATACTTTCGAGTATAGAGGTCTTTGTAATAGTCATAAGTGTTTACAAGTGTATTCCACTCTCCGCTTGGGTCAAACAACACGATAACGGAGAATACGTTTTTACCATCATCGGAAGCACCCACGCCAACGGTTGCCTGACGACCTGTAAAGTCGCCTGTGAACATAGTTATGTTTTTATCGCGACCCATTTGTGTGAAGCCTTTTGCTTTCAGCTTTTGGCAGAAAGCGGTCATACTGCCCTCGATAGGAATACCCTTGAACGAGAGGTGTTCTTGCGCGAAGCCACAAATGGCGAAGCAGCAAAGAAGAAGTGTAAGAAGATGTTTTTTCATGCTATAATTGTTTTACGTTAATCCAAATCGTTTAAGCTGTCTATAAATGTTTCGATGTTGGTGTCCTCGAAACATTCGGGCAGTTCGCCAGTGTTGATGTGGAAGTCGAAATCGACCTCCATATCGTGAACGGCATCACCGTTATATATATTTAAATCGTCGTATTCGTTCATAATGCGTTATGCGATTGAAGCCGGACGGTCAAGACCTTGGGCTTGATTCACGAAAGCGCGGCGGCGGTGCCGCAACGCCATGCTATGTCAAAGCGACCTTTTTCCCATCGATTATTGTTAAGATAGTTTTCAAGTAGTAGGTAGAAATACGGCTCGATATGGAAGTAAATGCCCTCTCGACATTGCTCTCGTTCAATTAGTTCAATCGTAGAATATGAAGAGTTGTTATACGTGAAATAATAACTTATTTCACAAAAGGCATTGATTTTAATTTGTTCATCAGAATATCTGTTATTGTCTTTTGGGAATGGTACAAACCGAATATGCTTGTTGTTGTCAAACATTTCACAAGAAAGAAGTAATGTAGCAACACTGATTTTATCATTATCAGCATGGCTTACTAATTTCCAAATGCGAGATGCATATTGTTCGTTTTCATTCCTTTTATTTATTTTGGCAACTTCAATTTTTTTAAGCCTAATTTCTTCTGCTTCTTTTTCTTCACAATGACTTACATATTTACGACGGATAAACGAACATATGCAGACAATAACATAAAGGACTGTTATAAGACCAAAAAGTATAGCGCAAAAAAGCATATACCAACGAGATTCATCCTTATTATAAATGAACCAAGATGAAATTGATAATGCAGTAGGCAAAATCCATAAATTACGACCTAATAATTTATGGAAAAATTCAACGATTGGATTAGCTGCGTCTTCTACGTTCATATCAGGTGGGTTACGTTGATTTTTTTGTATTTGCTACCCATGCCGAGGGCAAAAGCCATCTGGTCTTTTATGATAAGCTCGCCCTTTTGCAGACCTGCAATAGCGGTGCGGATCTCTTGCAGTTCCGTGCCGCTTACGCCGAAAAGGTCTTTGATAACCTTGTCGTCGATTGTCTGCTGCTTCATAATCAAGGGGTACTGCGCGTTGGCGTAGAAGTCAAAGCCCTTGTTTTTGAAGTCAGCCATATTCTGCGTAGCGAGAATAATAGACAATCCCTTATTGCGACCTACCGCAATAAGGTTGCGGAGCGGACGGTTGTCGAAACTCAACATATAGTGAGCCTCGTCGATAATTGAGAAGTGGCGAATCTGCACAACATCGTCGTTGACGGCTTGCTTATCGAGCTGTTCATAGATGTTGTTGAGTTTCGACATAAGGAAGTACACGATGGCTTTTGCTATCGGGCCGTCCTTTGGATAACCGTCCATCTTAACGATGAAGCTGTCGCCGACAAGGTCTGCCTTATCCTCCGTGTCAAAAATGTTGGCACGGTCGAGCTGTTTAAGAATCGACGAGATAGAATCGTCCTTGTCGGGGTCTTTCATTCGCGCCTGGTATTCTCTGAGCATATCGGTGAATGTTATAGGCGCACCGTTGGTTAGTTTGTAACATTCCACGATAGCCTCGCTCAAACGATTGCTCATATTTGAGCTTGGCGAAAGGCGGTCGAGCGACGCAAGAGCCGTAGCCATTTCAGTAGAATACAGGTTTATCTCGTTGATTGGGCGGTTAGTGAAGTCCTTAAAAGGAGTGAACGGCAGCGGTCGCTCTATCGGGTCGAGTATGCAAGAGCGGTCAACATCGAAGTTTGATAGCCAGTGATTATTCTGAATATCGCTGAACTCGCCCTTGTAGTCAAACAGGAGGAAGTTTACAGGGTAGCTGCTTTCCGAGGAAAGAGCGCGAATCTGCTGCATCAGCACGGCGAGCAAATTAGTTTTGCCGGAGCCTGTTGCACCTGCAATAATAATTTGAGCATTGGTAATCGCCCGACTGTTGATGTCGAGTGTCGCTTCCATTTCCGCATCGCCATAGTTGCCGATAAGCAGATTGAGGGCGGGTATATCTTTTGCAAGCGCAGCGCGTCCACCTTGTGAGAAAAGATAGTTTTCGAGATTATTGTCGGATAGAAGCAGGTCGCGACCACGACACATTTCTGCACCAATTATACGCGATAGCACACGATTGTTTGACAGGTCGAGAGAAGAATCGTGGTAGCGTAACTTGATAAGAGCCGAGTAAAGCGGCGATAATTCCTGATGCGTGAAGAAGCTCGGCACAAAGCGGTTGCCGGTTTGTAGCTTCATGGTTTCCACGATGGCTTCATAGCGTTTGCCGGGTGTCGAAAGACCCACGAGCAAACAGATACGCATCAGCTTATTGTTGGGAATTGCATAGCGACGCTCATTGCCTGCGGAGCGCGAAAGATTGATAAGCGATTCAATCTTTTCTTTGAGCGGCGCAAACTCCGAGTTGAAGTTTTCGGGAACGTATATATCTCCAAATTGTAGTGGCATAGCGTTACTGGTTTAGTTCGATTCCAAAATAACCGTCGCTGACGGTAGTCCTCTGTTCCTCTACGTCGCGATGAAGCGTGAATGTCTTTGATATGAAGGCTTCGAGCTTTTTATAGTCGCTGTCGGGGCGCACCTCCGAGGTGGTGCAAAGGAGGATTGTCTGCTCGGCAAGGTTCGGGAAATATTCCTCGAAAAGCATCTCGCGGCTCTCATTGTCGAGCACACCCATCACTGTATCAATCATTACGGGAGGATTGTAATCACCAAGGTTGCGCAGTACTTTCAGGAGCACCTGAATAAAAATTTGCTTCGAGGCTGCGTTAAGCTGATTTAGCGAGATTTGGTTTCCTTTCGTATGGAAAATTCTAATATTGAAGTTTTCCATGCTGTCGCTCAACTCCACACGCCCTATGTGTCCTTTGTATGACACGAGCAAGCGGTTGAGCTGCTGTTGCATTTCGCTTTCAATCTGCGCCTTTTTCTTTTTGAGCAGACTATCGGCAACTTTCTCAAAGAACGGTTTGAGCTTGACGAGAGTATCATATTTCAAATCCGGTTCTTGCTGAATCTGCACATCATAGCGATGTATGCGGTTGTCGAGTTTTTGAATCTCCTGTTTGAGCTGCCCCTCGGCAATCTTGGCTTTGTTGAGTTTGCGCTGACTTTCCTCGTAGTTAGAGATAATAAACTCATTGCCACCTGCGCGGGTCTGTTCGAGGTTGTTTTTCTCGGTGCGCAATTCCTCGATAGTTGCGAGAAGCACTTCGAGATCCTGCCGCTGACGGTAGAGGGCAACAAACTGATTGTTGGCACCACGGTTCACGAGCGACTTCAAGGCGGCAATCTCGGCATTGTCGAGATAATCAAACGGGTCTTGGCGGTTGGTGGTGTTCTGCATGGCGACCATGTGTTTCACCACGTTTTCCTCGTCAACTTCGGGCGAGCAAAGCGACAACTCTTTGAGGTAGTCGATTATCTTTGCGGTAACGTCGCGAAGCGTTTCCAACGGATACGCGCCGGTGCTCGAATTGGCGAGTTCGTCCTTGATCCGAAGAATATTGTTAATCTCCACGGAGAGATTAGCCGCCATTTTAGGAAGGAAAACATTGATTTCGATGTTTTCCATAAAACCCTTTATGTCCTCGGCGTAAGAAGCTGCACGGCGAACTATATCATCAATCTTTGCCGTAATATCAACAATGCGCTTATTGAGCGCGGCACTTTGCTGCGCGCCCTCTTTCGCTTTGTGATATTCGGTTTCCATGGAGGTGAGATACTTATATAGGGCATCTTGTTCGGCGATGCAAGCGTTTAGGTCGGCAGTGAATTTATCCTTTTGGCTGATGAGTTCGTTATACTCGGCAGCTTCCTGTTCAGCTTGCAGTCGCTGTTGCGCCCACTCTTGCTGCAATTTCTCGGCAGCACGTTTGAGTTGGAGGTATTTCTTGAAGCCGAGCACATTCTCGAAGTTGTCGCGAATGGTCTGGGCGAACACATTCTTTTTGAGAAGTTCGCTCGACTGCATGGCGTCAAACAAGAAATACTGGCTCAACTCCTGGGGAAGATTAGCCTTGATAATCTTGTTAACCTCCTGCTCGTTCTTTATACGCTCTTTGGGTGCGGTCATAGTGCCGTACACAAACATATTTCCGTTCATGTTCAGACTAACGCTTTCGAGCGGTTTCCCGGCTGGGTTGAGAACGTATGTGCGTTTAAGGATATACTTTTGCTCCTGTCCGAGTACCTTGCCACTGAAAGTAATCTGCAAGCAGATTTCGGGCTTCACTTGTCCGACGGCACCTTGATTGACAAGCTCCATAAAGTGGTCGCGGTTCTCGATTTTGAGGCCGTAGAGCGCACCGCTGATAGCCTCGAACAAGGTGGTTTTACCGCCACCGTTAGAGCCGCCAATAAGGATAATGGGGCGTTCCTCGTCAACGGTCAAATCGAGGTCGAGGTCAAGATATGTCTTGTAGTTGCTGACTTTGATTCTCTGAATAAGCATGGCGAAGAAATTTATTGTTTGATTTTCTGAATCGCCGCACGGATAATATCTTCTGTAGTGGCATCATCTATTTCTATCACGTCAACTTTTTTAGCGTGATAGGCTTTCAAGATTTCCTCGCTCAACCAGTCGAAGTCTATCTGTTCGGCATCGCAGATGGCCTCAATCATAGAGAGGTCGTCGCGGCGTATGCCATAATGAACGAATTTTTGGTCAATTCCTTTATTGCTCATATCTTACGCTTGTTGTGGATAGAAACTGTTCCAGTTCAATGTATCGGTGGTGTTTTCGATAGGCAGCGGTGAGTAAAGCCAGTTCGAGCCTTGCTGCAAGATAACTCCACCGGCGAGCGGTTGCTCGGCGGTGCTATTCTCCTTAATGTATTCAAGCAGGGCATTATGTTTGTCAGCGGCAAACATATCGCTTCCCGCACTCTTTGTGTCGAAAAGATAGATGTGTCCGTTTTTCATGCGGATAACGAAGTCCACATAAAAAAGCGCCTTTTCGCCACCTTGCCCTTTGTGGTATTCAATGGCGTAATTGGCTTTACCATTATCGCCGTTTTTATACCACCAGTCAATATACTGTGTATTGGCTTCAAGGAATTTGACAAATTCCTTTTCGGGATTTGAGGCGGCATTAAGCTGAATGAACGGTAGAAGTGCGTGGTTTTCAGCGGGGGCGACTTGGTTGGTTTCCGCATCATATACGCGCTGTTCAGGCACTTCCCAATCGTGTTCTTTATAGACGCGAGCGGCAGCGGCTTTCGCGGCAGCGACTTGACGTTTGCGGGCATACTTTTCAAGAGCTGTTTCAAGAAGCCTGTCGAACTTGGGGCGGTTTTCGTGATAGAGTACAACTTTCTTCGCGTCTGTTTCATAGATGCCGAAGAAGTCGGCTATAAGCTCTGTAAGGAAGCTTGCTATTTTATCGGTGCGCCCTTTGCGCTCAAACTGACCACCTTTGCCGTCGATGTAGGCAATGAAAACGCCGTCAATCTCGCCTGTGGTACGGGCAAACTTAGCACGTTCCACCGTCAAGGTCTGCACTTCATTTTGGAAATGTACGTCCTTGGGGATTTCAATGTTGATAGTTTTGACATCGAGGCGAATTGAGTTTTGAACGCGACGGCGGTTTTCGTTGATAGTTAAATCGTCGGTTTCGGGGAGTGGCTGATAATCTTCATCTTCGCCACGCATAGCGGCAAGTTCGGCAATGGAGAAAAGTCCGGCACCCTGTTCGAGTTTCCAGAAATTGGTAGCCTCGTCATAGAGGACTTTTCGGAAGTCGGGACCGAGATAGTTACGCTCAATATTCGGTCGCTCTGAGTATACGGCTTTGAGCGATACGTTGCATAGATTAGAGCGACGATGTGCGGTAATCGTGTCGCTCAAAATGTAACCGGCATCGGCGGTTACAATATCAATTTTATCTTTGGCAATGTCGGTATAGACGTAGCCAACATTCAGCAACTCATTGGGGTAATGCTTTTGCTCCGGCATACGGAGTATGCGCCCGACGGTCTGAATGGTGAACTGGTCGCTCGACAACTTGCGGAAAATAAGTAGCACGGCAGCACGAGGGCAATCCCAGCCGAGAGCAATAGCTTCCTTGAAAAGAAGCACCTGTGCAAGATTGGTAGGGTTTTCAAGCCCGTCTAGGTTCGACTTCTCGTTAGAGAGCCACACGGCGAGCTTGCCGTTTTCCTCGGTGATGTCGCACATATATTTAAGGTAGGTCTTGACCTGCTCCGCCACCTTTTCATCTTCCGTAGTCATGGATTCCTTCTTGTCGTTGGGAAGCTGAATGAGCAGAAGCGGATTGATGTTGATGCCCAGCGATTGATATGCCTCGGCGATTTGGTTGCGCTTTTCGAGCGCGGCCTTAATCAATCGCTCGTTCATGGCTATTTCGTCCTCCGAGCCGTTGATGTCGATTTCGGGGTTGAGCACCACCTCTTTTTTAATCATCTCGGCATTGATAACGTCCTGACGATAAACCTTTGTGCGCTCGTCGGGGTGAGATGTTTTAGGCGTAGCCGATATGCGAAGTTCCACGGCGGGATTGATACGTTCAAGCACCGCCTTTGTTTTGTCGGCAGTGTTCGACCAGAACATATGTTCCTCGTCAATCACTGCGACAATAGGTAAGCCGAGCTCTTCCTGTGTGCGTCGAGTTATTTCATAGAGCGACGCGGAGCTTTCGCTGTCGCGCACCATTAAGTTCTTCTCCTTGTTGACACTCTCCCAGTTTACGAACAGAATCTCGCCCGGCTGTATGCCCTCGCTTTGGTCGAGTTCGTCGAACATCACAGGAGTAAGCTTACGGGTTTCGCCGAAAGCACCTTTGAGGCTCATGTAGCTTTGGAGGTGAAGTTTTCGAGGCGCGAACCAAATAAAGGCGCACTCCTTGAAGCGGCTGTCGCCGCGTGTGCGCAGCTCGTCAACAATGTTAGCGAGCGTCTGACAAGTCATAACGGTTTTACCTGCTCCGGTCGGGGCCTCGAAAACGATCTTACGACGTGAGCCGCCAAGATTAAGCAGCTTGACAATTTTATCGGTCAGCTCGCTTATAGCGTCCTGTTGGTATTTAAGCGTTTTCATTCGTCGCCTCCTTCCTGACTGAACAGCCCACCGATTTCATCATCATTGCCCCCGGCGAGTGCATCTTCTTCCTCGGTCGGCTCGATTGGTTTCTGCCTATGCTTCGGCAGTATTCGCTTATAAGTGTTGTAGATTGCTTGGGGCAGAGCGCAAAGTTCCACCTTGTCGCTGATCGGCTCGAAACTTGCCTCCCAAGGGTCTTCGCTTGGCGAGAACACATATACCTTGATTTTCGAGTCGGTTTCCACAGAAGCTGTCATCTTGACGATTTCATCAACATATCGTTCATCGTAGATGACGAGCATTTTCTTATCGCCGTGCTCAAAATAGCGATAGATGTTTTTGTAAGTCGGGAATCCGGCAAAAGACTTTTTCTCGGCATAAAGGTTTTCCTTGATGCAGAGCATATCAGTGGAGAGCTGGACCAAACGGCGCATATTTTTGGTGGAGCGGCTGCGACCAACAAAATCAGTGCGATAATAGCGTAGATTGTTGTTGGCAAGTCCGGCAACTTCTTCGCCGTTAGGTTTCGTATAACCCTCGATAACACGCTTGTTACGCTCGTAGGTAACATTCTCGCAGATATGCCTATTCTCGCCATTTTTGTCTTTTTCGACAGTTTGGCATAAAATACAAGTTCGGTTACCACCATCTTCTGCGTTGAGTTGCATTACAGCATGTAAAGTTGTGCCAGAGCCTGCGAAAAAGTCTAAAATAGTCCCATTGGGGAAATTCGCCATGAAAACAAGGTCTTTTATTAGTTCGACTGGTTTAGCATAAGTAAATATCGACATCAATGTTTGAAAAATTGATTTAACGGCTTCAGAGCCTTTGGCATTGATGTAATTATCGCCAAACCATGTGTTAAACTGCTTTGTGGTCGTTTTTTGGCTTCTTACTTTCTCGTATGCAATGTATGTACCATTTTCTCTAACCTCAAAAATGACATCGTTATCTGCAACTGCTTTTGATAACTTTTTCTTACCCCAACGCCATCTACCTTCGCTACCATCATTTCTAATTGGATATACTTCAATCCCATTAGGACCTTGTATTGGGAACCACATGGATGGAGAGTCTTCTCGGCGAGAACCAGCACCCCATTTATTCAACTCTCGACCTTTGGTATATGCTCCTTTCTCATCAAAAAGTTCTAATAAGATTTGTTCCTTCTCTTCCCCTGTGAACTGATTTAGAGACTCGAATCTCTTTGCATAGATTAGGATATAGTCATGTACTGTCTTTATATTGGTTGCACGACTACCTCCTTTAATCGCTTGCCTACAAATAGTGGCTATATGATTATGTTCTCCAAATAATTCCTTATCATTACAGAGTAATGTAAGATTCGCTATTTCATTATCATCAATCGAAATGAAAATAACACCTCTATCAGAGAGCAGTTTTTTAGCAATGCGTAATCTCCTTTTCATAAAGGAGAGCCACATAGAGTGTTTATAATCATCATCTGAATTAACGTAATTGTCGTTATATACAAAATCCTCGTTGCCGGTGTTATATGGCGGATCTATATAGATTACGTCGATTTTACCTGCATGGGTATAAGCGAGGGTGGCAAGGGCTTCGAGGTTGTCGCCCTCGATAAGAATATGATTGGGAGCATCGGGACCGGCATCAGTCAATGCACGTTCCTTGTCCTCGATTAGTACAGGAAGCTCGTTGCGCAGACGTTCTTCAACGTCTTCGGGCTTATCTTCCCACACAAGTCCGTAGGTCTTGTGCTCGCGAAGAAGTCCGAGAAGAGCAGAGCGTTCATCGTCGGTCAACCCCTCCAAGGTGTTGATGCGGTCGATTAGCTTATGTCGGTCAGTCGCTTTCATGGCGATTCATTAGAATCGCGGATTCTCCTCGCGACAAGTCTGGCAGGTTTATACAAAAAGACGTGAGAATCTGTACTTCGCACATCCTTTCAATAGTGGTACCTGCCAGGGAAACCATTACAACCGAACATGCTTTTCCAGAAACTCACGCCGGTATATACAGCCATCCCAAACTCACCCCATGCCATAAGGCAAGGAATGAGCCCGGATAGGTATGGACATACCCGTGAGCATCTACTTTAGCAGTATTCTTGGTTGTAAATTAAAAACTGGCAGGTTTTCTATTGAACAAGAATAAAGCGCGAGTAAACGCCTTTTATTTTACCTCCCGCCTCGCTTCCTCTCTCGGAAGACGCACGGCGTGAGTCTATATGCAAAGTTACCAAATTTTTGTGATATACACAATAAGGAGC